>NZ_JAKRGC010000377.1 GCF_022347745.1 Streptomyces sp. OfavH-34-F
AGCATGGGTGCAGCCGGTCGTACTGCTGCCCGCCGCGCTTCCGGGTGCCGTGCCCGTGGGCACGTCGTCGCTGCGGATCAGCACGGGCGGCGAAGTCCTGTCGTGGCCGCTCGACTTCGGCTCGCCCGGCAGCACCGGCCGTATGACCGCCGCCAACACCGGCAACGCGGACACGCACCCGGTGATCGAGTTCCGGGGCCCGGTCACCGCACCGAGCCTCACGAACACGACGACCGGCGACGTCCTCGAATACGACCTCCCGCTCGCGGCCGGCGACCGCCTGGTCGTCGACACCCACGCCGGGACAGTCACGCTCAACGGCACCGCCTCGCGGCTCCACACCGCGTCAGCTAGATCGGTCCCCGAGCAGACGTTCACCCTCGCCCCCGGCACCACCCCCCTCATGTTCCGCGCCGCGCCCGGCAGCACCGACCCGGCCGCGTCCGTCGTCGTGCGCTACCGCGCCGCCTACTGGTAAGGAGTCCCCGCCGTGACCGTGCGCCCCGCATGGCTACTGCCCCTGGGGCAGACGAGAGAAGACACCCGCCTCGCCCCCATCGGCACATGGTCGCCCGAGGACGAGATACGGACCCGCGACGGAGTGATCCCCGGCGGGAACCCGTTCGCCGCGACGAGCGCCGGCGCCATGTCCCTACAGATCGGCGTCGGCCGCTCCGCCGTACAAGGCACGACCGCACAGGGCGCGTACCCCGTCGCCGTCGACGCCCCCGAGACCGTCACGTTCACCGACGGGAATGCACAGTTCGACCGAATCGACAGCGTGATCGTGCGCGTATACGACGGCCTGTTCGACGAGAGCGAGCAGCCCCTCGCCCGCATCGAGATCGTCGAAGGCGAGCCGGTCGCCACCCCCACCGCGCCGGACCTTCCCCCCTGCTCGCTGCGGCTGTGGGACGTCACCGTGCCTGCCGGGGCGTCCGCAGGCGTCGGCGGCATCGACTGGGGGTCCGCGCTCACCGACCGCCGCCGCTACACCACCGCGGCCGGCGGCATTATCCCCACCGGGGCCGGGGCCGACCTGCCAGGCGCCTACGACGGCCAGTACCGCGACGCCGACGGAGTCCTCGAACGCTGGAACGCCGAAGATGCCACGTGGGAGACCTACCGGGCGCCCGACCGCGCCCCCGACACCATCAGCGGCGGCCTGGTCGTCGCGTCCGGCTGGTCCCTGGACAGTTTCAACGCCCGCCGCCGGGGCGGAGTCGTGCAAATCATCGGCTACTTCGTCCGGACCGGCGCGACCCTCCCCGCGAACCCCAACCTGGGCGACACCCTGATCGCCACACTGCCGACCGGATGGCGCCCGGTGATCATGCTCGAAGCCCTGTGCTCGAACGGGTACGGATTCGGGGCCGCCGCGATCGGCCTCGACGGGAAAATCACCGTCCGGTCGTGGGCGAGCGGCGAGAACACCGCCGGAATCGAGAAGGACACGACCGTACGCGTCTCCGCCACCTTCGTACAGTAGAGGGGGGCCCGTGCAGACCCCGTACCGGTTCCTGTTCACCGACCTGCGCAGCGACCAGCCCATCGACACCCTGCCCGTGCAGGGCGTCACCCTCGACGACTACATAGGCAAGGTGGGCCGCCTCACCGGCAACGTGCCCATCCCGAACGCGGAGATCGCCGCGCGGGCCCGCCGCGCCCTGGTGCCCGGCCGCACGGGCGTATGGGTCGAGCGTGGGCGCGAGATTTGGTGGGGCGGCATCCTGTGGACGCTGCGCCTCGCCTCGACGCAGCGCGGGTTCCTCACCGCGCAGATTCAGTGCGGCGGGTGGGAGTCCTATCTCTACCGGCGCGAGCTGCGCGACACCCAGCTCGCCCAGGGCGTCGACCAGTTCGACATTGTGCGCGGCCTGGTCGACTACGTGCAGTCGACGCCCGGCGGCGACATCGGTATCACGTACGCCGACGGCGAGCCGTCCGGCGTACTGCGCGACCGCGTTTTCTCCCGCTACGACCTCCCGAAGATCGGCGACCTGATCGACCAGCTCGCCGCCGTCGAGCGCGGGTTCGAGTGGCGGATATCGAGCTACCGGGACACCACCGGGCGCCGCGTCAAGGCTTTGGTGCTGGGGCATCCCATCATCCGGGGCGGCACGTCCGAGACCGTGCTCGATCACCCCGGCCCCGTCCTGACCTACACGTGGCCGCACGACGCATCCGGCCTCGCGAACGGGTGGCAGTCGCGCGGCGCGAGCATCAACACCAACCAGGCCGTCGACTCCGTGCCGCTCATGTCCGAGCGCCTGGTCGCCGACGACGACATAGCCGCCGGTTGGCCGCACCTCGACGGGAGCAGCGACCACACCACCGTTGAGCAACAGGCCACCCTCGACGCGCACGCGCGCGCCGACTGGACGGCCGCCCGACGCCCCGTGCAGATCCCCGAAGTCGAGGTACTGCTCGGCGGGAACGTCACCCCGGCCTTGCTCGGCTCGACAGTCCGTCTCCGTATCCGCGACCTGTGGCACCCCGACGTCCTCGACGCCCGGTACCGCGTCGTCGGCCTGTCCATCAACCCGCCCGAACGCGGCCGGCCGGAAACGGCCCGCCTGTACCTGGAGGTCCCCGACTGATGGCGTACGTCCCGCAAGACCTGCTTGACCGCGTTGCTGCTCTTGAGCGCGAGGTGCGCACGCTGCGCGGCCGGGCGCAGATGCGCCCCGCCCTTAACGAGATCCTGGGCGGCGACGTCCGGACCGGCGAGGGGGGCCGCCTGATCTGCGAGGCACCGGGAGGCAACCGGGTCTTCATGACCGGCCAGACCCCCGAAGGCGACTGGGCGGTCGGGCTTGGCCGGTCCACCGACGGCACGGTCGCCCTGACCGTCGGCGACGAGTACAACGGGTCGGGCGCCGGCCAGATGATCCGCACATGGTCGCGGTCCGGCGAGGTCATCATGATGGACGACGCGCACTGCGACTGGATGCTCGGCCGCCCGTGGCTCCCCTTCCCCCTGTACCCGACCGCGATACAGGGGTACGAAGGCGGTACCGCCTGGGGGTACGCGTGGGTCGGCCGGGGCCCGGCACAGAACGCCGTCCTGGTCCTGCGGTTCTCGACGATCAGCTCGACCGGCGGCGAGGTCCGCGTGAGCTACGTACGGGGCAGCAAAACGCGCGTGCTCGGCACCTGGACCATCCCCGGCGGCTCGACGTGGGTCGACCGCACCATCGTGCAGCCCCTCGACGAGGCCGCCCGCGGCGAAGAGGTTTCGATCCAGATCGAGCACCGCAACAGCGCATCCGGCGGAGCGATCGAAACCAGGGTGTTCGCCTGCTACACCCGCAACACCTTCGACGCCGGCGAGGTCCCCACCGCGCCGCCCGCCGCAGTCACCACCGAGGCCGCCGCCGACACCACCCCCACCAACAGGGAGGCGTGACATGCTGCCCGAAGGCATCCCCACCGTCACCGTCACCGGCCGTTTCCTGGTCCCCGACGGCCGGCCCCTCGCCGGACAGGTCGTCTTCCGCGGCCCCGGCATGGTCACCTTCGGCGAGTTCGACGTCATCCTCGGCGGCGCCGTCACCGTCCCGCTCGACGCGACCGGAGCGTTCGAGGTCGAGCTACCGGCCACCGACGCGCCCGGCATGAACCCGACCGGCTGGTCGTACTCCGTCGCCGAACAGCTCACGGGCGTGCCCATGAGCCGGACGTACCAAATCCTGCTGCCCGCGGACACCCCGGCCGTCGACCTCGCCGACCTCGCACCGACCGACCCGACGACCCCGAACTACGTTGCCGTACGCGGCGACTCCGCGTACGAGGTCGCCGTCGAGGCCGGATTCGTTGGCACCGTTGACCAGTGGCTCATGTCCCTGACCGGCGCCCAGGGCCCCAAGGGCGACCCCGGCGACCAGGGCCCCCAGGGCGACCAAGGACCCCAGGGCCCCAAGGGCGACCAGGGCGCCCAGGGCGCGCCCGGCGTCGTGCAGTCCGTCAACGGCCAGGCCGTCGCCGACGTCGTCCTCGACGCCGCCGCCGTCGGCGCCTTCCCCGCCACCGGGGGCACGGTCACCGGCGAGGTCACCGCGACCGGCGGCCTGCGAGTCAACACCGACGCAAGCACGAACGCCATCATCACGGACAGTGCCGCAGGGTCCGGGGCTCGCATCGCGGTAATGCGCGTGGGCGGCGCGACGAAGTTCTCGCTCAACCAGTTCGGCGAGCTGACCCTCGCAGGCGGCCTGATCAGCGCAGGCCGCACGCTCGTAGACAACGCAGGCGCACTCAAGATCACCGCTGCCGACGTCGGGGCCCTCCCCACCACCGCGCGGGGCGCAGCGGGCGGCGTGGCCAGCCTCGACGCCGAGTCCCGCGTCCCCCTGGCGCAGCTCCCCATTCAGTACGCCTACAAGAGCGCCGACACCTCCCGGACGGACACGGCCGGCACCGCCTCGGACCCGCACCTGACTTTCCCGGCCGCAGCGAACGCGAAGTATCTGGTCGAGGCCGTCGTCGGGTGGGAGAACGGCGGAGGTGGCTTCCGCGTCGACTGGGGCGTGCCGTCGGGCTCAACGATGCTGTGGGTCGACAACGACGGCAGCGTCGCCCCCTCGCCAGGCGCCGACCTCACGTTCAACGTCACCGTGGGCACCACGCTCAAGGGCTTGCTGGTCACCGCCGGGTCCGCCGGGTCGCTCACCGTCCGATGGGCCCAGGCCACCGCCAACGCCGCCGCTACCACGCTCAAGGCCGGGTCCTACCTCACCGCGACCCGCGTCGCCTGACCCACCCCCACCCGCACGCCCCGCGCACCGCGCCGGGGCGTTTTCTCATGTCTGGAGACACCCCGACCATGTCCGTCCACATCATCAGCCGCGCCGAGTGGGGCGCCCAGCCGTGGGACCGCGACCCGAGCAGCGACGGCCCCGCCTACGTGCCACTGAGCAGCCGCACAGAGTGGTTCGTCCACTACGACGGAGCGCACCACATCACGGCGACCGGCGCCGCCGTTCCCCGCGCCATCGACCGCCAGCACCAGGCGCAGGGCTGGGCCGGTATCGGCTACAACTTCGTCGTCGACCAGGCGGGCAACGCCTACGAGGGCCGGGGCTGGACCAGGCAGGGCGCGCACTGCCCAGGCCACAACGTGACCGGCCTGTCCGTACAGATCGCCGTCGGCGGCGACCAGCACCCGAGCGAGGCCGCCCTCGCCACGGCCCGCGCCCTGTACGACGAGGCGTGCCAGCGCACCGGCCGCACCCTCGCGCCGCGAGGACACCGCGACGGCATCGCCACCGAGTGCCCCGGCGACATTCTGTACGCGTGGGTCGAGGCCGGGATGCCCGCCAAGGGATACGCCCCGACCGCGCCACCCCGCACGCCCGCCCGCTACCAGGTCACCATCAACGGCCTGCCGTACGGCTACGGGGCGCACGGCTCGCACGTGACCCGCGTCGGCGAGGCCCTGGTCGCCGCCGGGCACGGCGACGCGTACGCCGTCGGCCCCGGCCCGGACTGGACCGACGC
>NZ_JAKRGC010000378.1 GCF_022347745.1 Streptomyces sp. OfavH-34-F
CGGCCGGGCGGTCGGCGCCGCCACGGGCCGGGCGGTTGCCCGCACGGGCGGCGGCGTTCTCGGCGCGGACCTCGGCGATGTTCTTGACGTCGCCCTTGTAGATCCAGACCTTCACGCCGATGCGGCCGAAGGTCGTCTTGGCCTCGAAGAAGCCGTAGTCGACGTTCGCGCGGAGCGTGTGCAGGGGCACACGGCCCTCGCGGTAGAACTCCGAGCGGGACATCTCGGCGCCGCCGAGGCGGCCACCGCACTGGACCTTGATGCCCTTGGCGCCGGCCTTCATCGTGCTCTGCATGCTCTTGCGCATGGCACGACGGAAGGAGACGCGGGAGGACAGCTGCTCGGCGACGGCCTGGGCCACCAGCTGAGCGTCCGTCTCGGGGTTCTTGACCTCGAGGATGTTCAGCTGGACCTGCTTGCCGGTCAGCTTCTCCAGCTCGCCGCGGATGCGGTCGGCCTCGGCGCCGCGGCGGCCGATGACGATGCCCGGACGAGCGGTGTGGATGTCGACGCGGACGCGGTCGCGGGTGCGCTCGATCTCAACCTTCGAGATGCCGGCGCGCTCCATGCCCTTCGTCATCATGCGACGAATGGCGACGTCTTCCTTGACGTAGTCCTTGTACAGCTTGTCGGCGTACCAGCGGGACTTGAAGTCCGTGGTGATGCCGAGCCGGAACCCGTGCGGGTTTACCTTCTGGCCCATTACCGGGTTCCTTCCTTGCTGCTGACGACCACGGTGATGTGGCTGGTCCGCTTACGGATCCGGTAGGCGCGGCCCTGGGCACGCGGACGGAACCGCTTCAGGGTCGGACCCTCGTCCACGTACGCCTCGCTGATGACCAGCGAAGAGGCGTCGGTGTGGTCGTAGTTGTGTGCGGCGTTGGCAATGGCGCTGTCCAGCACCTTGCCGACCGGCACGCTCGCGGCCTGCGGGGCGAAACGCAGGACCGCCTGAGCCTCCGTGGCGTCCATGCCACGGATGAGGTCCACCACGCGGCGGGCCTTCATGGGCGTGACGCGGATGTACCGCGCCTGGGCCCTGGCTTCCATGGTTGTCCCTTCGGTGTAAGTCATAGTCAGTCACCCCGCTGTTAGCGGCGCTTCGACTTCCGGTCGTCCTTGACGTGGCCGCGGAAGGTGCGAGTCGGCGAGAACTCGCCGAGCTTGTGGCCGACCATCGACTCGGTGACGAACACCGGGACGTGGATCTTGCCGTTGTGCACCGCGATGGTGTGACCCAGCATGGCCGGGACGATCATCGAGCGACGGGACCAGGTCTTGATGACGTTCTTGGTGCCTGCTTCGTTCTGTGCGTCCACCTTCTTGGCGAGGTGGTCGTCGACGAAGGGCCCCTTCTTGAGACTGCGCGGCATCTAAACCCGCTCCTAGCGCTTCTTGTTCGTCTTGCGGCGGCGGACGATGTACTTGTTCGACGCCTTCTTGGGCGAACGAGTACGGCCTTCCTTCTTACCCCACGGCGAAACCGGGTGACGGCCACCGGAGGTCTTGCCCTCACCACCACCGTGCGGGTGGTCGACCGGGTTCATGACGACACCGCGGACGGTCGGGCGAACGCCCTTCCACCGCATGCGGCCGGCCTTGCCCCAGTTGATGTTCGACTGCTCGGCGTTGCCGACCTCGCCGATGGTGGCGCGGCAGCGGGCGTCGACCAGGCGGATCTCACCCGACGGCATACGAAGGTGGGCCATGGTGCCCTCCTTCGCCAGCAGCTGCACGGAGGCACCCGCGGAACGGGCGAACTTCGCGCCGCCGCCGGGCCGCAGCTCGATGGCGTGGATCGTCGTACCGACCGGGATGTTGCGCAGCGCCAGGTTGTTGCCGGGCTTGATGTCGGCGGCGGGGCCGTTCTCGACACGGTCGCCCTGCGTCAGGCCACGCGGCGCGATGATGTAGCGCTTCTCGCCGTCCGCGTAGTGCAGGAGCGCGATGCGCGCGGTGCGGTTGGGGTCGTACTCGATGTGCGCGACCTTGGCCGGCACGCCGTCCTTGTCGTGACGACGGAAGTCGATCACGCGGTAGGCGCGCTTGTGGCCACCGCCCTGGTGGCGAACGGTCACACGACCGGTGTTGTTACGGCCGCCCTTGTTGTGCAGGGGGCGGACCAGCGACTTCTCCGGCGTGGACCGCGTGATCTCGACAAAGTCGGCGACGCTGGAGCCACGACGGCCCGGGGTCGTCGGCTTGTACTTGCGGATACCCATTTCTCAGTCCTCGTCCGATTCCGGACGACTCGGCCTCACTAGGAGGTCGGGCCGCCGAAGATGTCGATACGGTCGCCCTCAGCGAGGGTCACGATGGCGCGCTTGGTGTCCGCGCGCTTGCCGAAACCGGTGCGGGTGCGCTTGCGCTTGCCCTGGCGGTTGATCGTGTTGACCCCGGTGACCTTGACCGAGAAGACCGCCTCGACGGCCTGCTTGATCTGGGTCTTGTTGGAGCCCGGCGCGACGATGAACGTGTACTTGTTCTCGTCGAGCAGCGCGTAGCTCTTCTCCGAGACAACCGGCTTGACGAGAACGTCGCGCGGGTCGTCGTAGGTCTTGCTGGTAACGGTCGCCTCGCTCATCAGGCGTCGCTCCCTTCGGTCTCAGCGGTCTGGGGGCCAGACACGAAGGACTCGAAGGCGGCCTGGGTGAAGACCACGTCGTCAGAGACGATCACGTCGTACGTGTTCAGCTGGCCCGGCTCCAGGATGTGCACCTGGGGCAGGTTGCGTGCGGAGAGCCACGCGGCCTCGTCGTTGCGGTCGACGACCAGGAGCAGGTTCTTGCGCTCCGAGATCTTGCCGAACAGCGTCTTGGCGGCCTTCGTGGAGATCCCACCCTCGACCACGCCGGTGACGACGTGGATGCGGGAGTGACGCGCCCGGTCGGAGAGGGCACCGCGGAGGGCGGCGGCCTTCATCTTCTTCGGGGTGCGCTGGGAGTAGTCACGCGGCTGCGGGCCGTGGACCACGCCACCGCCGACGAACTGCGGCGCACGGGTCGAACCCTGGCGCGCGCGGCCGGTGCCCTTCTGGCGGTACGGCTTGCGCCCACCACCGCGGACCTCGCCACGGGACTTGGTCTTGTGCGTGCCCTGACGGGCAGCTGCCAGCTGTGCGACGACGACCTGGTGGATCAGCGGAACGCTGGTCTTCGCGTCGAAGATCTCCGCGGGGAGCTCGACGGTACCGGCCTTGTCGCCTGCCGGCGAAAGGATGTCAATGGTGCTCATTACCTCAAGCCCCCTTGGCCGCGGTACGGACCAGGACGAGGCCGCCGTTCGGACCGGGGACCGCGCCCTTGATGAGCAGCAGACCCTTCTCCGCGTCAACCGCGTGGATGGTCAGGTTCTGGGTGGTGACGCGCTCGTTACCCATCCGACCGGCCATGCGCATGCCCTTGAAGACACGCCCAGGGGTGGCGCAGCCACCGATCGAACCGGGGGAACGGTGCTTGCGCTGCACGCCGTGACCGGCGCCGAGGCCCCGGAAGTTGTGGCGCTTCATGACGCCGGCGAAGCCCTTGCCCTTGCTCTTGCCGGTGACGTCGACCTTGACGCCGGACTCGAACACCTCGGCGGTGATCTCCTGGCCGAGCGTGTACTCGGACGCGTCCGGGGTGCGGAGCTCCACCAGGTGGCGGCGCGGGGTGACGTCGGCCTTGGCGAAGTGACCCTTGAGGGGCTTGTTCACCTTGCGCGGGTCGATCTCGCCGAAGGCGATCTGGACCGACTCGTAGCCGTCGCTGTCGTTGGTGCGGACCTGGGTGACGACGCAGGGCCCGGCCTTGACGACGGTCACCGGGACGACCCGGTTGTTCTCGTCCCAGACCTGGGTCATGCCGAGCTTCTCGCCCAGGACGCCCTTAATGTTCTTAGCCATCTCGCGCGTCACCTCAGAGCTTGATCTCGATGTCGACGCCCGCCGGCAGGTCGAGGCGCATGAGCGAGTCAACCGTCTTCGGCGTGGGGTCGAGGATGTCGATGAGGCGCTTGTGCGTGCGCATCTCGAAGTGCTCGCGCGAGTCCTTGTACTTGTGCGGCGACTTGATGACGCAGTACACGTTCTTCTCAGTGGGCAGCGGCACCGGGCCCGCGACCGACGCACCAGTGCGGGTCACCGTCTCGACGATCTTCTTCGCCGAGGAGTCGATGACCTCGTGGTCGTAGGCCTTGAGCCGGATGCGGATCTTCTGTCCCGCCATGGCTACTAGTAGTCCTGTCTCTCGTATTCACGCTCTGGAACCCGGGGTTCGGTAACTCCGTCTCCGACCCACGCGGTCGGGCGTGTCGCATCCCCTCTACGTAGAAGTCCCGAAGGATTTCCCAACCAAGGGGGTGCGGGCCGAAGACCACGCTGCCGGGGGCGAAACCCCACCGGGTGCCTGGCCGGCGCCCCACTTACGCTTCCCGGAAGATTCCCGTACGTCCGGCCCGCATGGGGCCGACGAGTACTGTGGGACTCGCTTCCGGTCCTCCCGGCGGGAGGCGCGCAGCATTGACACTCAACCGAGCAACCTGGCTAGTGTGCCACACGCGTCACGAGCCTGGCCAATCGGGCCGGGAATCTTACCCCGGCCGAGTGGATGCTCAAACGCAGGCGCGCTTCGACCCCGCTCCCGGGGCCCGTCAGGTGCGGCTCACCGCCCAGCAGCGTCCGTCGTCCTCCCCGGCCAGGCGCCGGCCCCGGTCGTACGGGTCCTTGGCGGGACCGGTGGCGGGGGTACCGGTGGGCAGGCCGTCACCGAACTCGGGGTGGTAGTAGCCGTCGCGCACGTCGCACGCGCTGTTGCCGAACTCGTTGTCGTAGCGGTAGAGGCCGATCCTGCCCCGTGTCGCCTGCCACTGGGCCGGGTCCAGCAGGGACGTGGTCAGGGCCCTGCGGATGATCGTGCGGGTCACGGGGCCGTCGCCGTCCCCCGCCCGGACCAGGGGATAGACGAACGTGTAGTCGGCGTGCACCCGGACCTCGCCCGGCTTCTCCCCGGCCGCGAACGTCATCCTCCCCCGCACCCGGACCACGTCACCGGCCAGGCGCACCTCGGCCGGATCGAAGCGGCTCACCAGGTCCAGCGGGTCGTGCTGCTCGTCCGGGTCGCGCAGGGCGCGCCGCAGGTTCGGCAGCACCTCGGGCTGCCGGGGGTCGAGCAGGGCCAGCGCGGCGGTGGGCTCCCCACCCCGGAGGACGGCCGGGTCCAGATTGGTGGCGACCAGGAACTGCTTCGTCAGGCGCAGGGCGAGCGCGACGTCCTCCTTGCTCATCCCGCCCGTCGCCTTCGCCTCGGGCAGCTCGATGGCATCGGCCCCGGAGGCCCACCGCTCGGCGGGCGAGCCGCGGAAGGGGTGGGCGCGGGTGGCCGATCCGGCCCGGACCGCCGACCTTGCCGCCCGCCGCGCCGCCCTCGCCCTCGCCCTACAGACCGACGCAGAGCGGCTACGGGCGCAGCTCTTCGCCCCCACCGTGCACGGCGAGTTCGCCGGCAAAGAGGGCCACTGGC
>NZ_JAKRGC010000379.1 GCF_022347745.1 Streptomyces sp. OfavH-34-F
CAGAACTCCTCGACGAGGTCGGCGCGGGGGCGCCGGGCGATGCGCCGGGCCAGCACGTAGGCGGTGCGCCCGACGCGCTCGGCGAGCCCGGCGGGCACGGTGCCGGTCACCACGGTGTACCGGTCGGCGGGCAGGCAGCGCGGGCTGCCGTGGCAGAGCCCGAGCGGTGCGGGCGCGCCGCGCACCGCCCCGTCCTGCGGGAAGCCGGTGAACCGGGGATCGGTGAGGGCGGCGGTCACGTCGTCGTACCGGCTGACCAGCCAGGCGCCGAGCGGCGCGTCGTAGCTGAGCGGGTACTGCTCGCGCAGCATCCGGTAGAAGCGGTACGGGTCACGGGCCGCGCCGCGGGCCAGCAGGCTGGGGCCGGTGCGGGGACGGGCGGTGCGGGCACGGGGTTCGGGTGAGACGGTCGGGGCCGGTATGTCGCGGGGCGTGTCGGCCTGCATGACGTTTCCCCCGGAACGAGTCGGGACGCCGCAAGGCGGCGCGGTCCCTCTCAGGGCATCACCTGAACGGGTCCGCCGCAGTCGGCGCGCGGCCGTCCGGGTGACGCCGGGGACGCCTCGCGGCGCACCGGGCGCCGGTCGCTCAGGCGGGCGGCCGGAGCGCGGGGGCGGAGAGGCGGAACATCATGCGGCCGAAGCTGACCTGGTCCCCCTCGCGCACCGGGACCGTGCCGGTGACGCGTTGGCCGTTGACGCAGGTGCCGTTGGTGGAGCCGAGGTCGCGCAGCAGCCAGCGGTCGCCATGCGCGGTCAGCTCCGCGTGCATCCGGGAGACGGTCTCGTGGGTGAGGCGCAGTCCGTTGCCCGGGTCGCGGCCGATGCGCAGGGGGTGCGGGCTGGGGGCCGGCAGCAGCAGCCTGGGCAGCCGCTCCGCCCGCCACGCCCGGCGGACCCGCTCCGGGAAGCCGGAGACCCCGCCCACGATCCGCAACAGCCCGCGCGACCAGCGGCCTTCACGCTCCAGGTCCCGGGTGAGGGCCTCCAGCTCCTCGGGGCGGCTGGTCGTCAGGGCCACCTCCATGCGCCGCATGAAGGTGTCCTGGGAGAGCTTGCCCTGGGCCGCGCCCTCCCTGAGCACACCGAGAACACGGTCGCGCTGCGCGTCGGACAGGCGCGCGGTGGGCGTGTGGTACTCGAACGGGGACGTCACCCCCCGATTGTCGGTCCGACGGCCCCGACGTGTCCAGAACGGGCGGGCGTCACGCCCCTCCTGACCTGCGCGGCGCCGCCCCCGATATTCGAAGGCGGCGGCTGCGCACGGTTGCTAGGGTCGGCCGCCGCCGTCCGGTGTCCGCCGTGACGTGCCCGTACACCCTGGGGGTTCTGTGCCGGTGGCACCGCTCGACCTGACCATCCGTCCGCTGACCGGCCCGGAGGAGCTGGACCTCTTCCTCGGACTCTCCTACCTGCTGGACCACGAGCTGGCGGACGACCTGGCCGCGGGCCGCCGGCGCCCGGAGTGGATGTGGGTGGCGCTGAGCGGTGACCGGCTGGTGGCACGGGTCGCCTGGTGGAGCAGGGAGGGCGGCGCGCCGCTGCTGCTCGACGTGTTCGACCTGGACGACTCCCTGCCGGCCGCCGAGCGGGAGGCGGCGGGGCTGCGGCTGGTCGAGACGGCCACCGCCGCCGTCGTACCGGCCGGGGCGCCGCGCCCCGAGTACGGCAGGTTCGTCCCGGCCGGCTGGCGCGAGGACCCGGCCGTCCGGGAGGCCGTCGGGAGCCGGGTCCGGGTCATGGAGCGCACCGGCGCCCGGATGCTGGTGGAGCGGCTGCGGCTGGAGTGGCGGGCGGGCACCCCGGTGCCGGAGCCGGACGGGCGGCTGCGGTTCCGGCCGGTCGCCGGGCGCGAGGACCTGCTCGCGCTGATGACGTCCGTGCTGGAGGGCACCCTCGACGCGCACGGGCAGCTCGACCTGGCGTCCGGCCTGTCCCCGCGCGAGGCCGCCGAGAAGCACTACGACGAGGAGCTGGCGGGCTACTCGACGCCTCGCGCCTGGTGGCGGGTGGCCGAACTCCCGGACGGGGAGCCGGTGGGCTTCGTCGTCCCGGCCCGCAACGCCTACAACCCGATCATCGCGTACATCGGGGTGCTGCCCGCCCACCGCGGCCGGGGGTACATCGACGAGATCCTCGCCGAGGGCACGCGCGTCCTGGCCGCGCAGGAGGACACCGTGCGCATCCGGGCCTCGACGGACCTGGGCAACGTGCCGATGGCGAAGGCGTTCGCGCGGCTGGGCTACGTCAACTTCGAGCGCTCCTTCGACATGGTGTGGGACTGACCTGACGGGGTGTCCGCGGGCTGCTCCCGCTGGGCCCTGATGAGGTCGCGGTACCAGGCGTAGGAATCCTTCGGGGTGCGGCGCAGCGTCTCGTAGTCGATGTGCACGAGCCCGAAGCGCTTGCTCGCGCCCTCGGTCCACTCGATGTTGTCGGTGAGCGACCAGGTGAAGTAGCCGCGGACGTCCACGCCGTCGTCGATGGCCTGCCGCAGCGCCCGCAGATGGCCGTCGAGGAAGGCGATCCGGCGGCTGTCCCGGGCGGGCTCGTCCAGCGCGCAGCCGTTCTCGGTGATGTAGACAGGCGGCAGCAGGTCGCCGTAGCGCTCCCGCAGGCCCACGAGGGTCTCGCGCAGTCCGTCCGGGACGACCGGCCAGCCGAAGTCGGTCTTCTCGTAGCCGTCGATCTCCCGGATGCCGAAGGGCAGGCCCTCGGGCATGCCGAACCCGGCGAAGGTGTCGAGGGCGTCGGGCGCGGGCGCGCCGACGCTGGTCGGGTTGTAGTAGTTGACGCCGTACCAGTCGAGCCGGGCGGAGATCGTCCGCAGGTCGTCCTCGACGGGTCCGGGCATCAGGGCGGCGAAGTTCTCGTCCGGGTAGCGGCCGGTGAGGAGCGGGTCGGCGAAGAGCCGGTTGGTGAGGGTGTCGTACAGCCCGGCCGCGAAGCGGTCCTCCTCCGACTCGCCCGCCGCCCAGACCGGGGAGTGCGAGACGGCGATGCCGATGTTGTCGGCGCCCGCCGCGCGCAGCGCGCGGACGGCCAGGCCGTGGGCGAGGAGCTGGTGGTGGGCGGCGGGCAGCGCGTCGAACAGGAGGGTGCGGCCGGGGGCGTGCTCGCCGAGCGCGTAGCCCAGCAGGGTGACTTCGGCGGGTTCGTTGATCGTGATCCACATGGGGACGCGGTCGGCGAGGCGTTCGGCGACGATGCCCGCGTACTCGGCGAAGCGGTAGGCGGTGTCGCGGTTGAGCCAGCCGCCCTCCTCGTCCAGCGGGAGCGGGGTGTCCCAGTGGTAGAGGGTGGGCGCCGGGGTGATGCCGTGGGCGCACAGCTCGTCCACGAGCCGGTCGTAGAAGTCGAGCCCCTGCGGGTTGACCGGGCCGCTGCCGCCGGGGACGACGCGCGGCCAGCTCACCGAGAAGCGGAAGGCGTCGGCGCCCAGCCCGGCCAGCAGGGCGACGTCCTCCCGGTAGTGCCGGTGGAAGCCGGTGCCCCGGCCGGTATCGGCGCCGTCCTTGATGCGTCCGGGCTGCGCGGCGAAGGCGTCCCAGCCGGAGGGGCCCTTGCCCTCGGCGTCGGCGGCGCCCTCGGTCTGGAACGCGGACGCGGAGGCTCCCCAGAGGAATCCGGGCGGGAAGAGCGGCACGGTCATCTCGGCCTCCACAGCGGTAGGCAGGGGGTGCGTAGGACAGAACCCGACAGGGCAGTGATCAGTCCCAGACCTTAATAGCCAGTGTCGGCCCCGATCCAGAGCCTCAGCGGACCGGCCCCGGAAGCGAGGAGCGCCGCATGTTGTTCGAGGTATGGGCACCGGACGCGGAATCGGCCGTGCTGCGGCTGGCGGGCGAGCCGCTGCCGATGGAGCCCGATCCGGAGCGGCCCGGCTGGTGGACCCGAGAGGCCGACGCGGCGGACGGCGACCGGTACGGCTTCGCCCTCGACGGCGGCCCGGTGCGCCCCGACCCCCGCTCGCGCCGCCAGCCGGACGGGCCGGACGGCGAGTCGGCGGTGGTCGACCACGACGCCTACGCCTGGCGCTCCGACTGGGCGGGGCGCGGACTGCCGGGCGCGGTCCTGTACGAGCTGCACATCGGCACGTTCACCGCCGAGGGCACCTTCGACGCGGCGGCGGCCCGGCTGGGCCATCTGGCGGAGCTGGGGATCACCCATGTGTCGCTGATGCCGGTCTGCCCGTTCCCGGGCGTGCACGGCTGGGGGTACGAGGGGGTGTCGCTGTGGGCCGTGCACGAGCCGTACGGCGGCCCCGAGGGGCTGAAGCGCTTTGTCGACACGGCGCACGGGCTGGGGCTCGCCGTCGTCCTGGACGTGGTCCACAACCACCTGGGGCCTTCCGGCAACTACCTGCCGCTGTTCGGCCCGTACTTCACCGAGACGCACCACACCCCGTGGGGCGCGGCGGTCAACCTGGACGCGCCGGGCTCCGACGAGGTGCGGGCGTTCCTGCTGGGCAGCGCGCTCGCCTGGCTGCGGGACTACCGGCTGGACGGGCTGCGGCTGGACGCGGTGCACGCGCTGGCGGACACCCGCGCGCTGACGTTCCTGGAGGAGCTGTCGGCCGCGGTGGACGCGCTCTCGGCGGAGCTGGGGCGCCCGCTGCCGCTGATCGCCGAGTCCGACCTGTGCGACCCGCGCACGACGACCCCCCGCGAGGAGGGCGGGCTCGGGCTGCACGCCCAGTGGAACGACGACTTCCACCACTGCCTGCACACCGCGCTCACCGGGGAGGCGCAGGGCTACTACGCGGACTTCGCGGCGGCCCCGCTGGCCGGTCTCGCCAAGACGATGACGAGCGCCTTCTTCCACAACGGGACGTACTCCAGCTTCCGGGGGCGTACGCACGGCCGCCCCGTGGACGTCACCCGCAGCGCCGCCCACCGCTTCGTCGGCTACGCGCAGACCCACGACCAGATCGGCAACCGGGCCCTCGGCGACCGGCTCGCCGCCTCCCTCTCCCCCGGGCTGCTGGCCTGCGCGGCGGCGCTCGTGCTGACCGGCCCGTTCACGCCGATGCTGTTCATGGGCGAGGAGTGGGGGGCCCGCACCCCGTGGCAGTTCTTCACCGACCACACGGACCCGGAGCTGGCGGAGGCCGTACGCACCGGCAGACGGCGGGAGTTCGGGGCGCACGGCTGGGCGCAGGAGGACATCCCGGACCCGCAGGACCCGGCCACCCGGGACCGGTCCTGCCTGGACTGGGAGGAGCCGGGCCGCGAACCGCACGCCCGGCTGCTCGCCTGGTACCGGGAGCTGATCGCCCTGCGCCACACCCTGCCGGACCTGCGCGACCCGGACCTGGCGAGCGTGAAGGCGGCGTACGACGACGCGGCGCGCTGGCTGGCGGTGCGCCGGGGCGACCTGCGGATCGCGGTCAACCTGGCCGCGGAGCCGGCCGCGATCCCGCTGGGCGGCGGCCGGCACCGGGGCGGTGCGGGGCGGGTCCTCGCGGCGT
>NZ_JAKRGC010000037.1 GCF_022347745.1 Streptomyces sp. OfavH-34-F
CGCCCCCGCGGCGCCCGGCCCACTGGCCGCGTACCGCCGGATCTGCGGCTTCGCGGCGGACGGCCCGCTGCCGCTGACCTACCCGCACGTGCTGGCGTTCCCGTCGGCGATGCGGCTGATGACCCGCCGCGACTTCCCGCTCCCGGTCACCGGGCTCGTCCACACCTGGATCGAGATCGCCGCCCACCGCACCCTGTGGCCCGAGGACCCCCTCGAACTCACGGTGTACGCCGGGGAACTGGCCCCGCACCGGCGCGGCACCGAGGTCACCGTCGTCACCGAGGCGCGCCTCGCGGGCGAGCTGGTCTGGGAGTCCCGCAGCGGCTACCTCTCCCGGCACGCGACGCACACGCAGGAGCCGCCCCGCGCGGACCCGCCGCCGCCCCTGCCCGCCGTCGCCGAGTGGCGGCTGCCCGGCGACCTCGGACGCCGGTACGCGGCGGCCTCCGGCGACCGCAACCCGATCCACCTCCACCCGCTCACCGCCCGGCTGTTCGGCTTCCCGCGCGCCATCGCCCACGGCATGTGGACCGTCGCCCGCTGCCTCGCCGCCGCCCCGGACCCGGCCGCCCTGCGCACCGTACGCGCCGACTTCCGCGCCCCGGTCCTGCTCCCCGCCACGGTCACCTACGCCACCGAGGGCACCGCCTTCCAGCTCCGCGCCGGCGCCGACGGGGAACGCGTCCACCTGACGGGGACTACGGGCTAGGCACCTGCCAGGAGCGGCCGTTCATCAGGTTCTCCAGGCCCGCCCAGGAGAAGTTCATCAGGGTCGCCGCCGCCTCGTGGGCGGAGATGCCCGGGGTCTCGTTGGCCCAGCCGGCCAGCGACTCCGCGGCGCCCACCAGGGCCTGCGCGAGGCCCGCCACGTCCCGGTCGGGAAGCGCCCGGTCGCGGTGGGCCTCGCGGGCGGCGGCGCCGATGAGACCGGTCACGAACGCGACGATCTCCTCGCGCATCGCGTGCACCTCGGTGGCGAACGGCTCGCCGTGCGTCCGGGCCTGCCGGTAGAGCACCGCCCAGCCGTCCGGGTGCTCCGCGGTGTGCGTGAAGAAGGCGTGGAGCCCGTGCCAGAGCTGGCGGTCCGCCGGGAGGCCCGGTTCGGCGCCCGCCCGGACCGCGTCCAGCAGGGCCCGCGCCTCGCGCCGGATGCAGGCCGTGAACAGCTCGTCCTTGGAGTTCAGGTAGAGGTACACCAGCGGCTTGGACACCCCGGCCAGCTCGGCGATCTCGTCCATCGAGGCGGCCCGGTACCCGCGCTGCCCGAACGTCTGCACCGCGGCGTCCATCATCTGCCGCTCCCGCACCGCCCGCGGCATCCGCTTGTTGCGTCCGGTACTGGTACTCACGTCGGCTCCTCCCGCCCCCCGGCACTACTCCCCGGTAAGGGTACGGGGCCTGCGGGTCCGCCATGTCCGCCGCACGGCCGAGGGCCCCTCCTCCGCTCGGGAGAAGGGGCCCTCGGGCCTGGACGGTGGTGCGGTCGTCGTCAGACGGCGGCCGGGACGCGCTCCGGCGCGTCGGCCGGCGCCTCGGCGGCCTGCGGCTCGGCGTCGTCCACCGGGGAGGCCGAGGCCGAGTGGTAGGCGTCGAGGTCGAGGATCTTCTCGCGGGCCGAGACGATCACCGGGACGAGTGCCTGGCCGGCCACGTTGGTGGCGGTCCGCATCATGTCGAGGATCGGGTCGATGGCCATCAGCAGGCCGACGCCCTCCAGCGGGAGGCCCAGCGTGGACAGGGTCAGGGTCAGCATGACCGTGGCGCCGGTCAGACCGGCGGTGGCCGCCGAGCCGATGACCGAGACGAACGCGATCAGCAGGTAGTCGCCGATGCCCAGCTGCACGTCGAAGATCTGCGCGATGAAGATCGCGGCGAGCGCCGGGTAGATCGCGGCGCAGCCGTCCATCTTCGTGGTGGCGCCGAACGGGACGGAGAAGGAGGCGTACTCCTTCGGGACGCCGAGGCGCTCGGTGACCTTCTGCGTGACCGGCATGGTGCCGACCGAGGAGCGCGAGACGAACGCGAGCTGGATCGCGGGCCAGGCGCCCTTGAAGAACTGGAGCGGGCTGACCTTGGCGACGGTGGCGAGCAGCAGCGGGTAGACGCCGAACATCACCAGGGCGCAGCCGATGTAGACGTCGGCGGTGAACGTGGCGTACTTGCCGATCAGGTCCCAGCCGTAGTCGGCGATCGCGTAGCCGATGAGGCCGATGGTGCCGATGGGGGCGAGGCGGATGACCCACCACAGGGCCTTCTGCAGCAGCTCCAGGACGGATTCGCTGAGGGTCAGGATCGGCTGGGCCTTCTCGCCGAGCTGGAGGGCGGCGATGCCGGCGACGGCGGCCATGAAGACGATCTGCAGGACGTTCAGCTCGGCGAACGGCGTGATGACGTTGTTCGGGACGATCCCGGTCAGGAAGTCGAGCCAGGAGCCGGCGTGCTCGGGGAGCTTGCCGTCCTTCGGGGTCAGGCCGGTGCCGGAGCCCGGGTTGGTCAGCAGGCCGATCGCGAGGCCGATGGCGACGGCGATCAGCGAGGTGATCATGAACCAGAGCAGGGTGCGGGTGGCCAGCCGGGCGGCGTTGTTGACCTTGCGCAGGTTGGTGATCGACACCAGGATCGCGAAGAAGACGAGGGGCGCGACGGCCAGCTTCAGCAGCTGGACGAAGATGTGGCCGACCTTGTCGAGCGTGGTGTAGAGCCAGTCGATGTCCTGGCTGCGGGTGAGCCAGCCGAGCAGGACGCCGAGGACCAGACCGGCGACGATCTGGGCCCAGAACGGGACCTTGGGTATGCGGAAGCCGGAGCCTGCGGGCTTCTCGGCGGTGGACGCGGAGTTCGCGGACACGGACACACTCCAGATGTGACGCATCGGGACGCACGGGGACGGTGTGCGGAGGGGGACGGGGGTGCGGCGCCCGCGTCACGGGCAGGACCCGGAGGGCGGCGCCGCTGTATGTGCCGGAATCAGATGTTGCGGCAACAGACCGCGGACATACAGCGGCAGAGATCGACGTGCAGGCGCTCCACGAGCGGAGTGCCCGTGGCAGATCGGAGGCGCACAACAGTCTTCATGCCGAACACGTTAACACTTGAACTTTGAGACTCTCAAAGGTCTTCTTTGGTACGAGAGAGCGCTCCCAGCCCCCGCGCGACCGGCCGGAACCCTCAACTGCGCCTGGGAGAAAGCAAAACCCCAGCACAGGAGCGGTTGCTCCTGCACCGGGGCGGGACGGGAAAAGGTGCCGTGGTGTGAGGTAACTTACGCCGTTCTTACGAGGTGACGCCGTCCTCGCGGGTGCGGTTGGCCTCCAGGCGCGCCTTGGCCCGGCCGACCGAGTCCACGATCTGCTCGGACATCTCGTCGCGCTGCTTGCGCAGCATGACGAAGCTGAGCGGCGCGGACAGCACCAGGGCGAGCAGGATCACCCACACGAGGTTCGAGCCCCCGACCCCGGACGGCACCACCCCGAAGTGGACGGCGACGGCCGCGATGACGAAGCAGCCGACGAAGATGCTGAGACGCATCGCGGTGTACCGGATCGTTGCGCTCGGCTTGGCAGCGGACACAGCTGGCCTTCTCTCTACGTACGACAGTCCTGCCCGACCAGTGAAGCATGCCCCGCAATCGCTCGATTCGCAGGGCTGCGTCCGAGGGGCGCTCAGTACAGCGGGAGGAGCATCGTGATGTCGTCGCGGTCGTCCCCGTCGGCCACCCGGATCGCGCCCGGGACGCGCCCGACCTCCTTGTAGCCGCAGGACGCGTAGAAGCGGTCGGCGCCGGTACCGCCCCGGCAGGTGAGCCGCAGGGCCTCGATGCCCTCGGTCGCGTGGGCCGCGTCCGCCACCGCCGCCATCAGGTCCCGGCCGTACCCCCGGCCCTGGTGGCGGGGGTGGACCATCACGGTGTACACCCACAGCCAGTGCCGCATCAGCCGGTGCGTGTTGCGGGTGAGGAAGGCGGTGGCGGCGACGGCGCCGTCCTCGTCGCGGCCGACGACCAGCCGGGTACGGCCCTCGGCGAGCGCGAGCTGGTGCTTGAGCAGCTCGGGCCGTATGTCCTCCTCCGAGACGGGCGGCACGAAGCCCACCGCGCCCCCCGCGTTGGAGACATCGGCCCACAGCGCGACGATGCCGTCGCTCAGGGGCCGGTCGAAGGGCGGATCGACCACAAAGGTAAGACTCATAGCCGCAGATTAACCATTACAGGAGAGAGGGACAAGAAAGCTCCGGCCGGGGACGGTGGCCGGAGCTCTCGTACGCGGGGCGCGCGCCGGTTCAGACCCGCATCGGCTGCGGCGCCTCGCGCCGCTCCGGGTCCGGGCCGGGGTACTCGCGGATGATCTCGTACCGGGTGTTGCGCTCCACGGGGCGGAAGCCGGCGTCCCGGATCAGGTCGAGCAGGTCCTCGCGGGTCAGCTTGTTGGGCGTGCCGTAGTTGTCCGCGTCGTGCGTGATCTTGTACTCGACGACCGAGCCGTCCATGTCGTCCGCGCCGTGCTGGAGGGCGAGCTGCGCGGTCTGCACGCCGTGCATCACCCAGAACACCTTGACGTGCGGCACGTTGTCGAACAGCAGCCGGGAGACGGCGAACGTCTTCAGCGCCTCGGCGCCGGTCGCCATCGTGGTCCGCGCCTGGAGCTTGTTGCGGACCTTGCCGTCCTTCATGTCCACGAAGTCGTGCTGGTAGCGCAGCGGAATGAAGACCTGGAAGCCGCCGGTCTCGTCCTGCAGCTCACGCAGCCGCAGGACGTGGTCCACCCGGTGCCGGGGCTCCTCGATGTGTCCGTAGAGCATGGTCGCCGGCGTCTTGAGCCCCTTCTCGTGGGCGAGCCGGTGGATGCGCGACCAGTCCTCCCAGTGGGTGCGGTGGTCCACGATGTGCTGGCGGACCTCCCAGTCGAAGATCTCCGCGCCGCCGCCGGTCAGCGACTCCAGACCGGCCTCGATCAGCTCGTCCAGGATGTCCGAGGCGGACATGCCGGAGATCGTCTCGAAGTGGTGGATCTCGGTGGCGGTGAACGCCTTGAGGGAGACCTGCGGCAGCGCCTCCTTGAGCGCGCTCAGCGAGCGCGGGTAGTAGCGCCACGGCAGGGAGGGGTGCAGCCCGTTGACGATGTGCAGCTCGGTGAGGTTCTCGCCCTCCATCGCCTTGGCGAGCTTCACCGCCTCCTCGATGCGCATGGTGTACGCGTCCTTCTCCCCCGGCTTGCGCTGGAAGGAGCAGTACGCGCACGAGGCGGTGCACACGTTCGTCATGTTCAGGTGGCGGTTGACGTTGAAGTGGACGACGTCGCCGTTCTTCCGCGTCCGCACCTCGTGGGCCAGCCCGCCGAGCCACGCCAGGTCGTCGGACTCGTAGAGCGCGATCCCGTCCTCGCGGGTCAGCCGCTCACCGGCCCCGACCTTCTGCTCCAGCTCGCGCTTGAGTCCCGCGTCCACCAGTGCGCCTCCATGTCTTCCGTACCGGACCCGCCCCACCGTACGCCTAGGCCTGCTCGGGAAGCTCTCCGACCCGGTTCTCCCACTTGGTGGAGAGAACGATGGTGGTGCGGGTGCGCGAGACGCCCTTGGTGCTGCTCAGGCGGCGGATCGTCCGCTCCAGGCCGTCCACGTCACCGACGCGCACCTTGAGCATGTAGGAGTCGTCGCCCGCGATGAACCAGGCGTCCTCGATCTCCGCGAGGTCCTTGAGCCGGTGCGCCACGTCCTCGTGGTCGGCGTCGTCGGAGAGCGAGATGCCGATCAGCGCGGTGACCCCGAGACCCAGCGAGCCGGCGTCCACGGTGGCGCGGTAGCCGGTGATGACCCCGGCGGATTCCAGCCGGTTGATGCGGTCGGTGACGCTGGGCCCGGAGAGCCCCACGAGCCGCCCCAGCTCGGCGTACGAGGCCCTGCCGTTCTCCCGGAGGGCCTGGATGAGCTGCCTGTCCACCGCGTCCATATGACTGAAACCTTCCATTGTTCAGCAGTACCGCAAGTCTACGTGTAGAATCTAAGGCGTGCAGGCATTGAAGCCTGCAAATCTTCTCGCACAATCAAAAACCGCTTACGAATCTTCAGGAGTGACTGCCCCGTGTACACGATCGAGATGGCCCACGCCCGGATGCGCGAGCTTCAGGACCTGGCCAACCGCTCGCGTGCCCACCACCCCGCCGCCGCCCTCCGGCTCGACCGGGCCCGCGGCCCGCGCCGCGCCGGCAAGAAGCGCTGACCCGGCCGGCCATCAGCGCCCGGAGCCGTCCGGGGGGTGACCCGCACCCCCCAGCTCCCCCTTCCAGCGGCGGTACAGCCGGTGCGGCACCCCCGCCGCGTCCAGCACCCGCCCCGCGACGAAGTCCACCAGGTCCTGGATGTGCGTCGCCCCCGCGTAGAACCCCGGCGAGGCGGGCAGCACGACCGCGCCCGCCTCGTCCAGGGCCACCAGCTGCTTCAGCGTCGCCCCGCTCAGCGGGGTCTCGCGCACCGCGACCACCAGCTTTCGCCGCTCCTTGAGCGTCACGCTCGCGGCCCGCTGCAACAGGTCCTTCGAGAGCCCGAGCGCCACCCCCGCCACGCACGCCGTGGACGCCGGCACGATCAGCATCCCCTTGGCCGGGTACGACCCCGAGGACGGCCCCGCGGCCAGATCACCGGCCGCCCAGTGGCGCACCCCGGACACGTCCACGTCGAAGGTGTGCGGCTTGCCGTCGGCGCCCCGCGCCAGCCAGGCCGCCAGGTCCTCGCGCCAGTGCGCGTCCCGGTAGGCGATCCCGGTCTCGTCCAGGAGCGTGAGCCGCGAGGCCCGGCTCACCACGAGATCGACGCTCTCCCCCGCCGCCAGCAACCCGCGCAGCACCGAGGCCGCGAATGGGGTACCCGAAGCGCCGGAAACCCCGACAATCCAAGGCGAACGCGGCGACTGACTCACTGAAGACCCGGAATCCACCCCACCAGGCTATCCGGCGCCGCTCACACGGTGAGCCCGCGCACCACCAGGTCCAGCAGCGCGCACACGAACAGCGCGATCCCGATGAAGCCGTTGACCGAGAAGAACGCCCGGTTCAGCCGGGACAGGTCGTGCGGCCGCACCACGCGGTGCTCGTACACGAAGGCCACCGCGACGACCGCCATGCCGATCCAGTAGAACGCCTGCGCGTCCGTGGCCAGCCCGAACCACACCAGCAGGGCCGTCGTCACCGCGTGGCAGACCCGGGCACCCCACAGCGCGGCCGGGATGCCGTAGCGCGCCGGGAAGGACAGCACCCCGTGCGCCCGGTCCGCCCGCACGTCCTGGCAGGCGAAGATCAGGTCGAAGCCGCCGATCCAGACGCCGACCGCGAGCCCCAGGATCACCGCGTCCCACGACCAGCTGCCCGTCACCGCCAGCCAGGCCCCGATCGGCCCCATGGCCTGGGCGAGCCCCAGGATGGCGTGCGGGAAGTTCGTGAACCGCTTGCCGTACGGGTAGACCACCATCGGCACGACGGCCACCGGGGCCAGCGCCAGACAGAGCGGGTTCAGCAGCGCCGCCGCCCCGAGGAACACCACGAGCGCGACGAGCGCGCCCGTCCACGCCGACTTCACCGACACCGCGCCGGTGACCAGTTCGCGGCCGGCCGTGCGCGGATTGCGGGCGTCGATCTCGCGGTCGATGATCCGGTTCGCCGCCATCGCGAACGTCCGCAGCCCGACCATCGCCAGCGTGACCAGCAGCAGCGTGCCCCAGTGGACGTGCTCGTCGAGCCGGAACATCGCGGTCAGGGCGGCGATGTAGGCGAAGGGCAGCGCGAAGACGGAGTGCTCGATCATCACGAGCCGCAAGAACGCTTTCACCTTGCCGGTCGGCTGCGCCGGCCCCGAACCCAGGGCCGCTTCGGCTGCACTCACAGTCCGTATTCCTTCCACCGGCGGTCGACCAGCGCCGCCGTCTCCGGGTCCGACTCGACCATGTCCGGCCAGCCCCCGTCCCGCGTGTACCCCTCCTCGGGCCACTTCCGCGTCGCGTCGATGCCGGCCTTGCCGCCCCAGAACTGCTGGTACGAGGCGTGGTCCAGGTGGTCGACGGGGCCCTCGGCGACCGTCAGGTCGCGCGCGTAGTCGGTGTTGCCGAGGGCCCGCCAGGCCACCTCGTGCAGGTCGTGGACGTCGCAGTCGGAGTCCACGACGACGATCAGCTTCGTCAGCGACATCATGTGCGCGCCCCAGATCGCGCTCATCACCTTCTGCGCGTGCTTCGGGTACTTCTTGTCGATCGAGACGATCGCGCAGTTGTGGAAGCCGCCCGCCTCCGGCAGGTGGTAGTCCACGATGTCCGGGACGATGATCTTGAGGAGCGGCAGGAAGAACCGCTCGGTGGCCCGCCCCAGCGGGCCGTCCTCGGTCGGCGGCCGGCCCACCACGATCGACTGGAGCAGCGGCCGCTTCCGCATGGTCACGCAGTCGATGGTGAGTGCGGGGAACGGTTCCTGCGGGGTGTAGAAGCCGGTGTGGTCGCCGAACGGGCCCTCGGGCAGCGTCCTGCCGGGCTCCAGCCAGCCCTCGATGACGACCTCGGCGTTGGCCGGGACCTGGAGCGGCACGGTCTTGCAGTCCACCATCTCGATCCGCTTGCCCTGGAGGAACCCGGCGAACAGGTACTCGTCGATCTCCTCGGGCAGCGGGGCGGTGGAGGCGTAGGTGACGGCGGGCGGCGCGCCGAACGCGACGGCGACGGGCAGCCGTTCCCCGCGCCGGGCGGCCACCTGGTAGTGGTTGCGGCTGTCCTTGTGGATCTGCCAGTGCATCCCGATGGTGCGCCGGTCGTGGCGCTGGAGCCGGTAGAGCCCGAGGTTGCGGACGCCGGTCTCCGGGTGCTTGGTGTGGGTGAGGCCCAGGTTGAAGAAGGAGCCGCCGTCCTTGGGCCAGGTGAACAGCGCGGGCAGCTGGTCCAGGTCGACGTCGTCGCCGGTGAGGACGACCTCCTGGACGGGGGCGTTCTCGCTCTTCACCTTCTTCGGCGGTACGTGGACCATCGAGCCGAGCTTGCCGAACGCCTCCCGGACGCCGACGAAGCCGTGCGGCAGTTCGGGCCGGAGCAGCCCGCCGATCTTCTCGCTGATCTCGCCGTAGGACGTGAGCCCGAGCGCCTTGAGCAGCCGCTTGTCGGTGCCGAAGACGTTCATGGCCAGGGGCATGGAGGACCCCTTGACGTTCTCGAAGAGGAGCGCGGGCCCGCCCGCCTTGTTCACCCGGTCGACGATCTCGCCGATCTCCAGGTGGGGGTCGACCTCGGCCTTGATGCGCTTGAGCTCGCCCTCGCGCTCCAGGGCCCGGAGGAGGGAACGAAGATCGTCGTAAGCCATGCCGCCCAGTCTGTCATCCCACCGGTCGCGGGCCACCGGTGGCCGTGCCCGGGACGGGGTCGGCGGCGAGGGCCGGCGTCCGCTCGTCGCCGAGGACCAGGTCCGGGTCGAACATGACGATGGTCGCCGCGACGACGAGCATCACGAACGGACCGGCCACCATGGTCAGCAGGAAGGCGAGCTGGTCGATCGAGGACTGGGCGGAGGCGGTCGCCGAGGGGTCCGCGTGGACGCTGACGGCGGCCATGCCGGTGTAGTGCATGCCGGTGACGGCGACGCCCATGACGAGGCTCGCCCCGAGGCTGGCCCACAGGCCGCGGACGGAGACGGCCGCCCACAGGGCCGCGGTGGCGGCGGCCACGGCGATGAGCACCGACAGGGCGACGGTCGGCACCGAGTAGTCGATGGTGCCGTGCACCCGCATGGCGGCCATGCCGATGTAGTGCATGCCGGCCACCCCGAGACCCATGAACACCCCGGCCGCGGTCAGGACCTTGGGGCGCGAGCCCCGGTGGCCGACGAGGAAGACGCCGACGGCGGTGACCACGACGGCGACGACCAGGCTCAGGACCGTCAGCCGGGTGTCGTACGAGATGTCCGAGCCCTCGGCCCGGAAGCCCATCATCGCGATGAAGTGCATGGTCCAGATGCCGCAGCCGAGCGAGACGGCGGCCAGCGACAGCCAGCCGTTGCGGTTGCCCCCGTCCCCGCGCAGCAGGGACCGCACGGTGCAGCGCAGTCCGAGCGCGGAGCCCAGGCAGGCCATCAGATAGGCGGCGACGGGCGTCACCGCGCCGTAGTGGAAATCGGTCACCGTGGTGGCCACGACGCGATCCTTTACTCAAGAGTTCCATCGGGCCGGGACACCGGGGAACAGCTGCACAGGGCGGTCGCAGACGGCGGACCGCGCGGCCCAATCAACCACATGCCGCGCATGACGCTGAACTTATGATCTTGTGGTGATTGTCACGCGGTGCGCCGCTATGGGGCTTTTCACAGGGAAGGGGGAGAACCGTCCGCGACGGCGGCGGGGTGCGGGCCACCCGTTACCCTGGGCCCGTCACCGGGGCGGTGCGCTGCCCCGCCAACTCTCCGCGGGGGGACCCTTCCACCATGCTCCGGGCACTGATCTACCTTCTGCCGCTGGCGCTGACGATCTTCGCGTTCATCGACTGCCTCAACACCCCCGAGGACGAGGCCAAGCACCTGCCGAAGATCGCCTGGGTGTTCATCATCCTGCTGTTCTGGATCGTCGGACCGATCGTCTGGCTGGCCGCGGGCAAGGTCCGCCACGCTCCCGGCGGCGGCCGCGCGCCCTCCGAGTGGCGCCGCAACGGCCGTCAGCAGTGGGTGGCGCCGGACGACAACCCGGAGTTCCTGAACTCCCTCAAGGGGGAGAAGGAGAAGGACGAGTCGCAGCTCAAGGACTGGGAGGCGGACCTGCGCCGCCGCGAGGAGGAGCTGAAGCGCCGCGAGAACGGCGGCGACGCCGCGTAGCACCCCCGTACGACGACTGCCCGCCACCGGAGGTCCGGTGGCGGGCAGTCGTCGTACGCGGGTGGGTCAGACGCCGGCGTAGGAGTGCTTGCCGGTGACGAAGATGTTGACGCCGTAGTAGTTGAACAGCCAGCAGCCGAAGGCGATCAGGGCCAGGTAGGCGGCCTTGCGGCCCTTCCAGCCGGCCGTGGCGCGGGCGTGCAGGTAGGCGGCGTAGGCGACCCAGGTGATGAAGGACCAGACCTCCTTGGGGTCCCAGCCCCAGTAGCGACCCCAGGCGTCGCCCGCCCAGATCGCGCCCGCGATGATCGTGAACGTCCACAGCGGGAAGACGGCGGCGTTGATCCGGTACGCGAACTTGTCGAGGCTGGCGGCGGCGGGCAGCCGGGACAGTACGGACCGCGCGAAGGTGCTGGGCTCCTGGCCGCTCGCGAGCTTGTTCTCGTAGCTGTCCCGGAAGAGGTACAGCAGCGTGCCGACGGCGCCGATGTAGAAGACGGCTCCGCAGGTGATGGCGGTGGAGACGTGGATCCACAGCCAGTACGAGTGCAGCGCGGGCACCAGCTGGTCGCTGTCGGTGTAGAGCCAGGTGGTGGCGATGCCGAGGTCCAGCAGGACGGAGGTGACCAGCACCAGGCCCATCCAGCGGACGTTCTTCCTCAGCGCCAGCAGGGTGAGGTACGTGCCGACCGCCACCGTGGAGAAGGTGATGGAGAACTCGTACATGTTGCCCCAGGGCGCGCGCTGCACGGACAGCGCGCGGGCGACGACGCCCGCGGCCTGCACGAGGAACGCCAGCACGGTCAGCGAGACCGCGATCCGCCCGTAGAGGTCGCCCTTGAACGTGCCCCCGGCGGCGCCGGGGCCGTCCGGCACGTCACGCGAGCCGGCCGCGGCCCGGGTGACGACCTTGGGCCGCTCCAGTACGGCGGTGCTGCCGCCCTTGGCGGCGACCTGGACCCGCACCGTGCCGGCCGCGGTGGCGGCGTCCTCGGTGGTCAGCGCCGCGGCGGTGCGGCCGACCTTGCTGCGGCTGCCGAACACCCACTCCGCGATGTGCGCGAGGAAGGCCAGGGTGTAGACGGCCATCGAGGAATAGATCAGCACATTGCTGGTGTGCGCCAGGTTCTCGTTGGTTGCGGCGGCGAGATTCACTTCTCAGCCCCTTCGGCGGGTTCTACGGAGGACGCCTCGGCGACGTCGCTGTCGGTGCCGGGCGCGGTGGGCGCCTCGGCGTTGAGCATGACCGCGAGGTCGGCCAGCTCCTCGGGAAGCTTCGCGGACTCGCTGCGGCCGAGTCCGGCCATCTCGACGACGGTGGTCCCGTCGTCGCCGCGTACGGCCCGCACCCAGACGCGTCGGCGCTGGATGAAGAGGGAGCCGGCCAGGCCGGCGATGGCGGCGACGGCGCCGGTGAGCGCCCAGCCGCTGGCGGGCTGCTCGGAGATCTGGAAGCTCGCCCACTCCTGCAGCCCCTCGAAGGTGATGGAGCCGGCCCCGTCCGGCAGCTTCATCGTCTCGCCGACGAGGAGGCGCTGCTTGAGCTGCTTGCCGTCGGCGTCCTTGAACTCCTTCATCTTGGACGTGTCGAGCTGGTACACGTTCTGCGCGATGCCGGAGTCCACGCCGATCGAGCCGTGGTAGCCGTTCAGCGCGAGGACGGGGAAGTCGGCGGCCGGGAACTGCGACCACATCGTGCCCTTGCCCTTGCCGGCGAAGGTCGGCACGAAGAACGCCTGGAAGCCCAGCTGCTCCTTCTTTCCGGCCTTGTCGCGGTAGCCGTCCAGGACCTTGATGGCGCCGCTCGACGTGACGTTGTTGTCGAGGGGCAGCAGCGGGACGGCCGCCTTGTAGATCTCCTTGCCCCGGCCGTCCTTGACGGAGACGACGGGCGCGTAGCCGTGGGCGTTGAGGTAGACCTTGGTGCCGTCGACGTCGAGGGGCTCGTTGACCTTGATGACCTTCTTCTGCGGCTTGCCGTACGCCCCGTCCGAGAACGTGACGTGCGCCTCGTACGTGCGCGGGGTGCCGATCTGCGGTCCGCTGCGTTCGTACGTGCCGATGAAGTCGTCCAGCACGAAGCTGAACGGGGTCAGCGCGTTGCTGTCGAAGAGCGTGCCGGCCTTGAAGTCGTCGTACTGGGTGATCGTGTTGGAGAAGCCGTCGCCCTCGACGACGAGCTTGGCGCCCTCGGACTTGAAGAGCTGGCCCCAGGCGAAGGCGACGAGCATCACGATGAGCGCGATGTGGAAGATCAGGTTGCCGGCCTCGCGCAGGTAGCCCTTCTCGGCGGCGACGGCGTCCCCGGCAACATGGGCCCGGAAGCGGCGCTTGCGGACGACGGCGAGCGCGGCCTCGTGGACCTGCTCGGGGCTCGCCTCGGTGCGCCAGGTGGTGTACGCGGGCAGCCGGGTGAGGCGCTTGGGGGCGCCCGGCGGGAGGCTGCGGAGCTGGCCGACGAAGGTGGCGGTGCGCGGGACGATGCAGCCGATCAGCGAGACGAACAGCAGGATGTAGATCGCGGAGAACCACACCGAGCTGTAGACGTCGAAGAACTGGAGCTTCTCGTAGATCGGCGTGACGGTCGGGTGCGCGTTCTTGAACGTCTGCACCTTCAGCTCGTCCACGCTGTTCTGCGGGATCAGCGAGCCGGGGATGGCGCCGAGGGAGAGCAGGAACAGCAGGATCAGCGCGACCCGCATGGAGGTGAGCTGGCGCCAGAACCAGCGCGCCCAGCCGACGACGCCCATGGCGGGCAGGGTGGCCAGGGACTCCTCGCGGGGCGCGGTGGAGAGCTGGGAGCCGGCTGCGCCCAGGTCAGGGGCGTTGTCCTGGTCCTGGTCCCGCTCCCGGGAGGTGTTGGACGTGGTGTTGCTCATTGGTACTCAGATCCCCACCTGGAAGTCGGCCGACCAGCCCTGTAGTTCCTGCATCATGCTGCTCCACACGCCGGTCAGGAGGAGCAGCCCGGTCACGATCATCATGCCGCCGCCGATGCGCATGACCCAGGCGTAGTGGCGCTTGACCCAGCCGAACGCGCCGAGCGCCTTGCGGAAGGCGACGGCGGCGAGCACGAAGGGGATGCCCAGGCCCATGCAGTAGGCGACGGTCAGCAGGGCACCGCGCCCCGCGGTGCCCTGGTCCATGGCGAGCATCGAGACCGAGCTGAGCGTGGGCCCGAGGCACGGGGTCCAGCCGATGCCGAAGAGGGCCCCGAGCAGCGGGGCACCGACCAGGCCGGTGACGGGCTTGCGGTGGATGCGGAACTCGCGCTGGGTCATCCACGGCATGAGGCCCATGAAGAAGACGCCCATCAGGACCATCAGCACGCCGAGGACCTTGGTGAGCGGTCCGCTGTTCGCCTGGAGGGTGTCGCCGAAGTAGCCGAAGAGGGCGCCGCCGGAGACGAACACGGCGGTGAACCCGGCGACGAAGAGCGCGGCCCCGGCGACCATCCGGCCGCGCCGGGCGTCGGCGAGGTCGGCGCCGCTGACCCCGGTGACGTAGCTCAGGTAGCCGGGGACCAGGGGCAGCACGCAGGGCGAGAAGAACGAGACGAGTCCGCCGAGCAGGGCGATCGGCAGGGCGACCAGCAGGGCCCCGTTGAGGACCGTGTCGTTCTGCATGGCGGCGGCGAGGGTGATCACCTGATCACTTCTCCGCGATCAGCGGGTCGATCATCTTGCGCAGCTGGACGTCGTCGAGCGGGCCCACGTAGCGGGCGGCGAGCTTGCCCTCCCGGTCGATGACGACGGTCGACGGGATGGACTGGAGCCGGAACGTGCCCTTGGGGAAGCGGAGCAGGAGCTTCCCGGTCGGGTCGTAGAAGCTGGGGTACGTGACCCCGAAGTTCTCCTCGAAGCTCTGGGCGTTGCTCCGGGAGTTGTCGCGGGTGTTGACGCCGACGAACTGGACGCCCTGGTCCTTGGTGGCCTCGGAGACCTTCTTGAAGTACTTCGCCTCCAGCCGGCACGGGGCGCACCAGGAGCCCCAGGCGTTGAGGACGATGACCTTGCCCTTGTAGTCGGCGAGGTCGAGCCGCTTGCCGTCGACGGTGTCGCCGTCGAGCTTCGGGGCGTCGGCGCGCCGGCCCTTGGGTGCGGTGGAGATGCCGCTGTTGCCCGTGACGAAGTTCGTGTCGCCGCCGCCGCTGGTCTGGTCGCCGGAGTCGCACGCGGTCAGCGTCAGCGCGAGCGCGGCTGCCGCCAGGGGGGCGGCGAGCAGGGTGAAGCGGCGTCGGGGTGCGCGGCCATGGCTCATGTGAAAAGTTTCGCATGGCGGTTCCGGGGATCTTGGGCACCCCCCTCGGTGCCCGTAAAGCCCGTTGTCAGGCTTGTTTAAAGAAGGCGTTCCAGCCGCCTGCGGGAGCCTCGCCCACCTGGAGTGTACGGAGCTTGTCGAGGACCGCCGGGTCCTGTACGTCGAGCCAGTCGACGAACTGGCGGAAGGAGACGAGGCGCACATCGGGTTTTCCGGCGATCTGCTTGAGCGCGTCCTCGACGGCGTCCATATAGATGCCGCCGTTCCACTCCTCGAAGTGGTTTCCGATGTAGAAGGGTGCGCGATTCGTCTCGTAGGCGCGCTGGAATCCGCTGAGGTATGACTGCGTGGCCTGCTGCCGCCAGCCGGGATAGCGGGCCGGCATTCCCTTGGTGGAGTTGTGGGACTGGTTGGCGAGGATGTTGTAGTCCATGGAGAGGACTTCGAAGCTGTGGCCGGGGAAGGGGATGCCCTGGAGCGGGAGGTCCCAGATGCCCTGGCGCTTGCGGGGCCAGACCTGGGTGCCGCCGGGTGAGCTGGCGTCGTAGCGCCAGCCGAGCTTCTTCGCGGTGGGCAGCAGGTTGTCCTGGCCGAGCAGGCAGGGGGTGCGGCCGCCGACGAGTTCCTTGCGGTAATCGAAGGGGAGCGGTTCGACGTCGGCCCAGCCGGTGTTGGTGCGCCATTCGGTGACGAAGGAGATCGCCTGGTCGATTTCGCTCTGCCACTGGGCCGGGGTCCAGTTGGCGACCGATCCGGAACCGGCGCAGAAATGCCCGTTGAAGTGGGTGCCGATCTCGTGGCCGTCGAGCCATGCCTGGCGGACGTTCTTGAGCGTGTCCTTGACGTGGGCGTCGGTGAGATAGCCGATGTCGGAGGCGCCCACGGGGTTGTTCGGGGGCCGGTAGCGGGTTTTCTTCGATTCCGGGAGCAGATAGAGGCCGGAGAGGAAGAAGGTCATCGACGCGTCGTGTTCGCGGGCGAGTTCCAGAAAGCGGGGGAAGAGCCCGTTGCCGACCTCGCCGGCCCCGTCCCAGGAAAAGATCACGAACTGCGGCGGCTTCTGGCCGGGCTCCAGCGGTACGGGGGCCTGCGGCTGCCGGGGCTGCTTTCCGGTGTCGGCGGTGGAACCGTCACCGATGGCGCGGACGTGTTTACCGGTGCCCTTGTGGGTGCCGCCGGCCTTCTGCCCGGTGGCTCCCTTGTCGGGCCCGGCGCTGTTCTCCGCGTGGCCGGCGCCGGACGAGCCGGTGACGCCGCACCCGGCCATCCCGGCGGCGGCCGCGGCCCCGAGACCGGCTCCCAGCAATCCCCTTCGGCTGATCTCACGCATGCGGCTTCCCATCTGCGGTCGTTTTGCCCTAACTACATACAAACTGGCAAACGCTTAGATGGGAGGAGCCACACGGAGGTTCCCCCGGATAGCACAAAGTTCTTTACGAAACCAGCCCCCGGCGGTGACCGAACACAGAACCGAATACCGGCCGGGGGCATACCGCGGGGGCGACCGCTACGCCCCGAACCCCTTCGAGGCGCCCTTCACCGGCTTCGCGCCCGCCCGCAGATGCGCCGGGACCAGATCACGGGCCGGCTCCGAGTAGCCCACGGACACGATCTTGTCGCCCCGGTAGGTGAAGCTGGTCAGCGAGGCGAGGGTGCACTGCCGCTTGCGCGGGTCGTGCCAGAGCCGGCGGCGCTCCACGAAGCTGCGGACGATCCAGATCGGCAGCTGATGGCTGACGCAGACCGCCTCGTGCCCCCGCGCCGCGTCCTTCGCCGCGTCGAGCGCGCCCATCATCCGGACGACCTGCTCGATGTACGGCTCGCCCCACGACGGACGGAACGGGTTCGTCAGGTGCTTCCAGTTGTCCGGCTTGCGCAGCGCGCCGTCGCCGACGCCGAAGGTCTTGCCCTCGAAGACGTTGGCGGCCTCGATGAGCCGTTCGTCCGTGGCGAGGTCCAGGCCGTGCGCCTTGGCGATCGGGGTCGCGGTCTCCTGGGCGCGCTCCAGCGGGGAGGCGACGGCGTACGTGATGTCGCGCTTCGCCAGGTGCTCGGCGACCCGGTCGGCCATCTTCCGGCCCAGCTCGGACAGGTGGTAGCCGGGCCGGCGGCCGTACAGCACGCCCTCCGGGTTGTGCACCTCACCGTGGCGCATCAGGTGGACCACGGTGATGTCGGCGGCGGACTTCTCGCTCATGCGGTGGCCTCCGATGCGGCGCGGGCGGCGGCGGGCAGGGCTGCGGCGATCCGCTCGACGGCCCGCGCGTCGTGGGCGGTCGAGACGAACCACGACTCGAACGCGGACGGCGGGAGGTAGACCCCCTGCGCCAGCATCGCGTGGAAGAACGGGGTGTAGCGGAAGGCTTCCTGCCGCTTGGCGTCCTCGTAGTCACGGACGGGGCCGTCGGTGAAGAAGACGGAGAACATGTTGCTCGCCGCCTGCACGGTGTGCGCCACGCCCTCCTTGTCCAGGGCGGCGCTCACCAGGCCCCGGATCTCGGCGGACACCGCGTTCACCTTCGCGTACGCCGCGTCGTCCAGGAGCCGCAGCTGCGCGAGCCCGGCGGCGGTGGCGACCGGGTTCCCGGAGAGGGTGCCCGCCTGGTAGACCGGGCCGGCCGGGGCCAGGTGCGCCATCACGTCGGCGCGCCCGCCGAAGGCCGCGGCCGGGAAGCCGCCGCCCATCACCTTGCCGAAGGTCATCAGGTCGGGGCGGACCCCGTCCACGCCGAACCAGCCCGCCTTCGACGTACGGAAGCCGGTCATCACCTCGTCGGAGATGTACAGGGCGCCGTGGGCCGCGCACAGCTCCTTGAGCCCGGCGTTGAACCCGTCCAGCGGCGGGACGACGCCCATGTTGCCCGGCGACGCCTCGGTGATCACGCAGGCGATCTCGCCGGGGTGCGCGGCGAACGCGGCGCGCACGGCCTCCAGGTCGTTGTACGGCAGCACGATCGTGTCGCCCGCCTGCGCGCCGGTCACCCCCGGGGTGTCGGGCAGGCCGAAGGTCGCGACGCCGGAGCCGGCGGCGGCCAGCAGGGCGTCCACGTGGCCGTGGTAGCAGCCGGCGAACTTCACCACCTTGGCCCGGCCCGTGAAACCGCGCGCGAGGCGGATCGCGGACATGGTCGCCTCGGTCCCCGACGACACCAGGCGCACCTGCTCCACCGGCTCGACGCGCGCGACGATCTCCTCGGCGAGCGCGACCTCGCCCTCGCCGGGCGTACCGAACGAGGTGCCGCGGGCGACGGCCTCCTGGACTGCGGCGATCACCTCGGGGTGGGAATGGCCGAGAATCATCGGCCCCCACGAACACACGAGGTCGACGTATTCCCGTCCATCGGCATCGGTCAGGTACGGACCGGTACCGGACACCATGAACCGGGGCGTACCGCCCACGGCCCGGAATGCCCGGACAGGAGAGTTCACGCCGCCGGGCGTCACGAGGGACGCGCGGTCGAAAAGCGTCTGCGAAACTGGGGCGTCATAGGGAAAGCTCACACATGCCATGGTGTCAGAGGTACGGACGGTCTTTGCGGACAGGTGTTTCACCGCACGTCCGTGGGGGAGGTCACTGACACGATGATCGGGTTGCGCGGCGGGGGCTGTGCCTCCTAGTGAGTAGTCGGGTGGATGAGATATGCATCGCGGTGGCGAAGTGGGCGAGGGGACGGACGGCCCGGCCGAGCCGACCCGGCGGGGCCGGCACCGGCGCGACGCTGAGCAGGCGCAGGGCATACAGGCCGGTGAGGCGCGGACAGGCGGTGGAGCCGGGAGCAGGAGTGGTGGCCGGGTGGGGGTGACCTACAAGTACTTCGGGGCTCCCGACGGGGCCACCGCCGCGCGGGTGCCGATCTCCATGCGGCCCGAGGAGCTCGGCGGCGACGAGCTGGGCATGGGCGGCCTCTTCACCAAGATCAAGCCCGAGACGGTGGCCGCGATGGTCCTCACCGGCATACAGGGCATACCGCTGCACAAGGTCCCGCCGCTCGAACTGGTCGTCCTGCACCCCGACTACGCGGTGGTCAAGCTCCCGATGACGGTCGTCGACCCCCTGCGCGGCGTGGGCGAGGAGTCCGTGGGCGCGGCCGCCTTCATCTGGTCCACGGTCCCGGACCGGGGCGGCCCGAGCGACGCCTTCAACGTGTACCAGCTGCTCCACGAGTGGCAGGACTTCTCGCACCGCCTGCACGAGGCGGGGCACCAGGCGTACTGCCTGGTGTGGCCCTGACCTGGAGTTTCGTGAGAGTCGGGTGGGGTCTTCGGACCTGACCCCTTTGCTCGCCGGGGAGAGGCCGTCAGGCGGCCATCTCCCGTCGTATCCGGTCCAGGTTCCGGCCCGCTGTGGAACGCTGCGTGGGCAGCCGTGTCCCCGCTGTGCGCATGATGCGCTGGAGCTGGTGGGGAAGGCGCTGTGTCACCGCCTCCCGGGTCGCGGTGTCCAGCGACTGGGCGGCGCCGTTGCGGTCGCCGGCCAGCAGCTGGACGTGGGCGACGGTGACCAGCTCGATCACACGCCATTGCGGTGCCACGACGGTCGTGGGCACGAGGCTCCGCTCCACGAGCCGCATGGCCGCCTCGGTGCGCCCTGTGGAGACGAGCCCGCGCAGGCGGATCTCGTGGAGGGAGAAGGGGTTGAACAGGCTGGTGTGGTCGACGCGGTCGAGGAGGGCGTCGGTCTCCCGCATCACCCGGTCGAACAGCTCGCCGTTGCCCAGGGCGCCGGCGGCCCGCGCGAGGAGCGGCAGGGCGGCAGCGCGGGCGGTGGCATCGGGGGCGATGGCCGCGGCACGGCACAGCCGCTGGACGGCCGCGCCCCGCAGGTTGGCCTTGCGCAGCTCGTTGCCGTGCATGCGGAGCACGTACGAGGTCGTCCGCGGATCCTCGAAGTACTCGGCGATCTGAAGGCTCTTGGCCGTCCAGTGCGCGGCGGTGGCCAGGCGTTCTTCCGGCAGTACGTTGCCCAGGGCGACGCCGAGGCCGGCGCGGGCGCGGGTGAGCAGGTGCAGGACGTCGCGTTCGGTGTGGCCGTCGTCGATACGGGCTTCGAGGCGGGCCACGAGCGGCCACAGCTCAAAGACGGCTTCCGAGGCGTGGCCGGACTGGCGTGCGATCTCGGCGAGCCGGACGGTCGACTCTCCGAACTGCAGCATCGCCCGGTGGTCCGTGTCGGTGGGATCGGTGACGCCGAGGACGTGAGGCGGCAGCCGCAGGGCCTCGCATACCCTGCGGCGGGAGGCGACGTCGTCGAGGGCGCGCTTCTCCAGCTCCAGGGCGGAGATGTAGGTCTTGTCGTAGCCGAGGAGTTCACCGAGCGCGGTCTGGTTCAGGCCGTGCACGCGGCGGTAGAAGCGGAGGATGCCGGCCAGGTTCCCTGAGGCGAGTACGAGTTGGGCCTGCGGGGTCGCCCAGCGCCACTGGGCGTGCCGGGCCGAGGGACCAGAAGGCGGGAGCCGGTGCTGTCCCGCCTGCGGCGCGCTCTCGCCTCCGGCCATGGCCCGCTACATCCGATCGCCGTCGTCCTGGCCGGCCGGGCCGACGGAGTCCCGGGTGTACCAGGCCGCGATGGCCTGCTTGTAGCCCTCAGGCATGTTCAGCCCCGGCACCTCGTCGCGGGTGAACATGCCGAGCTGCTTGTGCTCGTAGCTGACGACCGGCGGGCGTTCGGGCGTCAGGACGGTGCAGCCGTAGGTCACGATCAGTACCCGCCGTCCGGGAACGGGCTGGTAGATCCACACGCCCGCCTCGATGAGCGGCCCGGCCTCGACCTCCCAGCCGGTTTCCTCCTGAATCTCGCGCTCCAGCGCCGCCTCCGGGCTGCCGTCCGGCTGCTGCGCGCCGTCGGGGCTGCCGATCTCCAGCCGGCCTCCGGGCAACTCCCACTCGTCGCGCTCGTTCCGCAGCAGGAGCACACGGTCATGCGCGTCGAGCGCGACACCCTTCACGGAGACGGGCCAGAGCGGCGGCGTGTACGTCATGACGATCCTCGTCCTGCGATGTGCGAGCCGGGCCTTCGGAACGTAGCACGCTTGCGTCAACTCTCCGCCGCTCCAACCGATTTGTCCGAGTCGACAATCAGTCGCTTTACCCCGCCCGCCCGGCCTCCCCACTCTGAACACATCGACCCGATCGAAGGAGGACGGCGATGCTCGACGCCTCAGCAATCTCCGAGACGCTCTTCGTGGACCACTACGTCAACATCCGCGCCCCGCACGCCGGTGACGTGATCGCTGCCCAGCTTCGTAAGACCGGCCTGGTCACCCTGGACGGGCTGCTGACCCGGCAGCAGGTCCTGGAATGCGCCTCCCGGCTGATGGTGATAGCGCCCCACCCGCACGGCGCACCGGACGGCCTGACCCTGATCCAAGACACGGGCAGCCATGCCCACCGCAGCGGCTTCGCCGGCCTCGGCAATGGCGAGCTGCGGGCCCACACCGAGAGGTCGAGCGCTCCCAGGCCGCCGCGCCTGCTCCTTCTGGTGTGCCTGCAGCCGGCGTCCGCCGGCGGCGAGACGCTCCTGGCCGACGGACGTGACGTCCACGCCCGCCTCGCCGACGAGAACCGGGAAGCGGCAGTCGCGCTCTGTCGGCCCCGGACCGCCTGCTTCGGGGCAGGTGCCGGTCACGCCGCCCAGGTCTTCACCGTCCAGGCGGACGGACGGGTCGCCGTACGGCTGCGCCAGGACGGTCTGGCCCGCTGGAGCCCCATCGTCCAGCCCCACCTTCCTGCCCTTCGCAGCGCCATCGCCGACAGCCAGCAGCGCCTCACGCTCCGGGCCGGACAGGGCTACCTGCTGGACAACCACCGCTGGCTGCACGCCCGTACGCGCTTCGCCGGAGACCGCAGACTCCTGCGTGCCCTGGGCGACCCCAGCTCCGCCCTTCCCGACGGCTTCGACCCACACCCGGCGGCCGCCGTCCTGCCCAGGACCAGCGAGCCCGTCTCATGAAGCCGCCGCGCCCCCGAGGAGACGACCGACGCTGGTGAGGGGACACGAAGGCCCCTCCGTCCGGCTCCGCCCGCCACGGGAAAGGAGGGAGTGGAACGGATCAACCGGCCATAGCCCATGGACGGGTCGAGCACCGTCCGGGGCGGGTCCGCAACAACCCTTCGTCCAACCCAGGAGGAGCAATGCCGAACAGCACCGCCACCACCCCGACGAGCGGTCCGGCCCAGGCCGGACTGGTCAAGGCACGCCGCAGGATCCAGGCCGCCCGCGAGCGCGGCGTCACCCCGTCCGACGGCGGCAGCACCGGCCGCACCGACACCAACGACTGATCCGGGAGGAGACGCGTTGTCGCCGCTGAACCTGGCGGCCCACCTGGGCCAGGACGAGTTCCTGGCCCAGGTGTTCCACCGCCGGCACCACCATGTCCCCGCCGTTCTCCCGAACCCGTCCGAGCTGATCTCCTGGGACGACGTCAACACCATCCTGGCCACCCACCGCCTGGAGCCGCCCCGCTTCCGCCTGTCCGCGGACGGCAAGATGCTGCCCGCCCACCTCTACACCGCCCCGGTCACCACCCGCAGGCACACCGTCTGGCAGCGCCTGCACCCCGCCGAGTTGCACGCGCGGCTCGCCGATGGCGCCTCCCTGGTCATCGACGCCGTCGACGAACTCCACCCCTCCGTCGGCCGCTCGGCGATGGAGCTGGAGCAGTGGCTGCGCACCGGGGTGCAGGCCAACCTGTACGCCTCATGGACCGCCCGTGAAGGCTTCGGCGTGCACTGGGACGACCACGACGTCATCGTCATACAGATCGACGGCGCCAAACGCTGGAAGCTGTACGGCCCCACCCGCACCGCCCCTATGCACAAGGACACCGACGAACCCGTGCCCCCGCCCGAGGACCCGGTCACGGAACTCGTCCTGCGGCCGGGAGACGTGCTGTATCTCCCGCGCGGCTGGTGGCACTCGGTGGCCGCCTCCGAAGGTGAACACTCCCTCCACCTCACCTTCGGCATACAGACCACCACCGGCGCCCAGCTCCTGGCCTGGCTCGCCGACGACCTGCGCCGTCACGACGTCCTGCGCGAGGACCTGCCCGTGCACGCGCCGCCCGGGCAGCGGGCCGCCTATCTGGACCGGCTGCGCAAGGAAGTCGTCGCCGCCCTGGACGATCCACGTCTCATCGGCCGGTACACGGCGATGCGTGACAGCACCGACCTTACCCGGCTTCGGCCGAGCCTGCCCCACATCACCGGCGTCCCCGCCGACCCGGAGGTACGGGTCAGGCTCACCACCACACGAGCACGTCTGGAGCCCGCTGCCGACGGGGCCGGGCCGGCATTCCGGGCCTGCGACAACGAGTGGGAGATGGCGCAGGAGGCCCTCCCGCTCCTCCAGCGCCTCACGGCCGCCGCACCCAGCGCCGTGTCCATCGGTGAGCTGGCCGAGGCATCACGTATCTCTGTCACGGACGCGGCGGCGGTCGTCTCCGAACTGATGAACGGCCAGGCGATCACGGTGGAAGGAGGTGGACGATGACGACGGCGGCCCTGGGGCTCGGCACCTACCGCATCCGCCCCTCCGCACTGAGCGACGCCGCCGTCCGAGCGGCCTCCGACCCCGCCACCGCGTGGATCGACACAGCGCCCAACTACCTTGGCGGCACGGCCCAGACAGTACTCGCGCCCGCCCTCGCAAGGCATCCGGTCCCGGTCGCCACCAAGGTCGGACACCTCACCCGCCAAGCCGCGAAGGACGCCGAATCCGACGGAGCCATCACCTCCGAGGACGCGAAGCGCGGACACTGCCTGAGCGCCCCGTACATCCACTGGCAGTGTGCCCGCAACCGCACCGAACTCGGCCGCGACCGCCTGGACCTCGTCTTCACCCACAACCCCGAACAAGCCGGCGACGACCCGTACGAAGCCCTGCACGGCGCCTTCACCGCCCTCGAAGCAGAAGTAGCGGCTGGAACCCTGACCGCATACGGAGTCGCTGCCTGGGACGGCTTCGACACCGGCACCCTGAGCGTCCCGGCCCTGCACCGGCTGGCCACCGAGGCAGCGGGCACGGACCGGCATCACCTACGCGCCGTCCAGCTGCCCGTGTCCCTTGTCAACGCAACCGCCCTCGCCCAGGCGCTGGAGGGCGACGGCCCGATCGCCCAGGCGGCCGACCTCGGGTGGCAGGTGTACGCCTCCGCGCCCCTCTTCGGCGGCGAACTTCCCCACCTGGCCACCCGCGAACTCACCGCACTGCTGAACCCCGAACTCACCGTCGCCCAGGCGTGCCTGCTCGCCGCAGCCTCCTGCCCGGGAGTGACGCGGATTCTGCTCTCCGCCTCGACCCCGGCTCACTGGACCGAAGCCCTGGCCGCCCTGCGAAGCCCGGCCATCCCGGTCCCCACGCTGCGAAAGGTGCTCGATGTACTCGCCGCCGGCTGACCCCACGGACCGGCAGCGCATGCGCCGGGCCTTCGCGCGCTCGGCACGGGTGCTGGGCGCCACGATCGCCGGCCCCGAGGTCTGGGGCTGGCACGGCCGCACTCTCAGCGTCCGCGTCCAGCACCCGGAACGGGGCACCTGCTGGCTGAGACTGCTCTCCGCACCACAGGACAAGGCGGCCGGCAAGATCTGGGACGGCAACCGTCAGGCCGCCGTACTGTTCGACGGATACGTCAACAAGCCCCTGCTGTACGACACCACCGAGTCGAGCAGCGACGGCTACGCGTACCGATCGGAACTGCACCAGTACATCGACGAACCCGTCTCCTCCCCCAGTCCCGTCCTGCGCAGAGACCCGAATCCGCCGCCCGCGTGGTGGGACTCCCTCCGCACCGACCTCGACCACGTGAGCGCCGCCCCCGTGAACCGGATGGCCGTACGGCAGGAATGGGTGGACCGCACCGTCCCTCGCTTCCTCGACGTGCCCGGCCCTCGGATCACGGACTGGAGAACAGCCCACGGGGACCTGCACACCGCCAACCTCACCAGCCACACTCCCTACCTCCTCGACTGGGAAGGCTTCGGCCTGGCACCCGCCGGCTACGACGCCGCCATGCTCCTGGCGTACTCCCTTCTCGCCCCCGCCTTCGCCCGGCGCGTCCGCGACACCTTCCCCGTACTCAAGACCGAGCCCGGTCGCATCGCACAACTCGTCGTCATCACCGAACTCCTGCAGTCGGCCTCACGCGGAGACCACCCCGAACTCGTACCGGCGCTCCGCGCCTTGGCTTCGGAAGTGTCCTGACCGAGCTGCTGCGGCGAAACTGGATCGAAGGCTTCCGGCGAGGGATCACGCGCCTGTCGTCGCACTCGCGGCGCCGTCGGGCGCAGGGGCAGGACTTCTCGCACCGCCTGCACGAGGCGGGGCACCAGGCGTACTGCCTGGTGTGGCCCTGACGGCCCGCCCCGCCCCGTCTCTTCCCGGACTCCGGCCCGGCGGCCGGTCTACGCCGTGCGGCGCCGGGCGAACGTGATGGCCGCCGCCCCGGCCACACAGGCGATCGCGGCCGTCAGATAGGCCAGGTGGTAGCCGGTGAGCCGGTCGTCGCTCGTCGCCGCGACCAGCACCAGGACCGCGACACCGACGCTGGAGCCGATCTGCTGGGCCACGACGTTCACCGCACCGGCGACCGCGTGCCCCTCCGGCTCGACGCCGCTGAGCCCGGCGGAGGTCATCGAGGGGAAGTTCAGCCCCTGGCCGATGCCGCTGAGCACCAGCCCCGGCAGCACGTAGAGCGCGTAGCCGCCCTGGTGGGGGGTGGTGATCCACAGCCCCGTGCCGACCCCGATCAGGACCAGGCCGACCGCCATCAGCGTGTACGGGGTGTACTTCGCCAGCAGCCGCCCGGTGGCGTAGTTGGCGGTGAGGAAGACGGCCAGCGACATCGGCACCAGCGCCAGCCCGGACTCGAACGGCGAGTAGTCCAGCATGCCCTGGAGGTACAGCGGCGCGAAGAAGAGCATCCCGACCGAGCCCATGTACTGGAGGAAAGCCGCCAGGCTCGCCGCCCGTACCGAGGAGATGCGGAAGAGGCCGAGCGGCAGCACCGGGTCGGCGGTGCGCGTCTCGCGTACGACGAAGGCCACCAGGAAGACGGCCGCGGCGCCGAGCGCGCCCCAGACCACCGCTCCGCTGCTGCTCACGCCGACCACCAGCAGGGTGAGGCCGAGGGTGCCGGATATGGCGCCCGGCAGGTCCAGGCTCCCGCCGCGTCCGGCCCCGGCCGGCAGCCCCGGGCGCGTCGCCGCGAGGACCGCGACCCCCACCGCGACCGAGAACCACAGCACCGAGCGCCAGCCGAAGAACTGGGTCAGCACCCCGCCCAGCAGCACCCCGCCGCTGAAGCTCGCGGCGCCCACCGCCGCGTACACGCTGAACGCCCGGTTGCGGGCCGGACCGGCCGGGAACACCTCGGTCAGCAGCGCCAGCGCGGCCGGCCCTGACAGGGCCGCGCCGATGCCCTGCACCGCCCGCGCGCCGAGCAGCACCGCGATGTCGGGCGACACGGCTCCGACCAGTGCGGCGGCGGTGAACAGGGCGATTCCGGCCTCGAACACCCGCCGCCGGCCGAACACATCGGCCAGCCGGCCGCCCACCAGCAGGAAGCCGGCGAAGGTGACGGCGTAGGCGATCATGACCCACTGGAGCGTGGTGTCGTCCAGGTCGAATCGTTCCCCCACGGACGGCAGGGCCGCGTTGAGCACCCCGAGCCCGCTCACGTCCAGGGCGAGCGCCCCGGCCAGTACGCCGAGCGCCAGGCCCGGCCGTTGGTGCGGCTTCACCTCCGTGCCCGTCATGCTGCCCTCCCGGCGGGGGACGCCGCCGCGGGCCGTCGCTGCGGGCATCCGGGTAAAGGCGCGTCGGCACCGGCCGGGGCCGGTGTGTGGTTCATGAATTTCATGCCGAGCAGCTTGCAATGCCGTCCGGCCCCTGTCCAGGTGGCCCGATCCGGTCATCCCGGGGGTCAGATCGAGCCACTGTGCTTTTCCGTCCCGGCAGGCACTCTTGTTTCGCCATTGCCCGAATGGCACTCTGATGCACGCCGGTCGGGCAAGTGCCTCCGTCCACGTCCATCCGAATACCCCTCGACCTGGAGGTATCGAATAGGGACACGCGCCGACCGGCAGCGCGATGAGGTGTTCGGCTCCGCCCGCTCCTAATGCACTGCGCGGTCGCGGATCAGCACGACCAGGAATACCCGGTGGCTGGACCGCCGGCAGTGATTCTGAATCGGATCGCGTCCGATTCAGCCAGTACTGGTTGACGGGGGTTGGGTCTCGGTGCGCGTACTCGTATGTCGGCAGCCATGCCGCCCTGCCCTCGAGGGCACCCACCAGGGCGCCCCGGAGGCTGCCCGCCGGGTCACTCCGTACCTCACCCCACCGTCGACGGAACAATAATCTTCCGCTTCTCGCCCCGCCCATGACCGGACATCCGGCCCCGGCCGCCCTTTCGCGAGCCGGTGAATCCGGATGCGTCGTCCGGTGCGCACGCACGGGCGCCCTCACTCATTCCCGCCCTTCGTACATTTCAATTTGTCCTGCCGAGGAGCCGAAATGCCCCACGAGCACGCAGCACGAGATGTGCACTCCGTATCGGAATTCCTTCTTTCGCGCATCGCCGAAGTACTGGACGTGCCCCGGAACACGCTGGACCGGTGGGGGCCGATTCACCAGTACGGCCTGGACTCGCTGAAGATGGCGACTCTTTCGGCCTCGCTGTCCGAATTTCTCGGCCGGAAGGTGCCGCTCACCTGGATGTGGCAGTACCCGACCGTCGAGGCGCTGGCCCGTGCGCTCGTCGAGGGCCCCGAGGCGGCGGAGGAATCCGCCCCCGGCCGGGGTGAGCGCCGGGGCGCGGTCAACGAGCCCGTCGCGATCGTGGGCATCGGCTGCCGGTTCCCCGGCGGCCCGGACCCCACCTCCTTCTGGCAGTTGCTCACCGAGGGCCGCGACGCCGTGGGCCCGGTGCCGGCGGCCCGGCGCGCGCTGCTGGGCGACGCGGTGCGCTGGGGCGGCTTCATCGAGGACATCGACCGCTTCGACCCCCTGTTCTTCGGCATATCGCCCCGCGAGGCCGTCCAGATGGACCCGCAGCAGCGGCTGGTGCTCGAACTGGCCTGGGAGGCGCTGGAGGACGCGGGCGTCGCGCCGAACAGCCTCGTCGGCAGCGACACCGGGGTGTTCATGGCCTCCTGCTGGGGCGACTACGCGGCGCTGGCGCACTACCGCGGCCCGGACGCCCACATCACCCCGCACACCGCGACCGGCATGCACGACGGCATCATCGCCAACCGCGTCTCCTACATCCTCGGCCTCCAGGGCCCGAGCATGGCCATCGACGCCGCCTGCGCGGGATCGCTGGTCTCCGTGCACGTGGGGTGCCAGTCGATCTGGTCGGGCGAGAGCGAACTCGTGCTCGCGGGCGGAGTGAACCTGAGCTTCGTCTCCGACTACTACACCGCCATGGCCGCGATGGGGGCGCTCGCCCCGGACGGCCGCTGCAAGTCGTTCGACGCACGGGCCGACGGCTATGTGCGCGGGGAGGGCGCCGGCGTCGTCGTGCTCGCCCCGCTGAGCGTGGCCCTGGAACGCGACCTGCCGGTCTACTGCCTGATCAAGGGCAGTTCGTCCAACAACGACGGCCTGAGCAACGGCATGACCGCGCCGAACCCGCAGGCCCAGGAGCTGATGCTCCGCAACGCCTACCGCCGGGCCGGCATCGCGCCGTCCCTCGTGGACTACATCGAGTGCCACGGCTCCGCGACGCCGCTGGGCGACCCGATCGAGGCCAACGCCATCGGCGCGGTCCTGGGCGGGGACCGCCCGCATCCGCTGCGGCTCGGCTCCGTCAAGTCGAACGTCGGGCACCTGGAGGCGGCGGCCGGGATCGTCGGCCTGGTCAAGCTGGCGCTGTCGATGCGCAACGGCGTGCTGCCGCCGAGCCTGCACTACGCCTCCCCCAACCCGCAGATCATGTTCGACACCTACGGGATGACCGTCCAGGACCGGCTGGAGCCGTGGCCCCGGCGCTCCGACGCGCGCCGGGGCGGCGTCAGCTCCTTCGGCTTCGGCGGGGCGATATGCCACGTCGCCGTCGAGGAGCTGCCCCGGTCCGAGAGCTCGCTCCTGCTGCTGGCCGAGGACTCCGAAGAGGCCCTGGCCGCCCAGGTGTCCGCGCTGCGCGAGGCCGACGACCTGCGGGCGGTCTGCGCCCGGACGCCCGACGACGGCGGCTTCCGGCTCGCGGCGACGGCCCGTGACATGAACGAACTCCGGTCCCGGCTCGACGCGTTCACGTCCGGCACCGAGGCGGACGGGCTGAGCGTCGGACGTCCGGCCGGCGGCGGGGCGGAGCGGCGCGAGCCGCGCGTGGCGTTCCTGTTCTCCGGCAACGGCTCGCAGTGGGTGGGCATGGGCAGGCAACTGCTCGCCGGGATGCCGGTGTTCCGGCGGTCCATGATGCGGTCGGACCGGCGGATGCGGAAGCTGCTGGGCTTCTCGCTGGTGGACCAGCTGCTGGCCGCGGACGGCCGCATCGACGACATGGACGTCTTCCAGCCGCTGCTGTTCAGCATCCAGGTCGCCCTCACCGACGCCTGGCGGTCGCTGGGGGTCGAGCCGGACGTCGTGGTGGGGCAGAGCGTCGGCGAGTTCGCGGCCTCGCACGTCGCCGGCGCGCTCGACTTCGAGGACGCCTCGCTGCTGGCCGCGAGCCACGGCAGGCTCCTCCAGCAACTGGCCGTCGGCCGGGGCGACGGCATCGTCGTGATGACCGGCGCCGACGCCGCGCGGAAGTACCTGACCGGGCGGCTCGCCGTCGCCGGCCGCAACGGCCTCGCGTCCACCCTGGTCACCGGCACCCCGGAGGAGATCGACGCCCTGGTCGAGCGGCTCACCGCCGACGGCGTCACCAGCCACCGGGTACGGATGGGCCACGCGCCGCACTCCTCGCTGGTCGACCACGTCCTCGACCCGCTGCGCATGGAACTCGAAGGCATCCGGCCCCGCACGGCCCGCGTCCCGATGATCTCGACGGTGACCGGCGAGCCGGTGGACGGCGCGGAACTGGGGCCGGACTACTGGGCGGAGAACCTGCGCCGGGAGATCCGCGTGGTGGACGCGCTGACGGCCCTGCGCGGGCACGACGTGGACGCGGTGATCGAGATCAGCCCGCACCCCGTGCTCCTCAAGTCCGTGGCGGAGATCCTGCCCGGGGCCGCCACGCTGCCCTCGCTGCGGCGGGGCGCCGACGAGGCCGGGACGCTGCTCGGCTCGCTCGGCGCGCTGCACGCCGCCGGGCTCACCGTCCGGACCGGCCCGTTCACCGCAGGCGACCGGGGACGGCACGTCACGCCCGGCCGGGGCGAGGTCGCGCCCGACGAGCGGCCGTACCTCGTCCCCGTCACGGCGCGCACGGCGGCGGCGCTGGCCGACACCTGCCGCGAACTGTCCAGCCACGTCGAACGGGACACCGGGCTGCGCGTCTCCGACCTCGCGTACACGCTCGCCACCAGGCGCACCCACCACAGCCACCGGGTCGCGCTGTTCGCCCGCAACCGCCAGGACGTCCTGGACGGGCTCGCCCGGGTCGCCTCCGGCCGGCCGCACCCCGACGTCGTCACGGGCACGGCCGCCGGGAACACCGACCGGCGGGTGGCGCTGGTCTTCTCCGGCGGCGGCACGCAGTGGGTCGGCATGGGCCGGGAACTGCTGCGCTCGCACGCCGGGTTCCGGGCCTCGATGCGGGCCTGCGACGCGGCCGTGCGGGCGGCGGGCGGCTGCTCGGTGCTGGACGAGCTGGCGGCCCCGCCGGAGCGGGCCAGGTACGAGGAGATGGACTTCCAGCAGCCCGTCCTGTTCGCCCTCCAGGTCTCGCTGGCGAAGGTGTGGCTCGAACTCGGCGTCCGGCCGACGGCCGTCGTCGGGCACAGCCTGGGCGAGGTCGCGGCCGCCTGTGTGGCGGGTTCGCTGTCGCTGGAGGACGCCGCCCGCGTGGTCGTCGCCCGCTCGCACCTGCTGGAGCGCAAGGCGGCGGCCGGGGCGATGATCTCGGTCGACCTGCCGGAGCACAACCTGCTGCCGAGGCTGGCGCCGTACGCCGGGCAGGCCGCGGTCGCCGTGGTGAACAGCCCCACCAGCGCGGCGGTCTCCGGCACGCCCGAGGCGGTCGCCGCCCTGGAGGCGGACCTGCTGCGGGACGGCGTCTCGGTCCGGCGCATCCGCGTCGAGCGGCCCGTGCACGGCCCCGGCATGGACCCCCTGATCGAGCCGCTGCGCGAGAGCATCGACGGCATCACGCCGCTGGTCCCGGCCGTCGAGTTCCGCTCCACGGCCCTGTCGGGCGCGGTGAACCCGGTCGCCGACGTGGACTACTGGGTGCACAACCTGCGCGATCAGGTCCGGTTCGCCGAGACGATCGGCACGCTCGTGGACGAGGGCGTCGGCACGTTCATCGAGATCGGCCCGCACGAGACGCTGCGCGGCGCGGTCGAGGAGATCGCCCTGACGCGCGGCGCCCGGGTGCACGCGATCAGCTCGCTGCGGCGCAACGAGAGCGACGTCCGCTGCCTGCTGGAGGCCGCCGCCTCGCTGTACGTCAGGGGGCTGCCGCTGACGTACGACTCGCTGTTCGACGACGACGTCGAGGTCGTGGAGACCCCGCTCGTCCAGTGGCAGAAGGACCGCTACTGGCTGGAGGACGCGGCGCCCGGTCCGCGCGCCGCGCAGGCCCCGGCGCCGGCGGCCGTCCCCGAGGCGGCCCCGGCATCGGTCGCCGCCCCCACCACCGCCGCCACCGCCGTCGCCGCGCCTGCGGAGAGCAGGCCGCTGGAGGACGTCGTCCTCGACGAGATCGCCGACGCGCTCGGCGTGCCGGCCACCGGCTTCCACGACGGCGCCACCCTGCGGGACTTCGGTCTCGACTCGATGCTGGCCATCCGGCTGGTCAACCGGCTCCAGGCGCTGTTCGGGCAGCGGATCTCGCCCGTGGTGTTCCTGGACGGCCGCTCGCTGTCCGAGGTGGTCGGGCACGTCGTCGCCACGGTCGGCGGACCGTCCCCGGCCCCGGCCCCCGCAGCCCCCGCCCCGGCCCCGAC
>NZ_JAKRGC010000380.1 GCF_022347745.1 Streptomyces sp. OfavH-34-F
GGCCGAGCGCCCGTGCGGCCCTGGCCGGGCGGATCCGGGCCGCGGCCACCACCGAACCGGGCCGGCTGAGGATCATCGGTGCCGTACTGGCGCTGCTGGTCCTGGCGTTCGGGGCGGTGACGGCGTTCCAGGTCAGCGGCCGGGGTGCCGCGGCCGACGACGTGGTGGAGCGCAGCCAGCCGCTCAGCGCGGACGCGGCGGGCATCTACCGCTCGCTGGCGGACGCGGACGCGGCGGCGGCGAGCGGCTTCCTGGCCGGGCCGCAGGAGCCGCGCGCGGTGCACGAGCAGTACGTGAAGGACATCGAGGAGGCGTCCCGGCTGCTGGTGAAGGCCGCGGCGAACACGGCGGCGTCCTCGGCGTCGGGCCGTGAGATCACCACGCTCAACGAGGGGCTGCCGCGCTACACGGGCCTGATCGAGCGGGCCCGCGCAAACAACCGGCAGGGCCTCCCGCTGGGCGGCGCCTATCTGCGGTACGCGAACCAGCAGATGTCCGGTGAGCTGCTGCCGGCCGCCGAGCGGCTGTACGCGGCGGAGACCGGGCGGCTGGCGGCGGACCACGGCTCCGCGCGGGCCTGGCCGCTGCTCTCGGTGGCCGCCGGGGTCCTCGCGCTGGCCGCGCTGGCCTGGGCGCAGCGGCGCAACTACCGGCAGACGAACCGGGTGTTCAACCAGGGGCTGCTGGCGGCCACCGCCGCGGCGACGGTGCTGCTGCTGTGGCTGGCCGTGGGGCACACGGTGGCCCGGGCCGATCTGGCCGAGGCCGATTCGCACGGGCAGCAGTCGATGGACGTGCTCAACCGGGCGCGCATCGACTCGCTGAAGGCGCGCGCCGACGAGAACCTGACGGTGGTGGCCCGGGGCGCGGTGCTCACCGCGGACGGCAAGAACGACAAGTACGAGACCGACTACGCCGCGGGTATGAAGGCGCTCGGCGAGGAACTGGCCGCGGCGGCGAAGCTGGCCGACGAGACCGGGGACACCGAGGGCGGCAAGCCGGTCGCCGCGGCGGCCGCCGCGGTCACGGAGTGGCAGGGCCGGCACCGTACCGCCCGCAAGACCGACGACGCCGGGGACTACGAGTCCGCGCTGGAGCAGATCATCGGCCAGGAGAATTCCACGGGCGAGTCCTTCAAGAAGGTGGACGAGGCGCTGCGCGTCGCCCTGGCCCACGAGCAGGACGAGTTCACCCGCGCCGCGCGCGACGGCCGCGACGCCCTGGGCGGTCTGCCCGTGGGCGCGGCGGTGCTGGCCGTGCTGGGCGCGGTCGCGGCGATCGTCGGCGTCAACCGCAGGCTCTCGGAGTTCCGGTGACAGGGGGAGCGATGACAGCGAAGGACCCGAGGGCGGGCCGCGGACCGCTGCGCCGGCTGCGTGGCTGGGGCGGGGTGACGGCGATGGCCGCGGCCTGCGCCCTGACGGCGTCGCTGACCCTGCTGCCGCTGTCGCACGACGGCGACGACGTCTTCGGCCCCCAGGTGACGGGGCCGGGCGCGACGCGGGCCGTACAGGCGCGCGCCGACGCGTGCACGGACCCGGAGGCGAGTCTGCGGCCGGGCACGGTGGCCGGGGACGCGGTCAAGAAGATCCAGGCGCGCGGCAAGCTCATCGCCGGCGTGGACCAGAACAGCTTCCAGTGGGGCTTCCGCAATCCGGAGTCGGGCCATCTGGAGGGCTTCGACATCGATCTGGTGCGGGCGATCGCCGAGGACATCCTCGGGGACGGCGACAAGGTGATCTTCCGGGCCATCCCGACCAACCAGCGCATCGCCGCGCTGGAGAACGACAAGGTGGACGTCGTCGTGCGGACGATGACGATCAACTGCGCCCGCCTGAAGCAGGTGTCGTTCTCGACCGCCTACTTCCAGGCCGGCCAGCAGGTCCTCGCCGCGAAGGAGGACCACTCGATCACCGGGTTCAACTCCACGCTGGCCGGCAAGCGGGTCTGCTCCGCCGAGGGCTCCACGGCGTACGAGGCGCTGGAGAAGGAGTCGTTCGGCTCGGTCTACAAGGACGAGGGCGACGGCACCGCGGCCGACCGGGACCGGCTCACCGTCCCCAACCAGCTGGACTGCCTGGTGCGGCTCCAGCTGGGCGAGGTGGACGCGGTCGTCACGGACAATGCGCTGGCCGCCGGCCAGGCCGCCCAGGACCCGGCCGTGGAGCTGAAGGGCGACCCGTTCACCACCGAGTACTACGGCGTGGCGGCGAAGAAGGGCGCGGACGATCTGGTGGCGCGGGTCAACAAGGTGCTCGAGGACTACCGCTCGGGCGGTTCGGACAGCCGCTGGATGAAGTCGTACCGCGAGTGGCTGGAGGGCGGCCTGCCGGGGATCGAGGGGCCGCCGGCACCGAAGTACCGGGACTAGGTCCGTCCGAGCGCGGGCGGCGGCACTGATCCTGCGGGCCCCGGCCGGCAGGGAGAGCGGAGAGGTGATCGATGGGCGTCGCGGGCCCCTTCCCCGGCTATGCGGCCCGGCCCCCCGGTCCGGTCATGGACCGGGACGAGGCCGACCGTGCGCTGGCCCGGCTCGGCGCGGAGCACGAGGCGATCGAGACCTCGCTCCTCGCCCTCCAGGACCACGCGGGCCGCAGGCTCCTGGAGGGTGCCGAACTGTCCGGCGTCACCCGGGAGCGCTGGGCCGTCACCGAGCGGTCGGTCACCCTCCTGTGGAGCTACTTCGAGGCGTACGCGGGCGTGCTCGACCAGGCGCGCGAGGTGCGGGCCAGGCGCCGCCACCCCAACCGCGAGGATCTGGCGACCCTGACCGAGCTGCTGCGCGGCCAGGGGGTCACCGTGGCGCACGCCGCCGCCGGGCACGACCCGTCCGTCACCGGCCCGGCCCGGCTCTCCGAGCGGTTCACGCTGGAGGAGCTGGTCTCCCGGATGAACCGGCTGTACGCGAGCGCCCTGGACATGGTGGTGGCGTCGGACACGGTGTGGTCGGCGATGCCCGCCCGGATAGACCTGCTCGCCGCCGAACTGCGCCGCACGCACTCGCTGGCGCACTCGGTGGGCGTACGGCCCGGTGAGCATCCGGCGGGCGACGAGCTGGCGGCGATCACCGAGGAACTGGCCACGCTGCGCGCCCAGGTGATCTCGGACCCGCTGGCGTTCTGGCTGCCGGGGCCGGGCAGCGCGGCGCCCGGCGGCGGACGCCCGGACACGACGCGCTACGACCGGGCGGCGCGGGCGCTGGAGGACGTGCGGCGCGAGGTGGAGGCGGTGCTCGCCGTGCGGCAGGACGCCGAGCAGCGGCTGGTGCACCTGCGCGACGTGCTCTCCCGCGCCGACCGCACGCTGGCCGAGGCGCGGGTGGCGCGCGGCGAGGTGCTGGCCAAGATCGCGGCGTCGGAGGTGCCGGTGGTCAACGGCCCGCCGACCGCCCTGCAGGAACGGCTGGCCGCCGCGTCGGAGTACCGCAGGCACGCCCGCTGGCACCGGCTCTCCCCGCTGCTGGAGGCGCTGGAGCGGGAGGCGGAGGAGGAGTTGCTGCGGGCCCGGGAGCAGTTGACGGCGGTCACCGCGCCGCTGGCGGTCCGGGCGGAGCTGCGCGGCCGGCTCGACGCGTACAAGGCGAAGGTGGCCCGCAACGGCCTGGCCGAGGACCCGGTCCTGATCGAGCGGTACGACGCGGCGCGGCGGATGCTGTGGAGCGCCCCGTGCGATCTGCGGGTGGCCGCGCAGGCGGTCCAGCGCTACCAGGACGCGGCGCTGGAGACGCTGGACGGCCGGGGCGCGCCCGGACCGCAGGACCGGCGGGGGCACGCGTGAGACGGGCCGCGCCCATGAGCAGATGTGACGGACCGTCGAGGCGGCGGGGCGGGAAGGAGGGGGAACGGACATGAGTACGCAGTGCCAGCGCCCCGCGTGCGAGGGCAGCTACGAGGACATGGGCGGCGGTGAGCTGTACTGCGACACCTGCGGTCTGGCGCCCGTGGTCTCACCGAACGGCATGGTCAGCTCGCCGCCGACCGGGGTGGCGGTCGGCGGCCGGGGCAGCCGGGGGTCGAACAGCGCGTCGGCGCGCACCGGTTCGCAGTCCTCGTCGCGGGCGTCCTCGCGCTCCTCGTCCCGGTCCTCGACGTCGCGGCGCTCGGTGTCGGGGCGGCTCTCGCGGTCGCTGTCCGGCTCGGCGACGGCGCAGTCGGTGTCGGTGCGCTCCTCCGCGAAGTCGACCAACGCCTCGGGCCGCAACCGGCTGGGCGCGGGTCTGGTGCAGGTGCCGGACGTGCCGCGCCCCGATCCGCGTACGGCCGTGATGGAGAACCCGGAGGTGCCCGAGCGCAAGCGGTTCTGCTCGCGGTCGGACTGCGGGGCTCCGGTGGGCCGTTCGCGGGGCGACCGGCCGGGGCGCACCGAGGGGTTCTGCACCAAGTGCGGCCACCCGTACTCCTTCGTGCCCAAGCTCGCCGCGGGCGACGTGGTGCACGGGCAGTACGAGGTGGCGGGCTGTCTGGCGCACGGCGGGCTCGGCTGGGTCTACCTGGCGGTGGACCGGGCGGTGTCCGACCGGTGGGTGGTGCTCAAGGGCCTGCTGGACACGGGTGACCAGGACGCGATGGCGGCGGCGATATCGGAGCGGCGGTTCCTCGCCGAGATCGAGCACTCCAACATCGTGCGCATCTACAACTTCGTGGAGCACCTGGACCAGCGGACCGGTTCGCTCGACGGCTACATCGTGATGGAGTACGTCGGCGGCAAGTCGCTCAAGGAGATCGCCAACGAGCGCCGCACCCCGGCCGGGAAGCGCGATCCGCTGCCGGTGGAGCAGGCCTGCGCGTTCGGCATCGAGGCGCTGGAGGCGCTGGGCCACCTGCACAGCCGCAACCTGCTGTACTGCGACTTCAAGGTCGACAACGCGATCCAGACCGAGGACCAGCTGAAGCTCATCGACATGGGCGCGGTCCGCCGGATGGACGACGAGGAGTCGGCGATCTACGGCACCGTCGGCTACCAGGCCCCCGAGGTCGCGGAGCTGGGCCCGTCGGTCGCCTCCGACCTGTACACGGTGGCCCGGACGCTCGCGGTGCTCACCTTCGACTTCCAGGGGTACACGAACGTCTTCGTGGACTCGCTGCCGGACCCGGACAACATCGAGGTGTTCCGGACGTACGAGTCGTTCTACCGGCTCCTGGTGCGGGCGACCGACCCGGACCCGGCCCGCCGGTTCGCCTCGGCGGCGGAGATGGCGGAGCAGCTGACGGGCGTGCTGCGGGAGGTGGTGTCCCTCCAGACGGGCCGCCCGCGCCCGGCGCTGTCCACGCTGTTCGGCGGGGAGCTGCGGGTCACCGACACGGAGCTGTTCGCGGACGGCACGGGCGAGGTGTCGCGCCTGGGGGCCAGGGCCGCCGCGTCCGGCGGGCGCTCCCGCCGCCGGAAGGGCGGTACGGCCGCCGGGG
>NZ_JAKRGC010000381.1 GCF_022347745.1 Streptomyces sp. OfavH-34-F
GGCCAGCGGGCGGTGGCGCAGCGCGAGCCGCCCGGCCGCCTCGACCAGCGCCAGCCGTACCTCCTCGTCCCGCTCAGCCGCCTGCCGGGCACGCAGCAGGGCCAGCACCCGGGCCGGGTCGTCGTGCAGGGCGGCCAGCGCGAGCGGGGCGCTCTGCCGGACCCCCGGATCGTCGTCGGCCAGCAGCCCGAAGAAGACCCCCGCGCCCGCCGACACGGCCGCCGCCGCCATCGCGTAGTTGGCCGCGCCCTCCGCCTCGTCCTCGCCCAGCTCCGCCTCGTCGTCCTCCCCGAGGTCGATGCCGCCGATGCTGGTCAGCAGCTCGACTATGTCGCCCCGGTCCGGGACGGCGGGGTCGGTGACCAGTTCGAGCAGGAAGGGGATGCAGGCGAGCGTGCACGGATAGACGTCGCCCTGGTGGTGCACCGCCCCGTACATCCCGTCCAGCGCGCGTTCGCGTTCCGCCGGATCGGGGGACGCCAGCCCCCGCAGCAGGGCCGGCACGTCGTCCGCCGGTCCGTAGGCATGCTCCATCGAGGCCCAGTCGACCTCGTCGATCCCCGCGAACACGCCATCGCCTCCCCGCCGACGTCACGCAAGCAGTGTCTGCGCAGAGTGTGCACCACGGGCCGGACAATCCGACCACCCCCCGCACGCATTTGCCCTGAGACATGACAAGACTCCCCTGGGTGCGGTATGGCTGCGGCGTGAACCGGCCAACCTGAGGGCTCCGCCGGGGCGGCGGACACCGCCGCTACGGTGCCGGAATCGGGCAGGCCCGCGCGGGATCGCCCAGCGGCGCGAGCAGATCGCCGTACCGGTCCAGCCGGCCCGCCAGCTCGCCCGCGAGGAAGACCAGCTCGCCGGGGGAGCGGCAGCCCTCGATCTCCGCCCAGGTCACCGGCGCCGACACGGACGGCTCGGGCCGGGCCCGCAGCGTGTAGGGCGTGGCGGTCGTCTTGGCGGCGGCGTTCTGGCTGAAGTCCACGAACACCTTGCCCGGCCGCAGGGCCCGCCGCATCCGGTGCACCACCAGATCCCCCAGCTCCCGCTCCGCGCGGACGGCGAGGCCCTTCGCGTACGCCGACACCGCCGCCGAGTCCGTGGGGGTGATCGGGACCAGCAGGTGCAGGCCCTTGGCGCCGGAGGTCTTCCCGTACGCCTCCAGGCCGTCCTCCGCCAGCCGCTCCCGCAGCCAGAGCGCGACCCGGCAGCACTCCACGACCGTCGCGGGCGCCCCCGGGTCCAGGTCGAACACCAGCCGGTCGGCCACGGCGGGCGTCGCGGCCCGCCACTGCGGGGTGTGGAACTCCACCACCAGGTTGGCGGCCCACATCAGCGAGGCCAGATCCTGGACGACCACCTGCTCGGAGGGCTCGCTCGCGCGGTGCGGCACCGGGGTCCGGCGTACCCAGGACGGAGTACCGGGCGGCGGGTTCTTGGTGAAGAACTGCTGCCCCTGCGGCCCGTCCGGGTAGCGCAGGAACGACACCGGCCGGTCCCGGAGCTGGGCGAGCAGCACCTCGGACACCGTGGCCGCGTAGTAGTGCAGCACCTCGCCCTTCGTGGTGCCGGTGGCCGGATACAGCACCTTGTCCAGGTTGCTCAGGGACAGCCGTCGCCCCTCCACCTCGGTGATCGGCGTCATACGATAAGAATCACACGCAAAAGAGACTTTCTTCGTATATCCCGACCCAAGGGGTGAACCGGTGAGGTCCATCTGGAACGGCGCCATCTCCTTCGGGCTGGTCAGCATCCCGATCAAGCTGGTCAACGCCACCGAGAACCACTCGATCTCGTTCCGGCAGATCCACACCGAGGACGGCGGCCGCATCCGCTACCGCAAGGTGTGCGAGCTGGACGGCGAGGAGGTGACGTCCGCCGAGATCGGCAAGGCCTACGAGGACGCCGACGGCACGATGATCCCGATCACCGACGAGGATCTGAGCCGGCTGCCGCTGCCCACCGCCAAGACCATCGAGATCGTCGCGTTCGTCCCGGCCGACGCGATCGATCCGCTCCAGATGGACGCGGCCTACTACCTCTCCGCCAACGGCGTACCGGCCGCCAAGCCGTACACCCTGCTGCGCGAGGCCCTGAAGCGGAGCCGGAAGGTGGCCCTCGCCAAGTACGCGCTGCGCGGGCGCGAGCGGCTGGGGATGCTGCGCGTGGTGGACGACGTGATCGCCATGCACGGGCTGCTGTGGCCGGACGAGATCCGGGCCCCCGAGGGCGTCGCCCCCGAGTCCGACGTCACCGTCCGCGACGCGGAGCTGGACCTCGCGGACGCCCTGATGGACACCCTCGGCGAGGTCGACATGGACTCGCTGCACGACGACTACCGCGAGGCGGTCGAGGAGCTGGTCGCCGCGAAGGCGTCGGGCGAGACCCCGGAACCGGCCGACCGGGACGCCAAGGGCGGCGGCAAGGTCATCGACCTGATCGCGGCCCTGGAGAGCAGCGTGCGCGCGGCGAAGGAGGCGCGCGGCGAGGACGGGGAGGGGGAGGGGGACGAGGATGGGGAGTCCGTCGCGGAGGTCACCTCCCTCGCCGACCGCAAGAAGCCCGCGGACTCCGCGAAGAAGCAGGCCCCCGCGTCGAAGTCCTCCGGAACCGCCAAGTCCGCGTCCGCCGGGCCGAGCACCTCCGGCACGAAGAAGGCGGCCGCCAAGAAGACGACGGGCAAGAAGACGGCGGCGAAGAAGCCCGCGGCCAAGAAACCCGCCGCCAAGAAGACGACCACGAAGAAGCAGACGGGCTCGAAGAACAGCACCTCCCGCAAACGCGCTTCCGCCTGACCCACTCCCGGCGGCCCTTGCACGCCGCGCCCGGGCGCCCGGTAAGGTGCGAGACGCCGCGACTGGCGCGCACTCCTCGCGGGGTGCTCAGTGGAATCGACCACGAGGGAGCGGCACACCCCGGGCGCGCCCGGGGGTGTCATGCCGGAGAGCCGTCCGCCTGGGCATCCGGGTCCACGCCGCAGCCATGCGACCGACCCGGGAGGAACCCGTGACCGCGTCCGTACCCGCACCCCGCCACCCCGCCCTGACGGCGGCCGATCCGGAACTCGCCGCCCTGGTGGCCGCCGAGGAACGGCTCCAGGCCGACACCCTGCGCCTGATCCCCAGCGAGAACTACGTCTCCGCCGCCGTGCTCGAAGCGTCCGGCACGGTGCTCCAGAACAAGTACTCCGAGGGCTACCCCGGCAAGCGCTACTACGAGGGCCAGCAGGTCATCGACCAGGTCGAGCGGCTGACCACCGAGCGGGCCCGCGCCCTCTTCGGCATGGAGCACGCCAACGTCCAGCCGTACTCCGGCTCACCCGCCAACCTCGCCGTCTACCTCGCCTTCCTCAAGCCCGGCGACACCGTCCTCGGCATGTCCCTGCCGATGGGCGGCCACCTCACGCACGGCTGGGGCGTCTCCGCCACCGGCACCTGGTTCAACGGCGTCCAGTACGGCGTACGCCGCGACACCGGCCGCGTCGACCTGGACGAGGTCCGCGACCTGGCCCTCGCCGAGCGGCCGAAGCTGATCTTCTGCGGCGGCACCGCCGTGCCCCGCGAGATCGACTTCGCCGGCTTCGCGGAGATCGCCCGCGAGGTGGGCGCGGTCCTGGTCGCCGACATCGCCCACATCGCGGGCCTGGTCGCGGGCGGCGCCCACCCCTCGCCCGCCCCGCACGTGGACGTCGTCTCCACCACGACGCACAAGACCCTGCGCGGCCCGCGCGGCGCGATGCTCCTCAGCCGCGCCGAGCACGCCCGCGCCCTGGACCGCGCCGTCTTCCCCGGCCTCCAGGGCGGCCCGCACAACCAGACCACGGCCGCGATCGGCGTCGCCCTGAACGAGGCCGCCACCCCCGCCTTCTGCTCCTACGCCCACACGGTCGTCGCCAACGCCCGCACCCTCGGCGAGGAACTGGCCGCCCGCGGCTTCGACCTGGTCTCCGGCGGCACCGACAACCACCTGCTCCTGGTGGACCTCACCGGCAAGGACATCCCCGGCAAGACCGCGGCCAAGGCCCTCGACCGCGCCGGCATCGTCGTCAACTACAACACCGTCCCCTACGACCCCCGCAAGCCCTTCGACCCCTCCGGCATCCGCATCGGCACCCCCGCCCTGACCTCGCGCGGCATCCCCGCCTCGGCGATGGCCACCGTCGCGGCCTGGATCGACCGCGCGATCACGGCCGCCCGGGCGGGCGACGAGTCCGAGATCGCGACGGTGCGCGCCGAGGTGAAGGAGCTGATGGACGCGTATCCGGCCCCGGGCCTGCCGGTCGGCTGAGGCCCGCACAAGGCGGAGTGGAATCAGGGGCGCCGACGGTACGCTGATGCGGATCGACGACCTCCATGACGCGGGCTCCCAGGGCCTGTTCGGCAAAGGAGGCCGCGACCGCACCGCCACCTCCGGGGGGAGTGCGCCCACGACCCGGCGAAGGACACGGGGCCGCGCGGGGCGTGGGCGGGCGCCGCGGAGGGCGTAAAGGGGGACGGCGGAGCGGTGAACGGCAGGACAGCGCACGACGGAACGGGCCTCAGAGCCGCAACTCTGGCCCTCCTGCTCGAACCGCTGGGGGTGGACGCCGTGGCGGGCCCGGCGGCGCTCCAGCGCTTCGCCGAGGACGTGGCCGAGGTGGCCCGGACGCGGGGCTGCCCGGACCGGCCTGCCTCCGGCAGCACCCTCCCGGCGGTGGCCGCCGCCGTGGCCGCCTGCGCCGAGACACACGAGCTGATCCGGCTGACGACGAGCCGGGGAGACCTTCCGGCGCAGGACGCGGTCGGGCACCTCGATGAGCTGAGACGGCTCGACGGACTGCGGAGCCGTCTGCCGGCCCTGGACGGCGTACCGGTGGAGGCGCTCCGGGCGGACGCCGCGGCGCAGGCGGCAGCGGAACGGGAACTGCCCGGAGCGCTGGAGCCGTGCCGCCGCGCCGCAGCGCAATGGCCGGAGGGCGTCTGGCCCTCGATCCGCGAGATCGACGTCGAGTCCGCGACGGCCCAGCTGAACCTGCCCCGGGCCGGCCGACGGGCCGCCAGGGCGCGCGAGGCGGTGCTGGAACACTGCGCCGCCGGACTCAGGGAACTGCGCAACCGGGACCTGGTGCCCCTCCTGGAGAAGGTGCGCGACCTGGCCGTGGCGGAGGAGGCGTACGAGACGTTCCTGTCGGGACGGCCGCGATGGTGGCGCTGGCTCGCGCCGGACACGCGCACCGGATTCGACACGGGGCGGTACGACGCCCTGCGCTGGGCCATCGAGGCCCGGGACACCGGCGCCGTGTCCGCGAGCGCCCTGGAGATGCTCGCGGACCCCGGCGTACGGGCGGTGCTCGGAGGCGGGCCCGCCGCGCCGCCGATCATCCAGCCGG
>NZ_JAKRGC010000382.1 GCF_022347745.1 Streptomyces sp. OfavH-34-F
GGCACACCGGCCACGCCGGCCGCCGGGGACGACGGCGCCGTCCCGGCCGCGTCCACGCCGGCCGGTGCTGTGGGTACGCGCGGCGCGGCCGCTCTCGACTGCGGGGCCGAGGTCTACAAGATCGCCGTACCGGGCACGCCGCTGTCCTGGGGCGCGCCGCTGCTGGCGGACGACGGGGTGCGGCTGCGCCCCTCGACCATCTTCAGCGCCCATCTGGACCACTGGCGCCTGTGCGACGTGACGGAGACCGGCGGCGTCATCGAGGCGACCCTGTGGAACTGGGGCAACGGCGGGTGCGCGACGATCGCCGCGCCGGAGGCCGCCGCCGAGCGGACGATCCTGCGGACGGCCCCGTGCGCGGAGGACGACCTCCAGCGGTTCTACCTCTACCGTGACGTGCCCGGCAGCTCGAAGATCGGCATCCAGAACAAGTACACCGGTTTCATGATGGGTCACGACCGGTACGCCGACGGAGAGTTCGTACGCCAGTACTCGGGCGGCAGGCCCGACGGCACGGGCACGTACGCCCTGACGGTGGTCTGACGGCGGTCTGACAGTGGTCCGACGGCGGCCCGGCCCGGCGAGGGGGCCGGGTTCCGCGCGGACCGTGGCGGGAAACTATGAATGATGGTTCACTTCATTCATGGCCTATCGGAAGACACCGGCCGAGATCAGCCGGCTCGAAGCGGCAAGGGAACGTCTCGTCGCCTGCGCCACCGACGTCGTCACCGAGGTCGGCTGGGCGCAGGCGTCGGTGACCGCCGTCGCCGACGCGGCCGGCATCGCGGCCGGGTCCGTGTATCAGCACTTCCCGTCCAAGGCGGCGCTGGCCGTCGAGGTGTTCCGGCGCGCCGCCGGGCGCGAGGTCGAGGTCCTGGGCGAGGTGCTGCACGGCCCGGGCACCCCCGTCGAGCGGCTGGCCGGCGGCGTGGAGGTCTTCGCCCGCCGGGCGCTGGAGAACCGCGGCCTGGCCTACGCGCTGCTCGCCGCCCCCGCCGATCCGGCGGTCGGCGCCGAGCGGCTGGAGTTCCGCCGCCGCTACCGCGCGCTGTTCGCGGAGGTCGTCCGCCAGGGCATCGAGGACGGTCTGCTGCCCGCGCAGAACGGCGAGATCACCGCCGCCGCGCTCACCGGCGCGGTCGGCGAGGTCCTGGTCGACCCGCTCGGCGCCCGCGACGAGGCGACCGCCGGGGCGCTGCTCACCGAACTCGTCGCCATGGCGCTGCGCTGCGCGGGCGCCCCGCCCGCCGCCCGCCCCTGACCGACCCGCGCACCCCATCCCTCCGGAGGTTCCCATGACCACGACCGCTCCCACCGGCTCCCCCGGCGGCGCGACCCACGAAGTGACCAACCAGACACCGCCGTTGACCGGCTACGACGCCGCCGAGGACGCGGTGCTGCTGGAGGGCCTGCACCGCGAGGGCGCGTCCTGGCACACCGAGGAGCTGCACCGCCTCGGCCGGCTCGTCGGCAGCGCGCAGGCCCAGGAGTGGGCCGAACAGGCCAACACCAACGAGCCCGTGCTGCGCACCCACGACCGCTACGGCCACCGCGTGGACGAGGTCGACTTCCACCCCGCCTACCACCACCTCATGAGCGCCTCGGTGGGCGCGGGGCTGGCCGGGGCGGCCTGGGCCGACGAGCGCCCCGGCGCCCATGTCGCGCGCGCGGCCGGCTTCATGCTGATGTCCACGCTGGAGGCCGGGCACCTCTGCCCCGTCTCCATGACGTACGCCGTCGTCCCCGCCCTGCGGCACGCGCCGGACCTGGCCAAGACGTACGAGCCGCTGCTCACCGGCCGGGTGTACGAGGCCGGGCTGCGGACCCCCACCGAGAAGCCGGGGCTGCTCGCGGGTATGGGCATGACGGAGAAGCAGGGCGGCACCGATGTGCGCGCCAACACCACCGCGGCCACCGAGGCCGGTGACGGGACCTGGCGGCTGCGCGGGCACAAGTGGTTCACCAGCGCCCCGATGAACGACCTGTTCCTGGTGCTGGCCCAGGCGCCGGGCGGGCTCTCCTGCTTCCTGGTGCCGCGCGTCCTGCCGGACGGCAGCCGCAACACCTTCCGCATCCAGCGGCTCAAGGACAAGCTCGGCAACCGCTCCAACGCCAGCGGCGAGCCGGAGTTCGACGACACGGTCGCCTGGCTCGTCGGCCCCGAGGGCAAGGGGGTGCGCACCATCATCGAGATGGTGACGATGACCCGGCTGGACTGCGTCCTCGGTTCCGCCGCCGGCATCCGGGCCGCGCTCGCCCAGGCCGCCCACCATGCCCGCCACCGCCGGGTGTTCGGCGCCGCGCTGATCGACCAGCCGCTGATGCGCAACGTGCTCGCCGACCTCGCGGTCGAGTCGGAGGCGGCCACCACGCTCGCGCTGCGGCTGGCCGGGGCCGCCGACCGGGCCCAGCGGGGCGACGCCGGTGAGCGGGCGTTCCTGCGGCTGGCCACGGCGGTGTCCAAGTACTGGGTGTGCAAGCGGCAGCCGGTCGCGGTCGCCGAGGCGCTGGAATGCCTCGGCGGCAACGGCTACGTGGAGGACTCGGGCCTGCCGCGCATGTACCGGGAGGCGCCGCTCAACGGCATCTGGGAGGGGTCGGGCAATGTGAACGCGCTGGACCTGCTGCGGGCGCTGGCGCGGGAGCCGGAGTCCCTGGAGGCGTTCCGCGCCGAGGTGGAGGCCGCCGCGGGCGCGGACCGGCGGCTGGACGCGGCCTGGCGGGAACTGAGCGGTGAGCTGGTGCTGACGGAGGACGCCCCGCTGCGGGCCCGGCGGCTGATCGAGCGCGCGGCGCTGGTGCTCCAGGGCTCCCTGCTCGTACGCCACGCCCCGGCGGCGGTGGCCGACGCGTTCTGCGCGTCCCGGCTGGCCGGCGACCGGGGGCTGGCTTTCGGCACCCTGGCCCCGGATACGGACTTCGCGGGGCTGCTGGAACGCCTGCCGGCGTAGCCGCGCGGGCGGCGGGGGCGGTTGTGCCGGCCGCCCCCGGCCCGGGTCAGCGGCGGACCGGCTCCCCGGCCTGCCGCAGCCACCGCCAGACCGCCTTCGCCGCGTGGTGCCCCGACATGCCGTGCACGCCCGGACCGGGCGGGGTCGCCGAGGAGCAGAGGAAGACCGCCGGGTGGGCGGTGGCGTACGGGACGCGGGCGAGCTTGGGGCGGATGACGGTCTGCAGGCCCGCGAAGGCGCCGCAGGCGATGTCCCCGTCCACGTAGTTGGCGTTGCGCCGGGCGAGGACGGGCGGTCCGGCCACGGCGCGGGCGAGCACCAGATCGCGGAAGCCGGGGGCGAACCGCTCCAGTTGGCGTTCGACGACGTCGGTGGCGTCGCCCTCCCAGCCGGCCGGGACGTGCCCGTACACCCAGAAGACGTGCTTGCCCTCGGGGGCGCGGGAGGGGTCGACGAGGCCGGGCTGGGCGGTGATGAGGAAGGGCACGCGCGGGTCGAGGCCGCCGACCGCCCGGCTCAGGGCGTCGTCGATCTCCCCGGCGGTCGGCCCGAGGTGCACGGTGCCGGCCCGGCGGGCCTCCGGGGCCGTCCAGGGCACCGGTCCCGACAGCGCGTAGTCGATCTTGAAGCAGGAGGCGCCGTAGCGGTAGCCCTGGTAGGCGCGGCCGAGTCCGGCGATGCGGGCGAGCGCGGTCGGCGAGGTGTCGAAGACGTAGGCGCGGGCCGGGGGCAGTTCGTCCAGGCGTCTGACCTCCGTACCGGTCGTGATGGTGCCGCCCAGCTCCCGCAGGTATCCGGCGAGGGCGTCGGAGATGGCCTGGGAGCCGCCGAGCGGGACCGGCCAGCCCCGCTCGTGGGCGGCGAGCGCGAACAGGAGGGCGATGCCGCCGGTGGCCAGGCCGGTCGTGGGCGCGATGGCGTGCGCGGCGAGCCCGGCCATGAGGCCGCGCGCCTTCTCGCCCCGGAAGCGGCGGGACAGCAGGGAGGCGGGCTGGACCGCGTCGAGCCCGAAGCGGGCCCAGCGGTACGGGTCGCGGGGCAGCCCGTCCCACGGCGTGCGCAGGAAGTCCCGCGCGAGGCTCTCCCAGTGGCCGAGGTAGGGGGCGACGAGACGGCGGTAGGTGCCCGCGTCCTGGGAGCCGAGCGCCATGGCCGTCTCCCCCACCGACGCGGCGAGGACGGCGGCGGTGCCGTCCGGGAAGGGGTGGGCGAGGGCGAGCGGCGGCTGGAGCCATTCGAGGCCGTGCCGGGCGAGCGGCATCGCGTCGAAGGCGGGCGACCCTATCGCCAGGGGGTGCACCGCGGAACACGGGTCGTGCCGGAAGCCGGGGAGCGTCAGCTCCTCCGTGCGCGCGCCGCCGCCCACGGCCGGTCCGGCCTCGAAGACCTGAACGGCGAAGCCCCTTCGGGCCAGTTCGACCGCGGCGGTCAGTCCGTTGGGGCCCGCGCCCACCACGACCACATCGAGCATCGACGGCACCTTCGGACTCCTTAGTCAGCCGACGGTTGAAGCCCCCAGGATATTCACAGGCGCCGACAGCGGGTGGGCGGGTACGGTCACATGCCGATGACCTCGAACGACGCGCGCCCCGCGCCCTGTGACGTGCCGGACCGGATCGCGGCGATGGCCGCGCGCCTCACCGAAGTGCCCGGCGTCCGGGCCGTCGCGCTCGGCGGCAGCCGGGCCCGCGGTACCCAACGCCCCGACTCCGACTGGGATCTGGGCCTCTACTACCGGGGTACGCCGGACACCGCCGCCCTCGCCGCGCTGGCCGCCGCCTTCCACGGCTCCCCGGTCGAGGTGGCCGGACCGGGCGGCTGGGGGCCGTGGGTCGACGGCGGGGCGTGGCTGCGGGTGGACGGCGTCCCGGTGGACTGGATTCTGCGCGACCTGGACCGGGTCGAGCGGGTGTGGGAGGACTGCCGGGCGGGCCGCTACGAGGTGGGGGTGCAGCCGGGCCATCCGCTGGGGTTCTGGTCCCCCGCCTATCCGGGCGAGGTCGCGCTCGGGCATGTACTGGCCGACCCGGGCGGTGAGCTGACGGCCCTTCGGGCGCGGACGGCCGTCTATCCGGAGCGGCTGCGCGAGGCTCTCGCCGGGGCGGCGTGGGAGGCGGAGTTCTCGGTGGCGGCGGCCCGCAAGTCGGCCCCGTCCGGCGACCGGCTGCACGTCTCGCTCTGCCTGTCCCGCGCGTTCGGCGTGCTCGCGCAGTCGCTGCACGCCCACCATCGCCGGTGGTGCCTCAACGAGAAGGGCGCGCTGGCGGCGGCCGCCGCCCTGCCGGACACCCCGGCGGGCTTCGCGGAGCGGGTGGACGCGGCCCTGCGAGGGCTGGACGCGGCGGCGGTGGAGACGGCCGCGGAGGTCGTGCGCGAGGTGCGCGCGGTGCTGGGGGCGGCGGCGGGCTGACCGCGGGGCC
>NZ_JAKRGC010000383.1 GCF_022347745.1 Streptomyces sp. OfavH-34-F
GCCGCCCCGGAGCCGCAGCCGGTCCCCCCGCTGGACGGGGCCGACCGGGGCAGGCTGCTGGCCGGGGAGCACCACGACCCGCACGCCCTGCTGGGCGCGCACCCGGTGGACGGCGGGGTGGTGGTGCGGGCGCTGCGCCCGTTCGCCCGGGCCGTGACGGTGCTCGCGCCGGGGCTGCGGGTGCCGCTGCGCAGCGAGGGGGACGGGCTGTTCTCCGGCCTGGTGCCGCTGCCCGAGGTGCCGGAGTACCGGCTGCTGGTGGCGTACGACGACCACGAGATCGAGGTGGAGGACCCGTACCGCTTCTGGCCGGCGCTCGGTGAGCTGGATCTGCACCTGATCGGGGAGGGCCGGCACGAGGAGCTGTGGACCGCGCTCGGGGCCCGGCCGATGGTCCACCAGGGCGTGGCCGGGACGAGGTTCACGGTGTGGGCGCCCAACGCCCGGGGCGTCCGGGTGTGTGGGGACTTCAGCCACTGGGACGGCACCGGCTTCCCGATGCGCTCGCTGGGCTCGTCCGGGGTCTGGGAGCTGTTCCTGCCCGGGATCGGGGAGGGCGCGCTGTACAAGTTCGACCTGTGCCGGCCCGACGGTTCGCACACCACGCGCTCGGACCCGATGGCCCGGCACACCGAGGTGCCGCCCGCCACCGCGTCGGTGGTGACGGCCTCGCACCACGTCTGGCAGGACCGGGAGTGGATGGAGCGGCGCGGCAGCGTCCCGGTGCACGAGGCGCCGTTCTCGGTGTACGAGGTGCACCTCGGTTCCTGGCGGCCGGGGCTCACCTACCGTCAGCTGGCGGAGCAGCTGCCCGCGTACGTGAAGGAGCTGGGCTTCACGCACGTGGAGCTGATGCCCGTCTCCGAGCACCCCTTCGGCGGCTCCTGGGGCTACCAGGTCACCGGCTTCTACGCGCCGACCTCGCGGATGGGGTCGCCGGACGACTTCCGCTTCCTGGTGGACGCGCTGCACCGGGCCGGCATCGGCGTGATCATGGACTGGGTGCCGGCGCACTTCCCGCGCGACGACTGGGCGCTCGCCGAGTTCGACGGCCGGCCGCTGTACGAGCACTCGGACCCGAGGCGGGCCGCGCACCCGGACTGGGGCACGCTGGAGTTCGACTACGGGCGGACCGAGGTGCGCAACTTCCTGGTCGCCAACGCCACGTACTGGTGCGAGGAGTTCCACATCGACGGGCTGCGGGTGGACGCGGTCGCCTCGATGCTCTACCTGGACTACTCGCGCGAGGACGGCCAGTGGTCGCCCAACGAGTTCGGCGGGCGGGAGAACCTGGACGCGGTCGCCTTCCTCCAGGAGATGAACGCCACGGTCTACCGGCGCAATCCGGGCGTGGTCACCATCGCCGAGGAGTCCACCGCCTGGGACGGCGTGACGCGCCCGACCGACCACGGCGGGCTCGGCTTCGGCCTGAAGTGGAACATGGGCTGGATGCACGACTCGCTGGTGTACGTCTCCAAGGAGCCGGTGCACCGCAAGTACCACCACAACGAGATGACGTTCTCGATGGTGTACGCGTACAGCGAGAACTACGTGCTGCCGATCTCGCACGACGAGGTGGTGCACGGCAAGCAGGCGCTGGTCTCCAAGATGCCCGGGGACTGGTGGCAGCGGCGCGCCAACCACCGCGCCTACCTGGGCTTCATGTGGGCCCATCCGGGCAAGCAACTGCTGTTCATGGGGCAGGAGTTCGCGCAAGGCGCGGAGTGGTCGGAGGGCCACGGGCCGGACTGGTGGCTGCTCGACCCGTCGTACGGGGCGGAGGCCGACCACCGCGGGGTGCGGGATCTGGTGGCCGACCTCAACGCGGTGTACCGGGCGACGCCCGCGCTCTGGCAGCGCGACACCCGGCCGGAGGGCTTCGCCTGGGTGGACGGGGGCGCGGCCGAGGACAACGTGTTCGCGTTCCTGCGGCACGACGCGAAGGGCGCGCCGCTGCTCGCGGTGTCCAACTTCTCGCCGGTCGTGCGGCACGGCTACCGGCTCGGGGTGCCGGAGGGCCCCCGGCGCTGGGCGGAGGTCCTGAACACGGACGCCGCCCGGTACGGGGGAAGCGATGTCCGCAACGGGGAGCCGCTGAGCCCCGAGGCGGTGGCGTCGCACGGGCGGGCGTCGAGCGTGGTGCTGACGCTGCCGCCGCTGGCGACGGTGTGGTTCACCCCGGCGTGAGGTCCGCCCCGGTGTGAGGCGGTGACGTGCGAAGGGGCGGGCGCCCGGTGGCCCCGCCCCTTCCGCCGTCCGGCGCCCGTCGCGCGGTCAGACCTTCGCGGTCAGACCTTCGCGGGCGGGGCCGGCTGCTCCCGGGCGCCCTCGCGGGCTTCGGGGACGTGCGGCTCGGCCGGGCCCTCGTCGCTGAGCATCTTCTCGTCGAACGGGAGGGCGCCGGAGAGCACCAGGCCGGCCCGGTCCCGGTCGATCTCCTTGGTCCACGTGCCGACGAGGACCGTGGCGACCGCGTTGCCGGCGAAGTTGGTCAGGGCGCGGGCCTCGCTCATGAAGCGGTCGATGCCGACGATGAGGCCGACGCCGTCCACCAGTTCGGGGCGGTGCGACTGGAGACCGCCGGCCAGGGTGGCGAGGCCGGCCCCGGTGACGCCGGCCGCGCCCTTGGAGGCGATGACCATGAAGACGAGCAGCGAGATCTGCTCGCCGACGCTCAGCGGGTCGCCGGTGGCGTTGGCGATGAACAGCGACGCCATCGTGAGGTAGATCGCGGTGCCGTCCAGGTTGAAGGAGTAGCCGGTCGGCACGGTGATGCCGACGACGGGCTTGCTGACGCCCAGGTGCTCCATCTTGGCGATCAGCCGGGGCAGCGCCGACTCGGAGGAGGAGGTGGACAGGATCAGCAGGAACTCGCGGCCCAGGTAGGCCAGCAGCGTGAAGATGTTGAGCCCGGCCACCAGGCGCAGGATCGCGCCGAGCACCACGAAGACGAACAGCGCGCAGGTGACGTAGAAGCCGATCATGATGACCGCGAGGGACTTGAGCGCGTCCACGCCGGTCTCGCCGACCACCGCCGCCATCGCGCCGAACGCGCCGACCGGGGCCGCCCACATGATCATGGCGAGGATACGGAAGACGAGGCGCTGGATGTGCCCGATGCCGCGCAGCACCGGCTCGCCGTGCGTACCCATGGCCTGGAGCGCGAAGCCGGCGAGCAGGGCGACGAGCAACGTCTGGAGCACTTCGCCCTCGGTGAAGGCGGAGACGAGGGTGGTCGGGATGATGCCCAGCAGGAAGTCCGTGGTGGACTCGCCGGCCCCGGACGCCTGCTTCTCCCCGGCGGCGCGGACGGCCTCGGTGATGTGGAGGCCCGAGCCGGGCTCCAGGAGGTTGCCGACGAGCAGGCCGATGGCCAGGGCGACGGTGGACATCACCAGGAAGTAGCCGAGGGCGAGCCCGCCGACGGCGCCGACCTTGGCGGCCTTGCGGACCGATCCGACACCCAGCACGATCGTGCAGAAGATGATGGGCGAGATCATCATCTTGATCAGGTTCACGAAGCCGGTGCCGATGGGCTTCAGCTCGACGGCGGCGTCCGGGGCGACGAAGCCGACGAGGATGCCGAGCGCCACCGCCGCGATCACGGCGAGGTACAGGTACTTCGTCCGGTCGGGCTTCGCGGGCTCGGGTGTCGTGCGTTCCGGCTCGGCGGCGGTGGCTGCCACGGGGTCTCCTCGGGTCGTCGTTGTCCCGCCCCCGTGCCGGGGGCCCCGGCGACTATCCCGCCCGCTGTGACGCCGGTCACCGTTGCGTGCATTTCGTTCACGCGAAGGCGGACGGGCAGACTGGTCGGCATGCGTATTCCCCGTGCCCGTCCGCGCAGCCTCGCCGGGCAGCTGTTCGCCATGCAGGTGGTGCTGGTGGCCGCGGTCGTCGCGGGGTGCGCGTTCTTCGCGTACGAGTCGGGGCGCAAGCAGGCCGGGGAGACGGCCGCGCGGCAGGCGCGGGCGGTGGCCCTCGCGGTGGCCGCGTCGCCGTCCGTCCGGGAGGCGATCCGCACCGACGACCCGTCCGCCGCGCTCCAGCCGTACGCGGAGCGGGTGCGCAGGGAGACCGGGATCGCGTTCGTCACGATCATGAGCCCGGACCGGGTCCGCTGGACGCATCCGGTCGCCGACCGCATCGGCGAGACCTTCCTCGGGCACACCGCGCGGGCGCTGCGCGGCGAGACCTTCTCGGAGACGTACACCGGCACGCTCGGGCCCTCCATCCGCGTGGTCACCCCGGTCCGGGACGGCGGCCGGATCACCGGTCTGGTCAGCGCGGGGATCACCGTGGACCGGGTCTCCTCGCAGGTGCGCGAGCAGCTGGGCGCGCTGGGGCTGGCGGCCGGCGCCGCGCTGGTCATCGGCGGCCTCGGCACGTACGTGATCAACGCCCGGCTGCGCCGCCACACGCACGGGATGAACGCCACCGAGCTGAGCCGGCTGCACGACTACCACGAGGCGACCCTGCACGCGGTGCGCGAGGGGCTGCTGATGCTGGACGGGCAGCGCAGGATCGCCCTCGTCAACGACGCCGGCCGGGAACTCCTCGGGCTGGCCCCGGACGCGGTCGGCCGCCGGGTCGCCGACCTCGCGCTGCCCGCCCCGCTGACCGGGGCGCTGCTCGCCTCCGAGGAGCGGGTGGACGAGGTGCACCTGACGGCGGACCGGGTCATCGTCGTCAACACCCGCCCGGTCGTCGGCGGCGAGCGGCGCGGGACCGTGGTGACCCTGCGCGACCACACCGAACTCCAGGCGCTCTCCGGGGAGCTGGACTCGGAGCGCGGCTTCACCCGGGCGCTGCGCTCCCAGGCGCACGAGGCGGCGAACCGGCTGCACACCGTGGTCTCGCTGATCGAACTGGGGCGCACGGACGAGGCGGTGGGCTTCGCCACGGCGGAGCTGGAGCTGGCCCAGGCGCTCACCGACCGGGTGGTGGGGGCGGTCGCCGAACCGGTGCTGGCGGCCCTGCTGCTCGGCAAGGCGGCCCAGGCGAACGAGCGGGGCGTGGAGCTGGTGCTCGCGGAGGACAGCCTGATCGACGACGGCGCGCTGCCCGCGGCGCTGCCCGCCCGCGATCTGGTGACCATCCTCGGCAACCTGATCGACAACGCGGTCGACGCGGTGACCGGCGCGCGGGAGGCGGCCGTGCCGGGGCAGCGGGGCCGGGTGACGGTGACCGCGCTCGCCGACGACGGCGAACTGCTGCTGCGGGTCGCGGACAACGGGGCCGGGGTCGATCCGGCGGACGCCGCCGAGGTGTTCCGCAGCGGCTGGTCGACGCGCGGCGCCGGGCGCGGGCTC
>NZ_JAKRGC010000384.1 GCF_022347745.1 Streptomyces sp. OfavH-34-F
GGCGGCGACCGTCTGCTGGTCGTGCACGCCGGGCGGAGGGCCGCCCGGGGCCGCGCCGGGACCGTCGGCCGGCGGGACGGGACCGGTCGCCTGGCCGGGCAGTCGGTCCTCGGGGGGCGGGGTCTTGGCCAGGGGTACCGCGCCTGCCTGCGGCGTCCGTCGCTCCGGCGGCGCCCACGGGTCTATCGGCGCGGCCCCGTCCGCGGGCTGCTCTGTGCTGTCTGACATGGGCCTCCCCCATCGTGATGCGGTCATCGTACGGGCGGGTCCGTCCTACGATGACTCCCGTCCCCCGCACCGGCCGTCCCGCCGGCCGGAGCCCCTACCTCTCGTCGCCCACCGGAGGCCCCGATGACCGACCTGCACCCCTTCATCGCGGGGCTGCCCAAGGCCGAGCTCCACGTCCACCACGTCGGTTCGGCCTCGCCGCGTATCGTCGCCGAGCTGGCCGCGCACCACCCGGACTCGAAGGTCCCGACCGACCCCGAGGCTCTGGCCGACTACTTCACGTTCACGGACTTCGCCCACTTCATCGAGGTCTACCTGTCGGTCGTGGACCTGATCCGCACCCCGGAGGACGTCCGGCTGCTGACGTACGAGGTCGCCCGCGACATGGCGCGGCAGAACATCCGGTACGCGGAGCTGACGGTGACCCCGTTCTCCTCGACCCGGCGCGGCATTCCGGAGCAGGGCTTCATGGAGGCCATCGAGGACGCCCGCAAGGCCGCCGAACGGGAACTCGGCGTCGTCCTGCGCTGGTGCTTCGACATCCCGGGCGAGGCGGGTCTGGAGTCCGCCGAGGAGACGGCCCGGCTCGCCGTCGAGCTGCGGCCCGAGGGGCTGGTGTCGTTCGGGCTGGGCGGCCCGGAGATCGGGGTGGAGCGCCCGCAGTTCAAGCCGTACTTCGACCGGGCGATCGCCGAGGGCCTGCACTCGGTGCCGCACGCCGGGGAGACGACGGGCCCGCAGACCATCTGGGACGCGCTCACCGCGCTGCGCGCCGAGCGCATCGGCCACGGCACGAGCGCGGTCGCCGACCCGAGACTGCTGGAGCACCTCGCCGAGCGGCGCATCGCCCTGGAGGTCTGCCCGACGTCCAACATCGCGACCCGGGCCGTGAAGGACATCGAGCAGCACCCGGTCCGGGAGATGGTCCGGGCCGGGGTGCTCGTCACCATCAACAGCGACGACCCGCCCATGTTCGGCACGGACCTCAACAACGAGTACGGCGTGGCCGCCCGCATCCTGGATCTCGACGAGCGGGGCCTGGCTGCGCTCGCGAAGAACGCCGTGGAGGCGTCCTTCCTCGACCCGGCCGGCAAGCGCGCGCTGGCCGCCGAGATCGACACGTACACGGCCGGCTGGCTGGAGCGCGGCGGGCGGTGAGCGCGGGGCGGGGACAATGGGCCCATGCCCACGTCAGTCACCGCCGTCGCCCATCGCGGCGATCCGTACCGTGCCCGTGAGAACACCCTGCCCTCGATCCGCTCGGCGCTGGAACGGGGGGCGGACGCGGTGGAGATCGATGTCCGGGTCACCCGTGACGGGGTGCCGGTGCTGCTGCACGACGCCACGCTGGAGCGGCTGTGGGGCCGGGACGTGCGGCTGGACCGGATCGGCCACCGGGAGCTGACCGAGCTGACGGGGGGCGGGGTGCCGACGCTGCGGGAGGCCCTGCTCGCCGCCGGGGCGCACCGCGTGATGGTCGATCTGCCGGGTGCCACGCGGGAGTCGGTGCGGCGGACGGTGGGCGTGGTGCGGGAGTGCGGGGCCGGTGAGCGGGTCTACTACTGCGCCGGTCCGGAGGCGATGCTGTGGGTGCGGGCGGCCGACCCGTCGGCCGAGATCGCGATGACGTGGACGACGCTCGCGCCGCCGCGCCCGGCGCTGCTCGAAGCGGTCCGGCCGCGCTGGCTGAACTACCGGTTCGGGCTGGTCAGCCGGGAGCTGACGGACCGCAACCACCGGGACGGGCTGCTGGTCTCGGCCTGGACGGCGGACACCGGCCGGACGATGCGCCGGCTGATCGCGCGGGGCGTGGATTCCGTCACCACCAACCGGATCGATGTGCTCCGCACGCTGATCGACCGGCACGCGGGCGGCTGATCCCGTTCCCGGCGGCGGGTGGAACGACCACGGCCCCGTGCGCGCCCTGCGGTGCGCACGGGGCCGTGGGCCGGGGGCTCAGCCCTCGATGGACGTCATGACGTGCTTGATGCGCGTGTAGTCCTCGAAGCCGTAGGCCGACAGGTCCTTGCCGTAACCGGACTTCTTGAAACCGCCGTGCGGCATCTCGGCGACCAGCGGGATGTGGGTGTTGATCCAGACGCAGCCGAAGTCGAGGTTCTTCGACATCCGCATGGCGCGGGCGTGGTCCTTGGTCCACACCGAGGAGGCGAGGGCGTACTCGACGCCGTTGGCCCACTCCACGGCCTGGGCCTCGTCCCGGAACGACTGGACGGTGATGACGGGGCCGAAGACCTCGTGCTGGATGATCTCGTCGTCCTGCTTCAGCCCGGAGACGACGGTGGGGGCGTAGAAGTAGCCCTTGTCGCCGACGCGGTGGCCGCCGGCCTCGACCCGCGCGTGGGCGGGAAGGCGCTCGATGAAGCCGCTGACCTGGGCCAGCTGGTTGGCGTTGTTGAGCGGGCCGTAGAGCACGTCCTCGTCGTCCGGGCTGCCGGTCCTGGTCTCGGCGGCGGCCTTGGCGAGCGCGGCGACGAACTCGTCGTGGATCGACTCGTGGACCAGGACGCGGGTGGCGGCGGTGCAGTCCTGGCCGGCGTTGAAGTAGCCGGCGAGTGCGATGTCCTCGACGGCCTTGGCGAGGTCGGTGTCCTCGAAGACGACGACGGGGGCCTTGCCGCCCAGCTCCAGGTGGACCCGCTTGACGTCCTTGGCGGCCGACTCGGCGACCTGCATGCCCGCCCGTACCGAGCCGGTGATGGAGGCCATCGCCGGGGTGCGGTGCTCGACCATCGCGCGGCCGGTGTCCCGGTCCCCGCAGATGACGTTGAAGACGCCCTTGGGCAGGATCTGCCCGATGATCTCGGCGATCAGCACGGTGGACGCCGGGGTGGTGTCGGACGGCTTGATGACGACGGTGTTGCCGGCGGCGAGCGCCGGGGCGAACTTCCAGACGGCCATCATCATCGGGTAGTTCCACGGGGCGACCTGCGCGCAGACGCCGACCGGCTCGCGCCGCACGATGGAGGTCAGGCCCTCCATGTACTCGCCGGCCGAACGCCCCTCCAGCAGCCGGGCGGCCCCCGCGAAGAAGCGGATCTGGTCCACCATCGGCGGGATCTCTTCGGTGCGGGTCAGCGCGATCGGCTTGCCGGTGTTCTCGGACTCGGCGGCGATGAGGTCCTCGGCCCGCTCCTCGAAGGCGTCGGCGATCTTGAGCAGGGCGCGCTGGCGCTCGGCCGGCGTGGTGTCGCGCCAGGCGGGGAACGCGGCCGCGGCGGCGGCCATCGCGGCGTCGACGTCGGCGGGGCCGGAGAGCGGCGAGGTCGCGTAGACCTCCTCGGTCACCGGGTTGACGACGTCGATCGTCCGCCCGTCGGCGGCGTCCCGGAACTCCCCGTTGATGTAGTTGCGCAGACGGCGTACCTCGGCGGTCACGGCCACCCCTCCTGATGTGAGTCCAATGGGTGAGACGACCAGCGTAGTCGGGAGCCCGCGGTCCGCGATGGGCGAGGTCACATATGAACACCGGAGCGATCGTTCGAGCGGGTGTGCGACCCATTCCGTCTCGACCTGCCCCTGTCCGTTCCGTCGCGACCTCCCGGCGATCAGCTCATACGACCGGCGCAGCCCGGATACGGCCGATCGAGTGGGAGGGGCGGACCGGGGCCGCGTGCTGTCCGCTCACCGCGATCCGAATCCCTACGGTGCCGAGTGACCGATCGGCCCCCTCTTCGTTCCCCCGTACGGGGGACGGGAATCTGATCTGAACCGAGGTGTACGCCATGGTGGCCCCGCCGGACAACGATGTGATCTGGGCGCGTTCCCTGCAGCACTCCCACAACGGCTCCCCCGCGCTCGGCGGGGTCTCCCTGGGCATCCGCGAGGGCGAGATCCTCTCGGTGACCGGCCCGCGCGGCAGCGGCAAGACGACCCTGCTGCACTGCCTCTCCGGCCAGCTGGTGCCGGAGCGGGGCGAGGTCTGGTTCAACAGCGTCCCCGTGCACACGATGGGCCCGCGGCTGCGCGAGCGGCTGCGCCGCGACAAGTTCGGCTGGATCGCCCCGGAGCCCCAGCTCGTCCCCGAGCTGAACACCTGGGAGAACACCGCGCTCCCCCTGCTGCTGCGCGGCGCCTCGCACCGCGAGGCCAAGAAGGCCGCCATGGAGTGGCTGGAGCGCCTGGACATCGGCATGTGCGCCAAGCAGCGCCCGCACACCCTCCAGCAGAGCCAGCGGCAGCGGATCTCCGTGGCCCGCGCCCTGGTCGCCGGCCCCTCGGTGATCTTCGCCGACGAGCCCACCGCGACGCTGCACCGCACCGACCGCGCCCACGTCCTGCGGACCCTGACCAGCGCGGCCCGCTCGCACGGCATCACGGTCGTCCTCGCCACGCACGACGCCGAGATCGCCGGGCTCGCCGACCGGGTGGTGCCGATGCTCGACGGGCGCCGCGTCTCCACGGTCGCGCTCCCCGCCGAATCCGACCCGGAGGGGCGCGCGGCGTGCTCGCTCTCCGTCTAGCCCGCGGTTCCCACCCGCTGGTCCTGATGCGGCGGCTGCTGGTCGCGGCCGCCTCCGCCGGGGTCGGCTTCCTGCTCCTGTGCGCCCTCGGCCACGCCGCCGGGCACCCGCACTCGGCCGGCTCGGTGCTCCGGCTGCTCTGGTGCTTCGTCCCGCTGGCCGCCACCGTGCAGTTCGCCGTCGCGGTGGCCCGTACGGACCCGAGCACCCGGCCGCGCCCGGGGCTGTCCGCCGTGGGGCTCGGCCCGGTGCGGCTCAGTCTGCTCGCCGCCGTCTCCACCGCCGTCTCGTGCGCCCTCGGGTCCATGGTGGCGCTGCTGTTCTTCCTCCATCTGCGCGGCGACCTGTCCGGGCTGCCGTTCGACGGTGCCGCCGCCGATCTGCTCGGCGCCGACGCCGAGCTGCCCGGCGCCGCCGTGCTGCTCCTGCTGGCCCTGGTACCGGTGGCGGCATCGACGGCCAGCGCGCTGGCCCTGCGCGGCCGGCCCGTGCGAGCGGCGCGCGAGACGGACGACGGCGGG
>NZ_JAKRGC010000385.1 GCF_022347745.1 Streptomyces sp. OfavH-34-F
CCGACCGGCTCTACCCCGGCGACATCGCGCAGTTCCACGGCAGCGGCGGCGGCGCGAACCTCGCGTACGGGGCGGCGGGCGTGGCCTGGGCCCTGGCGCAGGCCGGCGCGGAGGTGCCGCGGGAGCACCTCGACTGGCTGGTCTCCGCGAGCGCCCGCGTGGACGAGCCGGGCTTCTACGACGGCCTGTGCGGGATCGCCTTCGCGCTCGACGCGCTCGGGACGGCCGCGCCCGCCCGGGAGGTCCTGGACCGGGCCCGGGCCCGCTGGGCCGCCGACGACCTCGACGACAGCCTCTTCAGCGGGCGCTCCGGGATCGGGCTCGCCCTGCTGCACTTCGCCGGACGGCACGGCGACCCCGCCCACGTCGAGGAGGCCGTCCACCTCGCCGAGCGGATCACGGGCGCGGCGAGCAGCGGGCGGCACCGGCCGGGCCTCCTGCACGGCGGTTCCGGGCAGGCGCTCTTCCTGGTCCGCCTCTTCGAGCGCACCGGCGAGCAGAAGTACCTCGACCTGGCCGCCGAGGCCCTGCGCGCCGACCTCGCCGAGTGCGGCTGGGCGGCCGACGCGGAGGCCAGGACCCCGCACGGCCAGTGGTCCGCGCCGGTGATCGCGGGCGGCGCGGGCATCGCGCTCGTCGCGGACCGGGTGCTGGCCCATGCGCCGGACCCGGAGCTGGCCCTCTTCCGCGAGGTCTCCCGGGAACGGCTCGCCATCCCGTTCTTCGGGCACGCCGGGGTGTTCACCGGCCGGGCCGGCGCGGTCCTGGCCCAGCACGCCCTGGCGGCCACCCGGCCCGGCGCCGGCCCGGAGCGGGACCTGTCCCCCCATCTCGCCGGGCTCGGCCTCCACGCCGTGCCGTACGGGGAGAGCCCCGCCTTCCTGGGCGAGCAGTGCCTGCGCCTGTCCACGGACCTGGCGACCGGCGCGGCGGGGGTCCTGCTGGCCATGGAGACCGTGCTGACCGGCGGGAGCACCGGGCTGCCCTTCCTGGCCGGTCCGGGCGACCCCGGCCCGGCGGCCGGTGACCGGAGCGGGGCGGGCCCCGCATGAGCCCCGCCCCGCGCTTCTCGGTCGTCTGCCCCACGTACAACCGCTCCGGCGCGCTCGTGCCCACCCTGGACTCCGTCCGGGCGCAGTCCTTCCCGGACTGGGAGCTGCTGGTGGTCTCGGACGGCAGCACCGACGACACGGACGACGTGGTGCGCGCCGCCGCCGCCGAGGACCCGCGCATCCGGCTCGTCCGCACGCCCCGGCACGGCCATCCCAGCGGCCCGCGCATGATCGGGCTGGCCGGGGCGCGCGGCGAGTTCGCCGCCTACCTCGACCACGACGACACCTGGCGGGCGGACCATCTCCGGGTGCTGCTGACCGCCTTCGAGGCGGGCGCCGAACTCGTCGCGACCGGCTGCGAGCGCAGGGACGCCACCGGTGCGGTGACCTCGCGCTCCGACCTGCTGGAGGTGGTCTGGCACCCCGAGATCCAGCTCCTCGGCCCGGTGTTCGAGCCCTCGCGGGTCGCGCACCGCCGTCCCCTCGCCGAGGAGGCGGGCGGCTGGCGCGCCGGGGACGGGCTGGAGGACTGGGACCTGTGGCTGCGCATGGCCGACCGGGGACTGCGCTTCACGACGGTGCACGAGCGCACGGCGTTCCTGCTGGACGACAGCGGCACCCGCCGCCACCGCACCGTCCGGCGCCACCGGCTGCCGCTCGCCGTCCACGACGACCCGCGCCGCGCCCGCGAGACCCTGCTCCGGCTGCGGAGCGGGGCGTACGACGAGGAGTTCCGCCGCGCCTATGCCGCGGACACGGTGGACTGGTACGCGCGGATGGAGCGGACCCCCGACTTCGTCCGCCCGACGGGCCACCGGGGGGACCTGGGCCCGGAGATCGAGGCGCGCGCCCGGCGGGCCGGTGAGCTGTGGCCGGACCTCGTCGTGGTCCCGGACCGGGGCCGCTTCCTCGTCGCCCAGCTCCTGTGGTGCCCCACGGCCGAGCACGCCCGGCGGGTCACGGAACTCTCCGCGCGGGTGCAGACCCGGCAGTTGGCTCTCCTCGCGGAGATCGCGGAGAGCACGGCGCGGGAACCGGAGCCGGTGACCGGCTGAACCGCACGCCCGGGAAGCCCCGAACAGGGGAGCCCTGAAGCGTAGAAGCACGAAACGAAGAAGCCCCCGACGAGTATTCGTCGGGGGCTTCTCACACGGTGGCTGGGGCCGGGATCGAACCGGCGACCTATCGCTTTTCAGGCGATCGCTCGTACCAACTGAGCTACCCAGCCACGCAGCACTCGCGTACTGCAGCGGTCCTGACGGGATTTGAACCCGCGGCCTCCACCTTGACAGGGTGGCGAGCACTCCTAACTGCTCCACAGGACCAAGCAATGTGCGAGAACAAGTCTCGCACACGTTCATGCGTGCCCCCAACGGGATTCGAACCCGTGCTACCGCCTTGAAAGGGCGGCGTCCTGGGCCACTAGACGATGAGGGCTAAGGGCCCACCTGCGCGCTTCGCAGCGCGTCGGGGACGTGAGAAGCATATGGGATGCCGGCGGGATCGCCAAAACGGTTTGCGGGCACGTTCCCGGGGAGGTTTCCGAGGAGGTCCACGGCGAGGTCCACGGGGAGGTCACGGGGACGGGGCGGGGGCGGTCGGGGGAGGGCTCGCCGGCCCGGCCTCCGGCTGCGGCAGATGGCGGCTGACCTCGGCCGTGGTCAGCCCGAGACCGCCCAGCGTGATCTCGTCCCACGCCTGGAGCCGGCGCGTGGATCGGTCCAGGTAGAGCACCGAGGCGAGCACCTGCTCCGGCTTCTCGTTCTGGACGGCCCGCAGTCCGCCGCCGCCCGTCGAGCCCTCCACCATCAGCCGCGTACCGCCGTCCAGCACCTCGTTGCTCCGGTGGTGCACATGGCCGGCCAGTGCCAGCGGGACCTCGCCGTCCGTCTCGCGCACCGCCTCCGGCTCGTGGGCGACGGCGATGTCCGCCGGGGTGCCGGAGCGCCGCTGCTCGCGCAGGGCGGCGGCGAGCGTGCGCCCGGCGACGCTCTGGACGTCCGCGGCCTGCTCGGGGCCGGTCCGGTCCGGGGTGAACTGCGGATCGCCGACCCCGGCCACCCGCAGCCCGCCGACGCTGACCGCCCGGCCCTGGTCCAGGACGTGCACGTCGGGGAAGCGTTTCCGGTTCTCCAGGTACTCCTGGGTCTGCGCCGAGTCGTGGTTCCCGCGCACCCAGACGTACGGCGCGCCGAGGTCGGCGATGGGGTCCAGGAAGCCGTTCTCGACGGCGGTGCCGTGGTCCATGGTGTCGCCCGAGTCGATGATCACGTCGATGTCGTACTGCTCGACGAGCGAGCCGATGATGTGCCACGCGGCCGGGTTGAGGTGGATGTCGGAGACGTGCAGGACGCGCAGGGTCGCCGGGTCCGGGCGGTAGACGGGGAGGGTGGAGGTGGCGTCGTACAGCTTGGTGACGTTGGTGACCAGGCGGGCCAGCTCCCGCTGGTAGACGTCGAAGTCGGTGACGATCGAGCGGGCGTCGCCGACGACGGACGGGGCGCTGGAGAGCAGCCCGGAGAACTTGGGCTCCATCACCGACTTCGGGTTCCAGGTGGCGTACACGCCGACGCCGGACGCGGCCAGGAGCGCCAGGGCCAGGCCGCCCGCGCCCAGCGCCCGGCGCGGCCTGCGGTAGACCGCCAGGCCCAGCGCGGTGGCCCCGGTGACCACCGCCACGCAGGAGCGCAGGGCCAGCTCCCGGGTGCCGGCGGCCACGTCCTCGGTGACCTCGTCCTCCAGCCCGGCCAGCCGCTCCGGGTGCCGGACCAGGGCCTGGGAGCGGACCGGGTCGAGCCGGTCCACGTCGACGTCCAGGCGGACCGGCGCGTGGTGCGAGTCCAGTTCCAGGGCGCCGAGCGGGGAGACGTCGATCCGGGTGCCGCCGCCGAGCGAGGGCCGCAGCGTCATCGTCGTGTCCATCGGGCCCACCGTCGTGCGCACGCCGCCGACCGCGAGCAGCCCGAGCCACGCGCCGAACAGCACGACGGCGACCATGCCGAGCGCCCGGAGGAACGGGCGCGGCGCGGTAGGGGCCTGGCGGACGGAGGCGCTGCCGGGCGAACGGCGGAACGGGAGGGGGACGCGGGCCATTCGATGCCTGTGCCCCGGCCCCGGTCCCGGTATTCCCCCCGCCCGGCCCGGGACGGTCCCGGTATTCCCCCCCCCGCCCGGCCCGGGACGGGGCCGGAGGCCGTACGGGACAATGGCCGGGTGCTGGAGATGACGCGAGAAGTGTTCGAGGAACTGGTCGCCGAGGCGCTGGACCGGATTCCGCCGGAGCTGACCCGGCTGATGGACAACGTCGCGGTGTTCGTCGAGGACGAACCGGAGGCCGACGATCCGGAACTGCTCGGGCTGTACGAGGGCACGCCGCTGACCGAGCGCGGTGAGTGGTACGCGGGCGTCCTGCCGGACCGCATCACCATCTACCGGGGGCCGACCCTGCGGATGTGCGAGAGCCGCGAGGACGTGGTGGCGGAGACGGAGATCACCGTCGTCCACGAGATCGCCCACCACTTCGGCATCGACGACGAGAGGCTGCACGCGCTCGGCTACGGGTGAGGCCCGGCGCACGAAACTGCCCGGCGGGCGTGTCCCCGGCGGGGTGACGGGAGTTGGGCACGGCGAACCCGGCTTGTCCATGTCAGGCCCTGCCCGTCCCGTGCCCCGGAGGTGCCCCGTGCGCCAGTTCCCCGTTCCCGTCCGCTGGGCGGCCGTCACCGCTGTGACGCTCGCCACGGCCACCGGCTGTATGAGCGTCGGCTCGGACGCGGCGGAGCCGAAGCCCTCCCGGTCCGCCGAGCCCGGGGGCGCGGCCGCCGAGCCGAACGACGCCACGGTCACGGCCACCGGCCACGCCCGTCTCGGCGGCACCGGGATGCGGGGGCAGGGGGGCAGGAGCGCGTCGCCGAGCGCCTCCGCCTCGCCGTCGGGGAGCGCGTCGGCCAGTGCCGGGCCGGAGGACGACAAGGGCGACGGGAAGAACGAGGCCGCCGGTCCCGCGCGGCCCTCCGTCCCGGCCGCCTCCGCGAAGCCGCCGGCGCCCGAGCGGCCGGAACCCCCGGCTCCGGTCGATCCCGGTCCGGCACCGGACCCGGTGGAGACGCCCCGGCCGCCGGAGCCGCCCGAGCCCGAGCCGGAGAGA
>NZ_JAKRGC010000386.1 GCF_022347745.1 Streptomyces sp. OfavH-34-F
GGACGGCGTCGGCGGTGACGGCGGCCCGGACCTCGTGGGCGTGGTGGAGCCGGGCGGGGTGACCGGCCAGGGCGTCGCTCCAGCCGTAGCGCTCGCCCTCGGCGCGGACCCGGTGCACGAGGTCGCGGTGGGCGGCGGCGCCGGCGGTGGCGTCGAGGGTGAAGTTGAGGAAGCCGGGTCCGGTGATCTCGACCCCGGCGACGCCGGGGGCCTGGGTGAGCCGGTCGCGCAGGATCGCGGCGACCTCGCGGGCGTCGATGCCGGCGGGTCCGGCGAGCTGGAGCGCGATGGGGCTGGCGTACTCCCCGCGGCCGCCGGGGCGGGTCCTCTCCACCCGGACGCGCGCGGGCACGGGCACGCGCAGGGCGTCCTCGCGGACCGCGCGGCGCACGGCGTGCAGCACGGTCGTGGAGAGATCGACGGGGGTCACGGGACAAGCGTATGGGAGGGAGGGGGGCCCTTCGCGAACCGGTTTCGCCATGCGGTCAGCCCGCGGTGCTCTCCGCCCGTCCGCCGCCCGGCCCGCACTCCATCGCGGGCGGCCGGCCGCGCTCCATCAGCCGGCGCACCAGCCGGACCAGCTCGCTCGGCTCGAAGGGCTTGGCCAGGAACGCGTCCACCCCGGCGGCGACCCCGTGGTCCACCTCGTACGGCGTGCAGGAGCTGACGATCGCCAGCGGCAGGTGCCCGGTGCGCGGGTCGGACCGCAGCCGGCCGGCGGTCTGGAGTCCGTCGAGCCGGGGCATCACGACATCGAGCGTGATCACGTCGGGCCGGACCCGGTGCACCAGATCCAGACACTCGACACCATCGGCCGCGGTCACGACCTCGAAGCCCTCCAGCTCGAGGTTGACCCTGATCAACTGCCGGATGACCTTGTTGTCGTCGACAACAAGCACGCGGCCGCAAGCCCCTGACACCCTTCGAGAGTAGGCGGGCCGGAGAGGCTGCGTCCGGGTTTTGCCCACTTCCGTCCCCGGACGGGGGACGACGAGGATGGCCGGATGTGTGTGCGAGGGGCGTAGCGACCTCACGCGATGACGCGGAATACCTGTTCACGGGCACCCCGCGGAAGCTGGTAGTGTTTCACCCGTCGCCGAGCAACACGGCGAAACGCCCCCGTAGCTCAGGGGATAGAGCATCGGCCTCCGGAGCCGGGTGCGCAGGTTCGAATCCTGCCGGGGGCACTTCGCAGGAAGTGCCATGAGGCGCTGATCGACAATCGTCGGTCAGCGCCTTTCTTCATGTCAGGACGGCACCGGTCCGGCGAGGCGCGCGGCCTCGTCGCGGAGTTCCGCGAGCGCCGTCAGCGCGGCCTCGCGCTCGGCGTCGATGCGCGTACCCCGCTCCGTGAGGCCGGCGAGCGACTGTTCCACCCGGGCGATCCACTCGTCCACGTACCGGGTGCCGGCGTCGGTGAGGGCTTCCCGCCGGGCGCGCGCCTGCTCGGCGAAGCGATCCCTGATCGCCTGTCGCCGGTCGTTGACCGCCTTCCACTCGCCCTGCTCCCGCACGACGCCCGCCAGGTCCGTGAGCGGCCCGATGGCGTCCATCACCCACTGCGCCTTGCCTGCCGCGCCCACCAGCTTCTTGGCCGCCTTGGTCTTGCCCCAGGGCTTGAACCCCTCCGCCCCGTTGGTGACCTTGCCGCCGACGTCGAGGATCTTCCGGGCCACTCCGTTCTTGCTGAGCTTGTCCACGACCGCGGCGGCGGTGCTGCCCGGACCGTGGCCGCCGTCCTTGACCTTCCCGAACCACTCCCCCGCCTTGGCGGCGCCCGCCTTCATGCCGTTCTTGGCCGCTTCCTTGGCGCTCCGGCTCAGCGGAGAGTCTTCCTCCGGTGCCGGGTCGGGCGCCGTCCCGGAGGTTTCGAGGTCGTGCGCCCAGGCGTCGGGCTCCGGCACCCGGGTTCCGTACTCGGCGGCCAGCGTGTCGAAGGCCGTCCGCATCGCGGAGAAGAACTTCGCGTCGAAGTCCGCCGCCATGTCCTCCTCCTCGTCCTCCACAGCACGGGCGACGCGGTCGGGGACGGTGCCGTTCTTGTCCGAGACCGCGGCGGCGACCCGCTCTCCGGCAGCGGTGGTCCGGTCGGCGACGACGCCGCTCTCGCGGTGCAGGGCGCTCAGCACGACCTCCCGGGCGGCGGTGACCGCGTCCTTCGCCCGGCGCGCGGTCAGCGCGGCATCGAGTTCCTCGCCGTCCAGTTCCCACCGTCGCTCGGCGTCCGCCAGCACCCGGAGGAGTTCGTACGCCTGGGCCCGGGGGCGCAGACCCGCGACGCCGGGTGCGAGGACGCGCCTCAGTTCGGCCTCGAGCGCGTCGATGCCGCTCTCGGCGACGAGTGCGGCACGGTCGGCCGCCGGCAGGGACGGGTCGTGGAGGGCGTCGAGGTAGTCGCGGGCATCGGTCGGAACGATCGGGACGCGGCCGGCGAAGGGGCCGAGCCGGGCCCGGATCTCCCCGATGACAACCTCGCGGTCGCTGTTCTCCGCGCTCATCTTGTTGACGACGACGACGCTCCGGTCGGCGAACCCGTCGGGGCCGAGCGCGTCGAGGATCGCCGCGGTCTCCGTCTCCCCGGGCAATTCGCTCGTCGTCACGATCACGAGCGCGTCGGCGCCGCGTACACCGCGCCGGGCGGCATCGGCGTGTCCGTCGTCGCCCGACTGTGTTCCGGGCAGGTCGACCAAGGTCGTTCCGTCCCACTCGTACGGGGTGGCCTCCTGTGTCTTGGGGGCCGCGTCGACGAGTGCGCCGGCTTCGGACGGGGTCAGGCGCAGGAGGGCCGCGACGAGTGTGGACTTCCCGGCGCTGTACGGGCCCATCAGGGCGACGCGCAGGGGGGAGGTGTCCGCGCGGGGCAGGCCGGCGGTCAGCGGGCGGGTGCGCGGGTGGGCGGCCAGGAGTTTCCCGGCGCGGGCACTCAGCGCGAGCACCCGCGCCCCGGGGCGGTCCTCGCTTCCGGCGGCGGCGTCGGTCACTGCCGTGTCAGTCCTCATGCGGTCCCCCGCCCCTCTCGTCCCGGTCGTCATGCGGCACTCCGTCCTTCTCGTCCATGGAGTCCGGGCGGACCTCGATCCGCTCGGTGAGTACGTCCACGCCGTGGTCGCGCAGGCGCGCCCGTACGTCGTCGGTGCGGGAGGGCTCCGTCCCGAGCCGGAGTTCGACGCCGGGCGTCCGGCGTGCCCGGCGGATGGCCTCCGGGGCGCCGCCCGCGAGCTGGAGGAGTCTGCGGGCCAGGACGAGATCGATGTCGTCCAGGGCGGACCGCAGGGCCGGCCGCAGTCCGTCGAGCCGTCCGTACCTCTCGCGCACGGCGGCGATGTCGGCGGCCCGGGTTTCGAACCGGGCCCCGGCCGCGTCCGCCATCTCGGCCACGAAGCGGTCCGCCCACGCCGTCAGCGTGTCGAACAGCTCGTCGAGTGCGGCCATGGCCGCTGCGGTGGTGGCGTCCGCCCACTCTTCCTGCGCCCGCCGCACCTGGAGTACCTCGCCGCTCAGCGCCTTCGCCGCTCCGGCCAGGGCCCCCGCCGCGTGCAGCGCCACCGCCGCCGGAGGGGGGAACGCGGCCTTGGGAACGCCTTTCACGGCTATGGCCCCCAGGAGGGCCTTCGCCGCTCCCTTGGCGGCCGCCGCGCCGAGCGTCGCGCTCTGCGACTTGAGGTCGGGACGCGGCTGTACGCGCGGTCGCGCGGCCTCGGCGTCGTCCGGGACGTCCACGGTCGCGCGCAGGAGGATGCCCCGGTCCAGCGCCGCGCGCTCGCAGGCGTCGGCAAGGCCGGAGAGGAGTTCCTCCGCTTCGAGGCCGGTGAGGAAGTCGCGCCAGGCGTGCGCGGCGTCCTCGCCGCCCAGGCTCCCGATCACGTCCGGCAGCCTCTCCCTGGCCCGGTGCCGGGCGGCGTCAAGCCGGTCGCGGGTGTCCCGGCCCGCCGCCCGGACGGCCGTGACCACCGCGTCCCGGTCGTCGGCCGTCGCGCGTTCCAGCGCGTCGAGCGCGAAACCGATCCCCCGGAGTTCACGGACGAGCCGGTCGTGGAAGGCCGCGACGGGCGCCCGGACCCCGTCCGCCAGCCGGACGGCGCGCAACGGAAGTGCCCGTTTGGCCAGCAGCCGGGTGAGGGAGGCTTCCAGCTCGGGCAGACGGGCGGCCCGCAGGACCTGTTCGGCCAGCTCGGGGTCGGGCGTGGACAGCGCCTCGTGGGCGGCGCCGGAGTGGACGGGAAGAATCGCGGGCGGGGCGAATCCGGCGGCGCGGCAGACCTGCTCGATGCGGGCGGTGTGTCCCGCGACCTGCTCGAACTCCCTGGCCGGGTCCTTGGCGAAGCGCTCCAGGCGGTGCCGTTCGACGACCCGGCTCTTCACGTTGACCATGACGAGCAGTGGTTTCCCGGCGCGGAGCAGGCGGAGGAGTTCGGCGCTCTCCTCGTCGTACAGGGTGTCGGCGTAGTTCCAGATGACCGCGTCGGCTTCGTCGCAGGCGGCCCGGGCGCGCGTGGCGTCGTGGTCGTCGTCCTTGGCCGCGACCCCGGGCGTATCGAGGTACGTGACGGAACCGACCCGGAACGCGGCGGTGTCCCGCGTGGTGCGGTGGGCCCCCAGCCCGATGCCGTCCCGGCCCGCGTCGCGGGTCAGGACCTTGCGGAGCGTGGTCTTGCCGGACTTGGTCCGTCCCGCGACGGCGACCCGCAGCCTGCCCCCGGCGGCGGGCAGGACGCGTACGGCGTCGCGCAGTCCGCGTTCGAGTGCTCCGACGCGGCGCATCACCTCGACGAACCTCGCGCTCTCGACGGCGTGCGGGGAGTACGGCGCCGGCGGCGGGGCACTCCCGGCCCCGGCCCGCAGGGCGGTCTGGATGTCGCGGTAGGCCGGTCTGCTCGGGTCCACCGCGCCGGACGCGGAGGCGAGCCGGGCCACCAGGGGGCCGAGGGCGTCGCGGAGAGCCGGTTCGGTCCGGCACAGGTCCATGGTCGCGGCGACGCGGTCGAACGAGGCGAGGTTCTTCGTGTACCAGGACGCGAAGGCGCTCAACTCGTCGGCGCCGGTCCGGGAGGCGGAGGCCAGGAGCCCTTCGGTGATGCGGGCGACCGAAGCCGACGCGGGCGCGGCCGGGTCCGCGGCGGGGGCGGGGCCGTCCGTCCCGCTCGG
>NZ_JAKRGC010000387.1 GCF_022347745.1 Streptomyces sp. OfavH-34-F
TGGAGGACGGCCAGCGTGCCGCCCCCTCCGCCGACGACCACGACCAGCGGGACGGCGACCAGCCAGGGGCGGCGCCGCTCCCGTTTCGGCTTCGCGGCCGTCTCCCCGCCGTCCGCCTGCGCCGCTCCCGCGAGGGCCGCTCCCGCCGGGGCCGCTCCCCCGTCGGCCGCGGCGCCGAGAGGCAGGGTGGCGCGGTCGCCCTCCTGGCGCAGCGGTTTCGCCTCGGCGTCCAGCAACTGCGCCGCCTGGCGGGCCAGATGACTGACCACGGGGGCGGGCAGCCCGGCGGCGGCCGCCGGCCCGGCCTCGCCCCCGAGTTCGGCCAGCAGTTCGTCCACGGAGGGCCGCTCGTCGATGCTCTTGGTGAGCAGCCGCGCGATCAGGGCCTTGAGATCCGCGTCCTTGACCCGCTTCAGGTCGGGTTCGGCCTCGGCGATCTTGTACATGATCGCGTGCTGGTTGCTCGCGCCGTGGCCGAACGGGAGCGTGCCGGTCGCCGCGTACGTCAGCACGCAGCCGAGGGTGAACACGTCGCTCTTGGGGACCGCGCTCTCCCCGCGCACCTGCTCCGGGGCCATGAAGCCGGGCGAGCCGATCATCATGCCGGTGCTGGTGAGCAGGGATTCGACGGTGGTCCCGACCGCGCGGGCGATGCCGAAGTCGATGACCTTGGGGCCCTCCATCGTGAGCATCACGTTGGAGGGCTTGAGGTCGCGGTGCACGATCTTCGCCGCGTGGATGTCCTTGAGCGCGTGCAGCAGTCCGGTGGCCAGGGCCCGCACGGCGTCGGCGGGCAGCGCGCCGTGGCCCCGGACGACCTGTTCCAGGGAGAGACCGGGCACGTAGCCCGTGGCCACCCAGGGGAACTCGGCGTCCGGCGCGGCGTCCAGCACGGGCGCGGTGTGGCGTTCACCGACACGCCGGGCGGCGTCGACCTCGCGGCGGAAGCGGGCCCGGAACTGCGGGTCCGCGACGTGCTCCGCGTGCACGACCTTGACCGCGACCGTGCGGCCGCCGTCGGCCCGCGCGAGGTAGACCCGGCCCATCCCGCCCGCGCCGAGCCGGCCCAGCAGCAGATAGGGCCCGATGCGCGCCGGATCGCTCGGCGTCAGCGGCTTGATGCCTCCGTCGAGGTAGTCCTCGTCGTCAGCGCGGTCGTCGTCGTGCACGCCGGTCATGTCCGAGCGCTCCCCGTGTGTCCCGGACGGCAGCCCTCCCCGGGACCACCGCCCGTACCGAAACCCCTGCACGTGGCCGCGAGTTGACGCGGCGAACGTTCAGTGTGAAGCAAAGGGGGAACACATTGGAACAACTTCCGGAAGAAATTCCGGAATTCTCTCCTACGCTGTTCCGGACGGCATCATCGGGAGTGGTCGATTCCGGAAGTGGGGGGTGCGTGAATGAGCCCGAAGCAGCAGCGGGGCGAGGCCACGGCCGCACAGGTGCTCGACAGCGCCCTGGAGCTGTACGCGTCACGGGGCGAGGCCGGACTGACGCTCGCCGCGCTCACCTCGGCCAGCGGGGTGAGCGCCGGCAGCATCTACCACCACTTCGGCAGCCTGCACGGAGTGGTGCTCGCCCTCGCGCAGTCCTGGCTCGGCCGCCTCCTGGAGGAACTGGCCGGCGCGCTCGCCGGGGTGACGGGCGCGCGCGCCGGGGTGCACGCGGTGACGGAGACGTATCTGCGCTTCGTCCAGGAGTATCCGGACGCCTCCCGGCTCATGCACTCGGTCGCCGCCGACCGGGAACTGGTGACGGACGCCCGGCGGGTCCGGAACGCCCAGGAGGCGCGGATCGCCCCGCTCGCCGCCTGGCTGCACGCCCACCGGGAGTCGGGCGAGCTGGCCGCGCTGCCGCTGCCCGTGCTGGAGTCGCTCGTCCTGGGGCCGGTGACGGGCGTCGCGCGCCGCTGGCTCGCCCTCGGGGACGTCGACATCGAGGAGGCCGTCCGCACGGTCCCGGACCGGGTCTGGCGCTCCGTCAGCCCTTGAGTTGTGCGCCCCCTCCTCGGTCAACTCACCAAAAGTTCACCCGAATCGGCGTTGACGCCCGGCGGTCTACGCGCGTCATCATGGGATATGCGAATCCCCCCACGGATCACCACGCTCGGCGGCGCTGCCGCCCTTCTGTCCGCTCTCCTCATCGGCGGTCCCGTCACGGCGACCGCCTCCGCCTCGGCCGCTTCGGTCGGCAGCGTCTGCTACTCGGACCTGCCGTCCCAGGCCCACGACACCCTGGACCTCATCGAGTCCGGCGGCCCGTTCCCGTACAGCCAGGACGGCACCGTCTTCCAGAACCGCGAGGGCGTGCTGCCCTCGCAGGACACCGGCTACTACCACGAGTACACCGTGATCACCCCCGGCTCCCCGACGCGCGGCGCGCGCCGCGTGGTGACGGGTGAGGAGTACCGGGAGGACTACTACACCGCCGATCACTACGCGACGTTCGACCTCATCGCGTACGGCTGCTGAACCGCCTGCCCGGTCCGCGCCGCAGTCCCCCACCTGCGGCGCGGACCCCTGTCGGGCGGAGCGGCTTGTACGCTCGGCCCATGACCGCGACCTATGTGATCGAGGGCTCCCGGATCACCGGCCCGGACAGCTTCTGGACCGTGGTCGGCGAGGCGGTGAACGGGCCCGGCGGGTATTTCGGCCGGAATCTCGACGCCTTCGCGGACTGCCTGTCCGGCGGCATGGGCACGCCGGACGACGGCGACTTCGTCTTCGAGTGGCGCGATCACGCGCTCTCGGCGCGGGCCCTGGGCCATGCGGCGACCGCGCGGTATCTGGAGCGGCTGGCCGCCCGGGCCCACGAGAGCAACCGCGGCCGCCTGCGCGAGGAGTGCGCGCGGGCGGCCGCGGGGCTGGGTCCGACCCTCTTCGACCGGCTGGTGGAGATCATCCGGGACCGGTTGGGGGCGGACGGGCTGAGGCTGTTGTGAGGCCCGGGGTCAGTACCGCGTCGTGACGGTCACCTGCCCGAAGTCCTGCACGGCGTACAGGCTGACGTAGTGCGCCCCGGCCGCCGGGCGGTCGATGGTGAGGGTGTGCGCGTTGCCGCTGCCGGTGGCCCTGGCGGTGTACGAGCCGGTGGTCGCCCAGCCGTTGGCGCTGTAGTAGAGGTCGGCGTCACCGGTGCCGCCGCTGGTGGTGATGGTCAGCCGCTCGGTGCCGGCGGGTATGTAGAGGTACAGGTAGGAGTAGTTGCCCCGGGTGGCGTGCTGCCCGCTGCGGGCGCAGTCCTGGCCCAGTTCGCGGACGTCGCTGCCGGTGCACTGGGCGGTGGGCTCGGTCGGCGGGTCGCTCAGGGTGCCGCAGTCGCCGGCGGCGCAGGCGGTCAGCCAGGTGTTCCAGTCGGCGTCGTAGCGGCTGCCGATGGTGGAGGTGAGCAGGGTGCGGGCGCCCTTCCAGTCCCCGGCGCGGTACAGCCCCAGCAGCTTGTCGACGTCGGCGCGGTGCGACTGGAGCATGTAACGGACGGCCAGGTAGCCCCAGTTGTAGACGCGGGTCTGGTCGGCGTTCTCGTAGGTGGTGTCGAACAGGGTGCGCAGGGTGTAGGTGTGCGCGGCGGCCTGCGCGACGGCGTCCTCGTAGACGACGTCGCGGTAGGAGTAGGAGACGTACTCCGCGAAGCCCTCGATCCACCAGACGGTCGGGGTGGAGACTCCGGCGGCGAAGTCGCCCGCCATGTCGAACCGGCCGTCGAGGTAGTGGGTGTACTCGTGGTTGAGGTTCCATATCTGGAAGTCGGGGCGGACCCACTCGGCCTCGTAGGCGATGAACCTGGGCTGGTTGCCGGCCGCCGCCGGGTCGCCCTCCAGATACATCCCACCGTTGTTGGTGTCGATGCCGTAGATCGCTCCGGCGTAGGTCTGGTAGTCGGTGCTGGAGTCGAAGACGACGACCTCGATGGTGGTGTTGCGGTCCCCGGCGACGGGTCCGCCGTCCCGGGCCACCCGGTGGAAGTAGGCGTCCTGCCCGCGCAGGCTGGTGCACGCCTTGGTGAGGTCGCCGGAGGACATCTGCTGGGCCAGGATGCGGATGCTGTCGCTGCACGTGTACGAGACCGGCAGCACGGCGCTGCGGAGGCGGGCGGCGAGGTCGCAGGTGCCGTAGGCGGAGCAGTTCGCGCTGTCGTAGTAGTCGGCCATCTCGGCGAGGCCCACCCACAGCGGCGCGGTCGGCCCGGTCAGGGAGCTGCGCCCCAGCAGGTCGATGACCAGCGGTTTCGCCGTGGGCCGCAGGGAGTCCTCCTGGAGGAAGCGCGCCAGTTCGCGGCCCGCGTTGGAGGTGAGGTAGGACCGGCTGGTGCCGAGCAGGTCCAGGTGGGCGCGGGCGAAGCCGGCCAGGGCGTCGAGCAGGCTGGGGTCGGCCTCGACGGCGCTGACGAACGCGGGCAGCTGGTGGCCCCGGAAGGTCACCGTGTAGACGTTGTTGACCGCGTTGAGCATGTACCAGGAGCCGTCGTACGAGGTGTCGTAGTCGGCCAGCAGCCGCTTGAGGACGTCCAGGTAGCGGGCGTTCTGCTCGGCGCTGTCGATGAGGACGACGGCCTCGCTCAGGGTCTCGCCGTTGGCGTCGGTGACGTCCCGGGAGTGCGCGGAGGCGAAGAAGGCGTCCAGGCCGCCCTGGATGGCGGTGCGCAGGGCGGTGCCGTAGTCGCCGACGGTGCCCGGGTCGTAGTACTGCACGTAGTAGCCGGCGCGCAGGTAGAGCACCAGCTGGGGCATGCCGGTGCTGCTGTCGCCGGGGTAGGCGGCCGATCCGTCGCGCAGGGCGTTGGCGACGGTGACCATCTGCGCCTCGCGGAAGGCGAGGTAGCCGTCGTTGCCCTTGACGGAGAACAGGGTGTTGACGCAGTCGGTCGGGGACGCCTTGATCTGCTGGACGAGGGCGCTGCCGGTGCGGCTGGTGAAGTCGGCCACGGAGCAGGCGGCGGCCCTGGCGGTGGTACGGGCCCCGGCCTTCATGGAGGGCGCCGGGTGGCTCGGGCGGGTGGCGCGGGGGTCGTCGTAGTCGCGGCGCAGGGCGTCCTTCGATGCGCTGACCGGGGCGCGGTCGGCCGGGCTGAGGGCCGTGCCGCCCAGGTGGGCCGGGTCCTGCGCGGGGGCGGTGACGGACGC
>NZ_JAKRGC010000388.1 GCF_022347745.1 Streptomyces sp. OfavH-34-F
GGGGCGGGGGTCTCGGCGGCCGGAGCCGGAGCCTCGGCGGCGGGGGCCTCGGCGGCCGGGGTCTCGGCGGCGGCCGGGGCGCCCGAGCCGTCGTCGATGACGGCCAGCTCGGCGCCGACCTCGACGGTCTCGTCCTCGGCGACCTTGATGGACGACAGGATGCCGGAGGCGGGGGCGGGGATCTCGGTGTCGACCTTGTCGGTCGAGACCTCGAGCAACGGCTCGTCGGCCTCGACGCGCTCGCCCTCGGCCTTCAGCCAGCGGGTGACAGTGCCCTCGGTGACGCTCTCGCCGAGCGCCGGAAGGGTTACGGAAACCGACATGGTTTCAGTTGCTCCTTACGAAAATGCGGAAGTGGTCGGTCGTCGCGCCCGTCGACTGGTCAGTCGTGGGAGTGCAGGGGCTTCCCGGCCAGGGCCAGGTGGGCCTCGCCGAGCGCCTCGCTCTGGGTCGGGTGGGCGTGGATGAGCTGCGCGACCTCGGCCGGCAGCGCCTCCCAGTTGTAGATCAGCTGGGCTTCGCCGACCTGCTCGCCCATACGGTCACCGACCATGTGGACGCCGACCACCGCACCGTCCTTGACCTGGACGAGCTTGATCTCGCCCGCGGTCTTGAGGATCTTGCTCTTGCCGTTGCCGGCGAGGTTGTACTTGAGGGCGACGACCTTGTCCGCGCCGTAGAGCTCCTTGGCCTTGGCCTCGGTGATGCCGACGGAGGCGACCTCGGGGTGGCAGTACGTCACGCGCGGCACACCGTCGTAGTCGATCGGGACGGTCTTGAGACCGGCCAGCCGCTCGGCGACGAGAATGCCCTCGGCGAAGCCGACGTGCGCCAGCTGGAGCGTCGGGGCGAGGTCGCCCACGGCCGAGATCGTCGGGACGTTGGTGCGCATGTACTCGTCGACCAGGACGTAGCCGCGGTCCATGGCGACCCCGGCCTCCTCGTAACCCAGGCCCTGCGAGACCGGGCCGCGGCCGATCGCGACCAGCAGCAGCTCCGCCTCGAAGGTCTTGCCGTCGGCGAGGGTGACCTTGACGCCGTCCTGGGTGTACTCGGCGCTCTGGAAGAACGTGCCGAGGTTGAACTTGATGCCGCGCTTGCGGAAGGCGCGCTCCAGGAGCTTGGAGCTGTTCTCGTCCTCGACCGGGACGAGGTGCTTGAGGCCCTCGACGATCGTCACGTCGGTGCCGAAGGACTTCCACGCCGAGGCGAACTCGACGCCGATGACGCCGCCGCCCAGCACGATCGCGGACTTCGGGACGCGGTCCAGCTTCAGCGCGTGGTCCGAGGAGATGATGCGGTTGCCGTCGATCTCCAGGCCCGGCAGCGACTTCGGCACGGAGCCGGTCGCCAGCAGCACGTGGCGGCCCTGGATGCGCTGGCCGTTCACGTCCACCGAGGTGGGGGAGGAGAGGCGGCCCTCACCCTCGATGTAGTGCACCTTGCGGGAGGCGACGAGACCCTGCAGACCCTTGTACAGGCCGGAGATCACGTCGTCCTTGTACTTGTGGACGGCCGCCATGTCGATGCCCTCGAAGGTGGCCTGGACACCGAACTGGGCGGCTTCGCGGGCCTGGTCCGCGATCTCGCCGGCGTGCAGCAGGGCCTTCGTGGGGATGCAGCCGTTGTGCAGGCAGGTGCCGCCGACCTTGCCCTTCTCGATCAGAGCGACGTCCAGGCCCAGCTGCGCTCCGCGCAGGGCCGCGGCGTACCCGCCGCTACCACCGCCGAGGATCACTAGGTCGAAAACGGTGCTGGCGTCGTTCGCCACGTCACGTCCTCCATGCATGTGCGCCGTACGCCGGGCCCCGTCCTCGGGGTGTTACCGGCCGGTCGGCTGGTGTGCGGCCGCTTTGTCTTCGGCCCTGTGGTGGGGGCCCTGTCCTGCCGAGAACCCATCTTCGCATTTGTTGACGGTGGGCGGGACGCGGGGCCCGTGTCCGGGGCGGATCATCGTCCGTCCCGGTGGATTACCGCTGCGTAGCGGACGGGGGGTTTCGTCGAGAGCGAAACCACCCCGCCCGGACGCGTGGTGCCGTGGGTCAAACACACAGGGCCCTTCGCTCGGACCGTGCCGGGCTCGCGGGCTCTGGTGCCGCACCTCGCGGCGTTGTCGTCAATCAACAACGCTCCGCGTTGCCTCATTCCTCCGCCTTGCGATGCACGACACCGGAGCCCGCTCCCTGATCCGGCCCGGTCCGAACGAAGGGCCCAACGGCCCCGGACGTATGCCCGGGGCCGTACAGAGGCCGGCCGGCCTCAGCCGAGGTCGCCGTCGGCGGTGCGCTCCGCCAGCCTGACCAGGGTGCGGACGGCGGAACCCGTGCCGCCCTTCGGCGTGTAACCGTACGGGGCGCCCTCGTGGAAGGCGGGGCCCGCGATGTCGAGGTGGGCCCAGGCGATGCCCTCGCCGACGAACTCCTTCAGGAACAGACCGGCCACCAGGCCGCCGCCCATCCGCTCGCCCATGTTGGCGATGTCGGCGGTCGGGGAGTCCATGCCCTTGCGCAGGTCGGCCGGGAGCGGCATCGGCCAGGACGCCTCGCCGACCTCCTCCGCGATCTCGTGGATCGAGGTACGGAAGGCGTCGTCGTTGGACATGATGCCGAAGGTGCGGTTGCCCAGCGCCAGCACCATGGCGCCGGTCAGGGTCGCCACGTCGACGATCGCGTCCGGGTTCTCCTCCGAGGCGCGGGTGAGCGCGTCGGCCATGACGAGCCGGCCCTCGGCGTCGGTGTTGAGCACCTCGACGGTCTTGCCGCTGTACATGCGCAGCACGTCGCCGGGGCGGGTGGCGCTGCCCGAGGGCATGTTCTCGGCGAGCGCCAGCCAGCCGGTGACGTTGACGCGCAGGCCCAGGCGGGCGGCCGTGACGACGGTCGCGAACACGGCGGCGGCGCCGGCCATGTCGCACTTCATCGTCTCGTTGTGACCGGCCGGCTTCAGCGAGATGCCGCCCGAGTCGTAGGTGATGCCCTTGCCGACGAGGGCCAGGGTCTTCTCCGCCTTCGGGTGCGTGTAGGCGAGCTTCACCAGGCGCGGGCCGCGGGTCGCGCCCTGGCCGACGCCGAGGATGCCGCCGAAGCCGCCCTTGACGAGCGCCTTCTCGTCCAGCACCTGCACCTTGATGCCGTGCTCCTTGCCGGCGGCGGTGGCCACGGCGGCGAAGGACTCGGGGTAGAGGTCGTTGGGCGGCGTGTTGACCAGGTCGCGGGCGCGGTTGATCTCCTCGGCGAGGGCGATCGCGCGGTCGGCGGCGGCCTTGAACGCCTTGTCGCGCGGCTTGGCGCCGAGCAGGGCGACCTCGGCCAGCGCCGGCTTGGCACCGGCGGCCTTGGCGCCCTTGGGGGCGAGCTTGTTCTCGCCGGCCTGGTAGGCGGTGAAGGCGTACGCGCCGAGCAGGGCGCCCTCCGCGATCGCCTCGGCGTCCTCGACGGAGCCGACGGGCAGCGCGAAGCCGGCCTTCTTCGCCCCGGCCAGGGAGCGGGCGGCGGCACCTGCGGCACGGCGCAGCGCCTCGGCGTCGTAGGAGTCGTCCTTCCCGGGGGCCTGGCCGAGGCCGACCGCGATGACGACCGGGGCCTTGAGGCCGTCCGGGGACGGGACCTTCGTCAGCTCGCCCTCGGCACCGGAGGCACCGAGGGTCGCCAGGACAGCGGCGAGCTTTCCGCCGAACGCCTTGTCCACGGCCTCGGCGCCCGGTGCGAGGACGACGTCCCCGGACTTTGATCCAGCGCTCTTGGCGACGCCCACGACGAGGGCGTCGGCGCGCAGCGTCGCCGCACCGGCGGTGCTGAGAGTGAGAGCAGTCACGGTGGTGAATTCTCGCTTCCGTTGAGTTCTGTTCGGCCCGTGTGGGTCGAGGGGTGGCCGACCGGGCCCGGCGCATCGTAGACGCCGTCGCAATGTGCCGGGAATGAGCCTACGCGCGCCTTTGCTGCCCGCTCACGGCGGCGGGCCGTAGCGGTCGCACGGATGTTCCCCGGCCGACGTACGGTGGGGGTTCCAGGAAGATCGTCCCGGTGGCACGGACCCGGGGCGCACATGGGGGGAACGATGCGCGACCGTACGGCCGCACGGGTGGGCGGGGCGCGCGGCGCCCGCGCCGCCACCGCACTGGCGCTGCTCGCGCTGCTCACGGGCTGCGCCGCGGACGGGGGCGGAACGCCAAAGGGCGGTGCGACCGGAGCCTCGGCGTCCGCGCGGCCGCGCTGGCAGCCGGCGCCCGGCACCGACTGGCAGTGGCAGCTCTCGGGCCGGCTGGACACCACCGTGGACGCCCCGGTGTACGACGTCGACGGCTTCGACCGGACGGCGTCCGAGGTCGCCGCGCTGCACCGCGACGGCCGCAAGGTCATCTGCTACCTGTCCACCGGCGCCTGGGAGGACTTCCGCCCGGACGCGGCCCGTTTCCCCACCGAGGTGCTCGGGAAGGGCAACGGCTGGGAGGGCGAGCGCTGGCTCGACATCCGGCGCACCGACGTCCTGGAGCCGCTGATGGAGTCCCGGATCAAGATGTGCGCCGAGAAGGGCTTCGACGCCGTCGAGCCGGACAACATGGACGGCTACCGCAACAAGAGCGGCTTCCCGCTGACCGCCGCCGACCAGCTGCGCTACAACCGCCTCATCGCCCGCCTGGTCCACCGCCACGGCATGGCGGTCGGCCTCAAGAACGACCTGCCGCAGATCCCGGAGCTGGTCGGGGACTTCGACTTCGCGGTCAACGAGCAGTGCGCGCAGTACGACGAGTGCGAGGAGCTGACCCCGTTCGTGAAGGCGGGCAAGGCGGTGTTCCACGTCGAGTACGAGCTGCCCGCCGAACGGTTCTGCGCCCGGTCCCGGGAACTGGGGCTCAGCTCGCTGCGCAAGGAGTACCCGCTGGACGCGTCGCGCGAGTCCTGCGCGGTGGACGGGGACTGACGGGGCGTCGGAGGCGCGCCGCGCCGTCGGTCCGGGAAGCCGGCGGGTGGGGCGCGGCCCGGCGGCGGGTTCGGCGGCCCGGCACAGGGGAACGCGTCCCGGGCCGGCGCCTCAGCCCAGGGCCAGCACCACCAGCGCCACCGTGGCCGCCGTCTCCGCGAGCGCCCCGAACACATCGCCG
>NZ_JAKRGC010000389.1 GCF_022347745.1 Streptomyces sp. OfavH-34-F
GGCCGCCCGCCGGGTGGGGGTCCCAGACGACGGGAATCCGGGCGGCCCGTGCGGTCAGGGCGGCGCGCAGGACGTCCGCGGTGCCGCGCCCGTAGTCGGCGACGAGCACCGCTCCGGCGCCGGCGAGCGCCTGTTCGGCGCGGTCCGCCGGTCCGGCCGCCCGTCCGTCGCCCTCGTCGACGCGCAGCAGGGGCCGTCCGTCGGCCATGAGGCGGGTCTTGCGCGACAGGGTGCCGCGGAGCGGGAGTTCCACCAGGTGGACGCGGTCCTTCAGGAGTTCGCGCACGGTGTGGGACGCCTCGTCGTCGCCGAGGGCGGTGACGAAGGTGGTCTCGCGGCCGTCCGCGGCGGCGAGGCAGGCGGCGAGGGCGGCGCCGCCGGGCCGGGTGCGGTGTTCGACGTCGCCGACGACGGGGACGGGCGCGTCGGGGGCGAGCCGTTCGGCGCGGCCGGAGAGGTCGCGGTCGAGCAGGGAGTCGCCGACGACGACGAGGGGGGCGGGGCGGTTCACGTGGCGTCCTCCTCGGCCGGGGCGTCCTCGGCGGGCCGGCGGGCGGCGCGGGCGGCGATCGCGCGGTCGAAGCTTTCGCAGATCATGTGGACGGCGACGAGGTGGAGTTCCTGCACGGTGGCGGCTCCGGCGGCTTCGACGCACAGGGACTCGTCGCTGGTCGCGGCGAGCGGGTTGGGTTCGGGGCCGGTGAGGGACCAGACGGGCATGCCGATGCGCATGGCCTCCTGGGCGGCTTCCAGGAGGTTGGCGCTGGCGCCGCTGGTGGACAGGAGCATGAGGATGTCGCCGGGGCGGCCGTGGGCGCAGGTCTGGCGGGCGAAGACCTCGTGGACGCCGTAGTCGTTGGCGATGGCGGTGGTGGACGAGGTGTCCGCGTGCAGGGCGAGGGCGGAGTAGGCAGGGCGGTCGTCGCGGTAGCGGCCGACGAGTTCGGCGGTCAGGTGCTGGGCCTGGGCGGCGCTGCCGCCGTTGCCGGCGACGAGGAGCCGGCCGCCGTCGGACAGGACGCGGGCCAGGGTGGTGCCCCAGCGTTCGGTGATTCCCGCGGTGCGGCGGAAGGCGGGGAGGGCGCGGGCGAGGTCGTCGCAGTGCTGGCCGGGGGCGATCAGCTTCATCGTGCCACCTCCGTGGGCTGGGGGGTGCGGACGAGTTCGGCGTAGACGCGGCAGACCCCGTCCGTCACCTCGTCCCAGGTGAACCGGGCGAGTGCGTGGGTGCGGCCGGCGGCGCCGTAGCGGGCGCGGCGGGCGGGGTCGTCCAGCAGGCCGCGGACGGTGGCGGCGAGGTCGTGGCCGTCCTCGTCGGTGGGCGGGACGAGGACGCCGGTCACGCCGTCCACGACGGTGTCCAGCTGTCCGCCGACCGCCGTGGCCACCACGGGGGTTCCGCAGGCCATCGCCTCGATGGGGACGATCCCGAAGGGCTCGTAGCGGGGCAGGGACAGCAGGAGGTCGGCGCTGGACATGAGCCGGGGCATCAGGTCCTGCGGGACGCAGCCGAGCAGCCGGACCCGGTCGGCGACGCCGTACTCGGCGGCGATCTTGCGCAGGCGTTCGGCCTCCGGGTCGGCGAACAGGAGCGGGGCGTCCGGTCCGCCGGCGATGAGGAGTTCGGCGTCGGGGATGTCGGCGAGGGCCATGACGGCCCGGTCGAATCCCTTGCGGGGGACGAGCCGGCCGACCGCGAGGAGCCGGTGCGGGGAGCCGGGCGGCCGGGCGGCGGGCGGGACCGGGGCGAAGTGGGCGGTGTCCACGCCGCAGGGCACGACGCTGATCCGGGAGCGGGGGACGCCCATCGCGGTCAGCTCGTTCAGCTCGTCGGCGCAGGTGGCGATGATGCGGTGGGCCTCGCGGCCGATCCGGGTCTCGGTGCCGATGCGTTCGGGCGGGCTGGTGTCGTCGCCGCCCTGGTGGCGCTTCTTCACGGTGCCGAGGGCGTGGTACGTCTGCACGACGGGGACGGCGGCCTCCCGGGCGCCGATGAGGGCGGCCATGCCGGACATCCAGAAGTGGGCGTGGACGACGTCGGGCCGGCTGAGCCGCCAGAGTCTGGCCAGGTAGGCGCCGAAGTCGGGCATCCAGGCCAGCAGGTCGTCCTTGGGCACGGCGGCCGGTGGCCCGGCCGGGACGTGGACCACCTTCACGCCCGTCTCGGTCCGGACGAGGGTGGGTGTGTCGGGGCGGTCGCGGCGGGTGTAGACGGTGACGTCGTGGCCCCTGCGGGCCAGGTGTCCGGCCAGCTGGGCCACGTACACGTTCTGTCCGCCGGCGTCGGGGCCGCCGAGTTCGGCGAGCGGGCTGGCGTGCTCGGACACCAGGGCGATCCGGGCGGGTCGCGGCATGGGCTGCGTCATCGCGTGACCTCTTTCATGAGTCGGTCCCAGTCGTCCAGGAAGCGCTGGACCCCGTACCTGGCCCTGGCCGCCTCGCGGGCCCGGCGGCCGGTGTCCTCGGCGTGGGCGCGGTCGGCGGCGAAGTGGCGCAGGGCGTCGGTGAGTACCTCGGGGCGGTTGGAGACGACTCCGGCGCCGGGCGGCACCGCTTCCCGCACTTCCGTGGTGCCGAGGGCGACCACGGGCATGCCGAGGAACATGGCTTCCAGCAGGGACAGTCCGAGCGAGGTCCAGCGCACCGGGTGCAGGTAGACGCGGCGGCGGGCCATGGCCCGGTGGAGTTCGTCCTGCGGGAGGTCGAAGGTGCGGCACCGGTCCCCGGTGAGCCCGAGGTGGTCCGCCAGGCCCTCCGTCCGCATGCCGAAGACGTCGAGCGGGACGGCGTCGGCGAAGGCGGGCAGCAGCTCGGTGCCGGTGGTGCGGGCGCGCCGGACGGGCTCGTTGACGACGACGGCGGCGCGGGGTTCGGTGCCCGTCCAGCGGAGCCCGGGGTCGATGATGCCGTGTTCGATGACGCCGGTCGGGGCGCGGCCGTTGTCCCACATCAGGCGGTTGAAGTGGGTGACGTGCACGACGGGGATGTCGGACCGGTCGGCGAGGGGATGCCGGGTGTCCACGGGTGTCTCGTGCGGGCTGTTGTGCTCGACGTACACGGCGGGGACGTCGTGGCCGGGCCGCCTGCCGGTCCAGTCCCGGGTCAGCTCGATCTCGTGGGGGCGTTGCAGGACGACGAGGTCGATGTCGGCGTCGCGCAGTGCGGCGGGGCTCAGTTCGCGGACGGAGTCGGGCCAGGTCCAGGTGCGGGCGCGGCCGAGTCCGTCGGGCCCCCGGTCGGGGGTGACCGGCACCAGGTAGGTGTGGGGTCCTTGGACGAAGGAGGTCAGCCACGAGCCGTGGACGTGCCAGATGAGGATGTTCATCCGTTCTCCTTCCGGAGCGTGTGGAGCTTGTGCACCGCGCTGACCACGTCGTGCGCGGTGACGCCGTCGAGACAGGGGTGGCCGGGCACCGGGCAGTGCAGGGCCCTGGTGTCGGCGCACGGGGCGCGCTGGTCGCCGAGGAGCACGACGGGTACGCCGTAGGGCGCCCAGCGGGAGGCGGGCACGACGGGGGCGAACAGGGAGACCACCGGGGTGCCCACGGCGGCGGCGAGGTGGGCGGGTCCGGTGTTCCCGCTGACCAGGACGTCGGCGTGGCGCAGGACTCCGGCGAGCGTCCGGGGGCAGGTGCGGCCGCCGAGGTCCACGGCCACGTCGCCGCTGACCTGCCGGGTGAGGCCGGTCTCGGCCGGTCCGCCGGTGACGACGACGCGGTGTCCGGCGTCGGCCAGGCGCTGGACGGCCTCGGCGTGTCTGCCGGGGTTCCAGGCCCTGGCGGGGGCGCTGGCGCCGGGGTGGACGACGACGTAGGGGCCGTTGCCGGTGAGCGCGGCGGTGTCGGGCGGCGGCAGGACCCGCAGCCGGCCGTCGTCGCCCGCCGGGAGGGCGAAGCCCATGGCGGTGGCGAGGTCGAGGGCCGCCTCGGCCTCGTGCCGCCCGGGGAGACGCTGGTGGCGTACGTCGAGGAGCCGGCCGGGGTGGTCGACGCTGTCGGCGCCGATCCGGGCCACGTGGGCCATGCGCAGCAGCAGCGCGGCCGGCAGCGGGCTCTGGTGGAAGGAGGTGAGGACGAGCGCGGTGTCGTACGCGCCGGCGCGCAGCGTGCCGAGCAGGCCGGGGATGTCCGCCTCCTCGACCGGCGGCGGCGCGGTGCCCTCCCAGGGGGCCTGCCAGACGATGACGTCGTCCACGCCGGGCAGCAACCGGGCGGCGGGCTCCCCCAGCGGTCCGCAGAGCAGGGTGACGTGGTCGGCGCCCGCGGCCACGGCGCGGACGGCCGGCCCGGCGAGCAGGACGTCGCCGAAGCTGTCGAGTCGTACCACGAGCGCCCTCATGCGGCCGGTCCGTTCGCGCGGGCGGCGCTCCGGGCCGGCGCGGGGCGGGCCAGGAGGCGGCGGACGGCGGTGAGGACGTCGGGCGCGGGGTGGTCCTCGGCGTCGATCTCCTCGGGCCTGGTGCGGGCGTTGGGTACGAGGATGCCCTCGGCGCCCGCCGCGCGGGCGGCGAGCACGTCGGCCGCGATGTCGCCGATGACGGCGCAGTCGGCGGGGCGGACGCCGAGGCGCCGGGCGGCCTCGGTCACCAGGCCGGGCCGGGGCTTGCGGCAGGCGCAGCCGTCGTCGGGGTGGTGCGGGCAGTAGACCCAGACGTCGAGGTGGCCGGTGAGCGCGTCCACGCGGGCGTTGACCCGGCGGACGTCCTCGTGGGTGAGCAGGCCGCGGCCGATGCCGGACTGGTTGCTGACGACGCCGGTGGCCAGGCCGGCCGCGCGCACCAGCCGTACGGCTTCGGCGGCGCCGGGTACCGGCCGCACGAGCGCCGGGTCGCGGTTGTAGGGGACGTCGTGGATCAGGGTGCCGTCGCGGTCGAAGAGGACGGCGGCGGGCCGGGCGGGCGGGCCCGTGCGGCTGGGCCGGGTGCGGTTCATGCGGGGCCTCCCCAGGGGGCGGCGCGGCGGTGCCGGATGCCTCCCAGGGCCCGGTGGAGCACGGCCAGGGGCGGGATGAGCACGCTGGTGCCGAGCATGGTGGCGACCTCATGGGCGCCGCGCGGGCCGGGCGCG
>NZ_JAKRGC010000038.1 GCF_022347745.1 Streptomyces sp. OfavH-34-F
CCGTCGCCCCGGACCTGGCCGCCGGCGTTCACGGCGGTCGGGCTGGCCGCCTGGACGGCGACCGCGGGGACGACCGTGTCGGCGCTGTCCTCCGCGAACGCGACCGTGACGCTGTTCCTCGTCCTGCACGCCGCCACCCCGATGTAAGGACGGGGCGGCGGCGCGGCCGCGGGGCCGGTTACAGGTCGAACTCGTGCGGCGGGAGGTCGAGGCTGAAGCACGCCTCGCGCACGACGGCCCGCTCCGTCTCGTCGAAGTACCCGTCGGCGCCGCCGATGACGATGCCGATCTGGATCACCGCACGCGCCTCGGCCGGCTTCTTCTTCGCCTTGGCGATCTCCTGGAGCACGCCGACCTTGCCGAAGCCGAAGTCCGCGGTCAGCTTGTTGAGGTTCTCGTCGAACCGGCGCTGGAGGTCGTGCGCGTCGAAGTTCTGCAACACCTCGTTGGTGGCGATGAGCTGGGCCACGCGCTGCCGCTCGGAGGGGTCGATCGAACCGTCGGCGGCGGCCACGAGGGCGCACATCGCCATGGAGGCGTCCCGGAACGCACCGGACTTGAGGTCGTTCTTCTTCGCCAGCAGCTGCGTCTGCATCGTCGACGCGGACTCCTTGATGCGGTCCCACAGGGCCATCCCGCACTCCCCACACGCTCAGTGGGCCCGCCCGGGCCGGGGCAGGGCAGCGGCTCCGGCGGACCCAAGTTCTACATTGCTGTAGAAGTTACCAGCCCGAGAGGCCACCGAGCCCCACCCGCACGGCCGCCCGGACCCCAACTCCCCCTCCCTGCGCGCCCCCTCCGCCCGGCCGACCCGCCGTCAACCGTCTACACTCGTGTAGAAACATGCGGAGCGCGGCGGCCGGGAATCGCGGGCCGGCCCACTCAGGGGACGGGGTACGAGCAGGTGGACACGACAGCATCCGGCGGCCCCGGTGACCCGTCCGGCGAAGGCGCGGACGCCGTGGCCGGGGTCTTCGCCGCACTCGCCTCCCCGGCCCGGCTGCGCATCCTGCACGTCCTGGCCCAGGGGCCGAGCGATGTGACGCGCCTGGTGGAGCGGGTGGGCGGGGCCGCCTCGACGGTCAGCCAGCACCTGTTCACCCTCCGCCGCGCCGGCTTCGTCGACTCCCGCCGGGAGGGGCGGCGGCAGGTGTACTTCACCGAGGAGTCGCAGGCGCTCACCGACGTCCGGCGCGCGGCCGAGCAACTGGCCGCGCGCCGGGGCGGCGCCCCCGCCGGACGAGGGGCGCCCGGAAGGTAGCGCGGACGGGCGAGGCGCGGCCGGTACGCATCCGGCGGCCACCCCTCGCCCGAACGGGCCCGGCCACTCCCCTACTTGGCGGCGTCCAGCGCGGCCAGCGCCTGCGCCCAGCGCACGTACTTCAGCGACGCCAGGTCCGCGACGGTCTTGACGCCGAACGCCTCGTCCAGCAGCTCACCGTCCCGGTCGGACACGCCCTTCAGAGCGGCCACCGGCGCGGCCAGGATCTCCGGCAACTCCTTGTCCGCCCACGCCGAGTCCAGCACCTTGCCGAGATCGATCGAAGCCATGTCCAACCCTCCGGGAACGAGCGGGTGCGACCACCGCACCTTCTACACGTTTGTAGAGCGTACGGGCCGTGACCGCTGCTCACGCGGCTGGAACGGGTCTCCGCCAAGAACGGCCGAAACTGCCGCCCCGCACGGCGGCAGTTCCTGGTCAGACGGCGGCCACCGCCAGCAGCGCGAACGCCGCCAGGGACAGGGCCGTGCGGATGCGGTGGAAGGTGTTCCAGCGGGCCTCGAACGCCGCGCGGGCCGCCGTGTCGTCCCCGCCCTCGGACTGGGCGAGGGCGTTGTTGAGCGGGATGTTGCCCGCGATCGTGATCAGGTGGGAGGCCACGGCGCAGAGCAGGGCCGCGAGCAGCAGGGGCCAGGTGTCCTCGCCGGTCTCCGTGACGACGGGCACGGCCGGGAAGGCGATCACGCCGAGGAAGAGGAGCAGGAAGGCCGGGCCGGGGACCTTCTCGTTGAAGCGGCGCATCGCGGCCGCGAAGCCGGCGTCGGGCAGCGCGGCCAGGCCGGGCATCACCGCGATGAGGAAGGTCAGCAGGAAGCCGGCGTAGAGCCCGGTCGTGAGCACGGCGAGGGTCAGGAACAGGGAGGCCATGGGGCTCATCATGGCGTGCGGGGAGCGGCCGCACCGCTGGATTTCGCAGATGTGTGCGAACCGCTCCCCCGGGGGCGGCGTCAGTCCATCTCGCCCTCTCCGCTGTCCTCCACGGCGTCCACGGTGTCCTTGAGCCGGTCGGCGCGGTCGATCGCCTCGGCGAGCTTGGAGACCGAGGAGTCCTCCGTGCGCGTGGCCAGCTTCCGTGCCCGTGAAGCGAGTTCACCGAGGCCCGGGGCGCCGGGCAGGCTGGTGCCGCGCAGGTTATCCGCGAAGTAGGCGGCCACGGCCGTGACCTGGAGCCGGTCGCTGCGGCCGCCCCACAGCTTGCCCGTGATCGCGCCGGTCTCCACCGAGCCGGTGTTCTCGTGCGGTGTACGGGTCTTGGGGTCGAGCCAGCGGACCGTGGCGGTGGCGACACGGCCGGAGGCACCGTCGCGCAGGCGCACCGCGTACAGGGCGGTCACCGTGTGGCCGGGGCCCACCTCGCCGCCGTCCACGGTGTCGTCGCGGAAGTCCTCGTCGGCGACCTTCCGGTCCTCGTAGCCGATCAGCTTGAACTTCTCGACGGTCTCCCGGTCGAACGCGACCTGTGCCTTGGCGTCGCGGGCGGTCAGTTCGAGGTGGGCCGGGAGCTGGTCGACGAAGACCTTGCGGGCCTGCTCCTCGTCGGAGATGTACGTGGTGTGGCCGTCGCCCTTGTTGGTCAGCTCCTCCATGAACGCGTCGCCGTACTCGCTGCCGACGCCCACGCCGAAGAGCGTGATGCCGTGCTCGCGGCGGGCGGAGTCGATCCGTTCGAGGATGTCCTCCGCCTCGGTGTCACCGGTGTTGGCCAGCGCGTCGGAGAGCAGCACCACCCGGTTGGTGGCGCCCTTGCGGCGGCCCTCCACGGCCTCGTCGTAGCCGCGCTCCACGCCCGCGCCCACGTTGGTGGAGGAAGCGGGTTCCAGGGAGTCGACCGCGTCGCGGACCTGGCCCCGGTGGCCCTTCAGCCGGGTCATGGGCAGGACGGTCTCCGCCTCGTCGCTGAAGGTGACCAGGCTGATCGAGTCGTCGTCGCGCAGTTCGTCGGTGAGGATGCCGAGCGAGGTCTTCACGAGCCCGAGGCGGTCCGGCGAGTTCATCGAACCGGAGACGTCCACCACGAAGGTGAGGGCGGCCGGGGGCCGTGCGGTGCTGCTGGGCGCCGCCCTGGTGGCGAGGCCGACCCGGACCAGCGACCAGTCGCCGCCCGCCGTTGCCCCGTCCACGGAGACCGAGAAGCCGTTGCCGGTGGGGCGGCGGTAGCCCTGGCGGAAGCTGTTGACGAACTCCTCCGGCCGCACGCTCTGCGCGCCGGGCAGCCGCCCGTCGGCGAGGGTGCGGCGGGCGTAGCCGTACGAGGCGGTGTCCACGTCCAGCGCGAAGGTGGACAGGTAGTCGGGCGCTTCGGCGCCCTTGGCCCGGTCGGGTCCGCCGGTGGGGCCGCCGTCGGGCCCGTTGGTCGGCCTGGCCCTCGAATCGTCCGTCGCTCCCCCGGTGCCGGCGGGCGCGGGGGCGGGGGCGTGTGCCCCGGCCCCCGCGCGGCGGTCGGTCGACGAGGTCGCGTCCCGGCCCGACTCGCCCGAGCAGCCGGTGAGCAGCACGCCGGCCGCGAGCAGCAGCCCGAGCGCCCCCTGATGCCTCCACCGGTGATTCCGTGTGCGGCGTTCCATTCCGTACCCCCTGTGTCGTCACGTCATACGTGTGAATGTGACGCGTGAACGGGGCCGCAGGACCGGGCAAAAGCGTTGCGGAACGATCTCGATGCGGCAACGGGGAGCGCACAGCCGGCGGAATGTCAAGGTCAGGACACGATGTCCTTACGACTGAACCCCCGGAAGGCGAAGGCGAGCAGGATCAGGGCATAGGTGACCGATACCGAGGCGCCCTTGGCCATGCCGCCCCACTCGATGCCGGGTTGCAGGGCGTCCGCCCAGGCGAACTGCCAGTGCGCGGGGAGCAGTTCGCGCCAGGCGCCCAGCGCGGTGACGGCGTCGAGCACATTGCCGACGATGGTGAGCCCGACCGCGCCGCCGACCGCGCCGAGCGGGGCGTCGGTCCGTGTCGAGAGCCAGAACGCCAGGCCGGCGGTGACCAGTTGGGACACGAAGATGAACGCGACGACGAGCGCGAGGCGCGGCACCGCGTCCCCGGCCGCCAGCGCTCCCCCGGTCGGCAGTTCCAGCGGCCCCCAGCCGTAGGCCGCCGCGCCGGCCGCGAGCGCGACGAGCGGCAGCAGCACCATCGCGGCGAGGCTGAAGGCCAGCGCGACGACGAGCTTGCTCCACAGCAGCCGGCCGCGGGGCACGGGCGCGGCCAGCAGGTAGCGCAGCGAGGACCAGCTCGCCTCGGACGCCACGGTGTCGCCGCAGAACAGGGCGACCGGGACGACGAGCAGGAAGCCCGCCGAGACGAACAGGCAGGTCGCGGCGAAGTTGGCGGCGGACGCGGTGGCGGTGTCCATCAGCGTGATGCGGTCGTCGCCGCCCGGGCCGCCGTCCGGGGTGCCGCCGATCGCGAAGGCGATGATCAGGACGAACGGCAGCGCGGCCAGCACTCCGCCCATGAGCAGCGTGCGGCGGCGGCGCAGCTGCCGGACCGCCTCGACGCGCAGCGGGAGCGTGTGGCGGGCGCGGTAGCCGGGGGCCTCGGGGGCCGCGGCGAGATCGGCTGCGGTGCTCATGCGGAGCCTCCGGAGATCAGGGTGAGGAAGGCGTCCTCCAGGCGGCGGTGCGGCCCGACGCCGGTCAGCGGCACGTCGAGGCGGACCAGTTCGGCGATCAGCGCGGGCGCCGTCGTCCCGTCGAGGCGGACCAGCAGGCCGTGGCCGTCGTCGGTGCGCACGGCGGAGCCGACGCCGGGCAGGGCGGCGATCTTCTCCACAAGGGGTTCGGCGAGCTGCTCGGCGGCGGTGACCAGGAGCATGTCGCCGGAGCCGGTGATCTCCGCGACCGGGCCCGCCTGGACGAGCCGGCCCCGGTCCATGACGACCAGATGCGTGCAGGACTGCTCGACCTCGGACAGGAGGTGGCTGGAGACGATCACGGTGCGGCCGCCGGCCGCGTACCGGATCATCACGTCCCGCATCTCGCGGATCTGCGGCGGGTCGAGTCCGTTGGTCGGTTCGTCGAGGATGAGCAGGTCCGGCATGCCGAGCATGGCCTGGGCGATGGCGAGGCGCTGCCGCATGCCCTGCGAGTAGGTGCGCACGGCGCGGGCCAGGGCGTCGCCGAGACCGGCGATCTCCAGGGCCTCCTCGATGTGGGCGTCCTCGGCGGGGCGGCCGGTGGCCTGCCAGTACAGCTCCAGGTTGGCGCGGCCGGACAGGTGCGGGAGGAAGCCGGCGCCCTCGACGAAGCAGCCGACGCGGGAGAGCACGGGCGCGCCGGGGCGGATGGCCCGCCCGAAGACCCGGATCTCGCCGTCGTCGGGGGTGATGAGCCCCATGAGCATGCGCAGCGTCGTGGTCTTGCCGGCGCCGTTGGGCCCGAGGAGGCCGAGCACCTGCCCCTTCTCGACCCGGAAGGACAGGTCGCGCACGGCGTATCTCTCGGCGGACCTGGCGTACTTCTTGGACAGGCCGGTGATCTGGAGCGGTACGTCGGCGAGTGCCGGGTCGGGTGCGGGCGTCGCGGTACGGCGCCGGGCGGTGAGCAGCAGGGCCGTGGCGGCGACCAGGGCGGCGGCGGGCAGCCCCCAGGTCCACCAGGGCAGCGGGGCCGCGCCGGTTTCGAGGCCGGGCGCGGTGGGAAGCGTGAGGGGCCCTTCGAGGGAGACGGTGTACGTGGCCGGGGCGGCCGGGGACGCGTAGCCGAGGTCGGTCGTGGCGAGGACGAGCCGGAGGCGGTGGCCCGCGTCGAGTTCGTGGTCGATCGCGGGCAGCGTCAGCTCCAGGGGCCGGCCCTGCCGTTCGGGCGTGATCCGGTACGGGGCGACGAGCTGGGCGGGCAGCACCTGGCGCTTGCCGTCCGGGGAGACGTCGTACACCTTGCCGAACAGGACCGCGTCGCCGTGGTCGGCCTCGACGGTGACCCGGACGGTGGGGGCGCCGGTGATGCGGCGTGCGGTGGTCAGCGGGGCGGAGTCGAAGCGGGCGTACTGGCCGGGGAAGTCGAGACCGAGGCCGAGGCCGAAGGTGGAGAGCCGGGCCAGTGAGCCGCCGGCGCCGGGGACCGCGGAGATGGCGGGCGGGTTGCCGCCGGGCGGGTTGCCGATCTTCTGCGGGTCGCCGCGCAGTTCGACGGGGGTGCCGCCGCTGTGCAGCCCCGGGTAGGTGTCGGCGGTCGCGCCCCGGGTGAGGGCGGCGCCGTCCGTGGAGTCGATGCCGCCGGTGCGGGTGACGCGGAAGGCGGGGCCGGTGTCGGCGCCCTCGTTCCCCTTCAGGTAGCGGTCGAACCAGCTGCCGATCCGCTTCTCCACCCGGTCGGTCTCCCGGTTGCCGCCGTCGTGGCCGCCGGCGATCCAGTCCACGGCGACGGGGGCGCCGTTGGCGGCGATGGCCTTCGCCATGGCGTCGGCCTGGCCGAGCGGGAAGAGGGAGTCGGTCTGGCCCTGGACGATCAGCGCGGGGGCCTTGATGCGGTCGGCGACGGCGCTCGGGGAGCGTTCGGTGAGCAGGGCGCGGGCGGCGGCGTCCGGTTTGCCGCTGACGGCGACCCGTTCGTACAGCTCGCACAGCTTCTTCTCGAAGTGGCCGCAGCCGCCGCCGGAGTTGACGAAGATCCCGGCCCAGAGTTTCTTGAACACCCCGTCCGGGAAGAGCGCGTCGGCGAGGTTCCAGTAGGTGAGCTGCGGGGCGATGGCGTCCACGCGGGGGTCGTGGCCGGCGGCGAGCAGCGAGACCGCGCCGCCGTAGGAGGCTCCGGTGATGCCGACGCGCGGGTCGCCCTCGGCGTCGAGCCGTACCTCGGGGCGGTCGGCGAGCCAGTCGATCAGCCGCGAGACGTCCTTGACCTCCCGGTCCGGGGCGTTCAGCGAGATCGTGCCGCCCGACCTGCCGAAGCCGCGCGCGGACCAGGTGAGTACGGCGTATCCGTCGCGGGCGAGGCGCTCCGCCTGTGCCCGGGTCTCCGCCTTGCTGCCGCCGAACCCGTGGCCGATGAGCACGGCGGGCCGGCGCCCGCCGCCGCCGGCCGTGAAGTAGGAGGTGTCCAGGGTCACCCCGTCCACGCGCATCATCCGGTCCTGGCGGTGCACGGCGGGCCCGCCGTCCTGGGCCGCGGCGTTCCAGGTGCCCGCGCCGGCCAGTACCAGGAGCACGGCACCGGCCGCCGTCCAGCGGCCTCGGGTGCGCGGCAGCAGCCGCCGCCACCGGGACGTACGCGCAACAGGGGTGTCCATGCACCGACCCTATGCGGACCGCCGGCCGCCCCCGCCTGCCGAGGGGCGGAACTCCCGCACCTCCTCCAGGCGTACGCCCGGCGGCCCGCGTACTGCGCACGCGGTACACGCCGGTCCCGCGCGCCCGGGAATCGGGTCGCCCGGCGGGGCGTGCTCTGGGACGCTGCCGTCATGCATCGACCGGAGGCACTGCTGATCGGCGGGCGCGCCGGGGTGGGGAAGACGACCGTGGCGTGGGAGGTGTCGGCCCTGCTGAACGCGGCCGGGGCGGCGCACGCGGTCGTGGACGGCGACTTCATGGGCGCCGTGCGTCCCGCGCCCGACGGCGACCCGGACCGCTCCCTGATCACCGAACGCAATCTGACGGCCGTCTGGGCCAACTACGCGGAGCTGGGCCTGCACCGGCTCGTCTACACCAACACGGTGAGTGTGCTGGCGGGTTCGGCGCCCATGTTCGAGCGGGCGATGGGCGCGGGGGTGCGGTGCGTACGGGTGCTGCTGACCGCGTCCGACACGACGGCCGCCGAACGGCTCGCCGGCCGCGAGACCGGATCGGGCCTTGAGCGGGAGCTGCTGAACAGCGCCCGCAAGGCCCGGCTGCTCGACGCACAGGCCCCGCCCGACGCGGTGCGGGTGGCGACGGACGGGCGGTCCGTGGCGGACATCGCGGCGCGGGTCGTGGCGCTGACGGGGTGGGCGGGGACCTAAGCCGTGGTGCGTACGGGAAGGGGGGTGCCGTCGGGCAGCGGGTAGGGGGACTCGGCGGGGAGCAGCGCGCTCGCCTCCCGTGTCGCGCCCGCCCGGACCCGGGCGTGGATCTCCCGGGCGAGCGGGGTGACGTCGTGGACGGCGACCGTCCACTCGTCCGCGGACCGCCGGGACGCCTCCCCCGCGAGCCCGAGTTGCAGCGAGCGGTGCGGGAGCCGGTTGAGGTGCAGGTCGCGTTCGGGATCCCACTGGACGCGGGCGGGGGCGCGGCGCAGGTCGCGCTGCCAGGTGGCACGGTCCGGGTGCACGCCCGGCTGGTAGTGGGAGAGTTCGGCGTGGGCGAGGGCCCAGTCGAAGCCCTCGCGGGTGATCTCGATGGCGAGGACGGTCTCCTGGCCCTCCTTCGTCCCCCAGCCGCAGCGGTACATCATCCACAGGAAACTCGGCTTGATCCATGTCATCCGGTCACGCTTCCAGGCCGCCGGGAAACGCCCGTCGCGGGCGGCCGGCAGGCCGAGCGACGGGGTGTACGCCTGGTAGACGGTCACGGTGTCGGCGGTGTGGAGCGCGCGGATCTCGTGCGGGGGCCGGGTGGTCGCGGATACGGACACGGATGCGGTCATGCGGGCATTCCAGCACCGTGGGCCGGGGGACGGCCAGCGAGTATGTGCCGGTGCTACCGGGCGGCGTGCATGATGCGGACGCCGGACCAGACGATGACGTGGTCGCCGGTGGACGCCTTCGCGCCGGAGGTGGAGTTCCCGTAGTACTTCCACCGCCAGGTGCCCGAGGTGGTCGCCTTCACGGTGGTCCTGAGCGCCCCGGTCGAGCCGGACGTCACCTTCTTGACCGTCGTGTACGAGGAGGCGCCGTCGGCCTTGAACTGGAGGCTGACCGTGCGGCCTCCGTACCCCTGGTAGGTGTGCTTCTCCCAGTTCGCGCGGGAGACCTTGCCCGTCACGGTGATCGTCTTGCCCTTCACGACGGGTTCGGGCGCGGCATTGACGGTGACGCGGGTGGCGCGCTGGACCTGGACGGAGCGGTTCAGGTCGGTGAAGACGCTGTCCCCGCCGGGCAGGGAGAGTTGGGCGGCGCTCTTCCAGGTGCCGGCGTCGCCGTTGCCCTCGATGGCGTACCTCGGGTCGATGTCCAGGACGCCGTCCTCGACCTCGCAGCGCCCCGTCCCCTCGACCGGGCAGGTGCGGTCGGAGGAGCCGAAGCTGCTGTACAGCATGTCGTAGTCCCTGTTCGCGAGCTTCCCCCGGTAGAGGAAGAACAACGGCGGCCAGTCCCAGGTGCGCGAGGTCGTCATCCGGTAGGTCACCGGTACCGACACCGTCTCCTGGATGCCGATCACGATCGGCTTGCCGCCGTTGACCGAGAGGCCGGAGTACGTGACTCCGCCGTTCGCGGCCCCGGCCGGGGCCGCCGCGATCGCGGTCAGCACGGCGGCCGCTCCCACGGCCACACTCGCGTTCCGTCTCTTCTTCGCCATAGGTGGTGATCGCCCTTCTCTCGGAAACCGGACCGACTGTGGGACCGGAAAGGGCCGTTGAGGGTTGTACGCCGCGCGGCAACGATCCGGTCACGCGCTCGGAGCCGTACGACCGCATGCCCATGCCGTGACATCTGTCATGCGGAGGTCGGGACACGCGGCTCTGCCGGGGGGAGGGCCCGGAGCGACAGTCTGTACGTGTCGGGAGCGGGGCCGCGGGGGCACCGCCGGAACGGGAGGAATCGACATGAGCAGCACGGCCGCCACTCTGGACGCACCCGTCGCCGGGGCCGCTCCGATCGCTCCCCGCAAGGCGCTCCTGGACAGTCTGAAGCCGCTGCTGGTGGACGTCGCGCTGCCGCTGGCCTGCTACTACGCGCTGAAGGCGGCGGGGCTGAGCACGTTCGCCGCGCTGGCCTGGAGCAGTGTGGTGCCGGCGGTGCGCACGGTGTGGGGTGCGGTGCGCGAGCGGCGGCTCAACGGGCTCGCGGCGCTGATGGTGTCGGTGAACGCGGTGTCGCTGCTGCTGGGTCTGGTGGCCGGTGATCCGCGGTTGATGCTGCTCAAGGACAGCGGGGTGAGCAGCATCGTGGGGCTGACGTTCCTGGTGACGGCGGTGCGGGGGCGGCCGATGCTGTCGGCGGGGCTGCGGCCGTGGCTGACGCGGGGCGAGGCCGCCAAGTCGGCCGCGTGGGAGCGGCTTTCCGCGGGTTCGCCGGAGTTCCGGCGGGCGGAGACGCGGTTCTCGGCGGTGTGGGGCGGGGCGCTGCTCGCCGAGTGCGCGGTGCGGGCCGTGGGCGCGTACACCGTGCCGGTGGAGACGATGGTGTGGGCGGGGACGGTGCTGATGATCGGCTCGATGGTGGTGGCGTTCCTGGTGTCGGGGAGGTTCGGCGTGGTGCCGATGGAGCGCATGATCGCGGCCGAGGCGGGCGCGGCGGAGCGCTGAGACCCGCCACCGGATTCCGCAGGGCCGCTCCGGGGGAGCGGCCCTGCGGTCATGTCCGCCCGGAAAACGTCTTGCCCCCGGCGTCTACCGTTTCCGGTATGACAACCGCGCTGAGGCTGGCCGAGATCACGGCCGGCAACCTCGATGCCGCGATCGCTCTGCGGGTCCGCCCCGATCAGGAGCATCTGGTGGACCCGGTCGTGAAGTCCCTGGCCGAGGCGTATGTGCACCGGGAGGCCGCCTGGCCCCGGCTCGTCCTCGACGGCGACCGTCCCGTCGGCTTCCTCATGGCCTTCCTGGACATCGACTTCGCGGGCGACGGAACGGGCCGCGACATCCGCTCGGGGCTGTGGCGCCTCAACATCGCGGCCGGTGAACAGGGGCGCGGGTACGGCCGCTTCGCGGTGGAGGCGGTGGCCGCCGAGATCCGCCGGCGCGGCGGCAGCCGGATGTACGTCACCTGGCACCCCGGCGACGACGGGCCGGAGGGCTTCTACCTCGGGCTCGGCTTCCGGCCCACCGGGGAGACGAGCGGGGGCGAGACGGTCGGGGTGCTGGAGCTGTCCTGAGCACGGCCCGCGGCCCGGCAGGCCGTGGGCGTGCCCGTGTCTGTGTCTGTGTCCGTGTCTGTGTCGGTGCCGGGTCAGTGGTTGCGGGGGAAGCCCAGGTCCACGGCTGACGGGGCGTCGGCCGGGTCGGGCCAGCGGGTGGTGGTGACCTTGGCGCGGGTGTAGAAGCGCACGCCGTCGCCGCCGTAGATGTGGTGGTCGCCGAAGAGGGAGTCCTTCCAGCCGCCGAAGGAGTGGTAGCCGACGGGCACCGGGATGGGGACGTTGACCCCGACCATGCCGGCCTCGATCTCCAGCTGGAAGCGGCGGGCCGCTCCGCCGTCGCGGGTGAAGATCGCGGTGCCGTTGCCGTACGGCGAGGCGTTCATGAGGGCCACGCCCTCCTCGTACGTGTCGACGCGCAGGACGCACAGGACGGGGCCGAAGATCTCGTCGCGGTAGGCGTCGGAGCCGGTGGGGACGCGGTCGAGGAGGGAGGGGCCGATCCAGTGGCCGTCCTCGAAGCCCTCGACGGTGAACCCGGTTCCGTCGAGGACGACTTCGGCGCCCTGGGCGGCGGCGCCGGTGACGTAGGAGGCGACCCTGTCGCGGTGGGCGGCGGTGATCAGCGGGCCCATCTCGGAGGCCGGGTCGGTGCCGGGGCCGATGGTGACGCGGGCGGCCCGTTCCTTGATCCGGGCGACCAGTCCGTCGCCGGCGGCGCCCACCGCGACGACGGCGGAGATCGCCATGCAGCGCTCGCCGGCGGAGCCGTACGCGGCGGAGACCGCGGCGTCGGCGGCGGCGTCCAGGTCGGCGTCGGGCAGCACCAGCATGTGGTTCTTCGCGCCGCCCAGCGCCTGCACGCGCTTGCCGTGGGCCGACGCGGTGGCGTGGACGTGGCGGGCTACGGGTGTCGAGCCGACGAAGGAGACCGCGGCGACGTCCGGGTGGGCCAGGAGCGCGTCCACGGCGACCCGGTCCCCGTGCAGGACGTTCAGGACGCCGTCGGGCAGACCGGCCTCGGCGGCGAGTTCGGCCAGCAGGTTGGCGGGCGACGGGTCCTTCTCGCTGGGCTTGAGGACGAAGGTGTTGCCGCAGGCGACGGCGAGCGGGAACATCCACATCGGCACCATGGCCGGGAAGTTGAACGGGGTGATCCCGGCGACGACGCCGAGCGGCTGCCGGATCGTGGAGACGTCGACCCGGCTGGAGACCTGGGTGGACAGCTCGCCCTTGAGCTGGGTGGTGATCCCGCAGGCCAGCTCCACGATCTCCAGTCCGCGCGCGACCTCGCCGAGCGCGTCGGCGTGCACCTTGCCGTGCTCGGCGGTGATGAGCGCGGCGATCTCGTCCCGGTGGGCGTCGAGCAGCGCACGGTAGCGGAAGAGGATCGCGGTGCGCGCGGACAGCGACGACTCGCGCCAGGCCGGGTAGGCGTCCTTCGCGGCGGCCACCGCGGCCCCGGCTTCCCCGGCGGAGGCGAGGGCGACGCGGGTGGTGACGGCTCCGGTGGCGGGGTCGGTGACCTCGCCGTGGCGGCCCGACGTGCCCTCGACGGTCCTGCCACCGATCCAGTGGTTCACGGTCTTCATCTGTGGCTCCTTCAGAGGTGACGGCGCCGGCCTGTGCGGTGGCGTTCGTACTCTTCCCGTGCCGCGACCGCCTGGGGGCGGGTGGCCGTCGCGGCCACGGGGACATCCCACCACGCCTGGGCCGGCGGAGCGCCCTGCCCGGCGGCGGGTGTCGCGGTCTCGACGTGGACGCAGACGGGCCGGTCGGCGGCGCGGGCCAGGGCGAGGGCCGCGCGCAGTTCGGCGACGGTCGAGGCGCGCAGCACCCGCATGCCGAGCGAGGCGGCGTTGGCGGCGAGGTCCACGGGCAGCGGGGGGCCGGTGAAGCCGCCGTCCTCGCGGTGGCGGTAGTCCGTGCCGAAGCGTTCGGCGCCGGTCGCCTCGGAGAGCCCGCCGATCGACGCGTAGCCGTGGTTCTGCAGGACGACGAGCTTGACGGGGAGGTTCTCCTGGACGGCGGTGACGATCTCGGTGGGGTTCATCAGATAGGTGCCGTCGCCGACGAGCGCCCAGACGGGGCGGCCGGGGGCGGCGAGCTGGACGCCGATCGCGGCCGGGATCTCGTAGCCCATGCAGGAGTAGCCGTACTCGACGTGGTACTGGCGCGGGGAGCGGGTGCGCCACAGCTTGTGCAGGTCGCCGGGGAGCGAGCCGGCCGCGTTGATGAGGACGTCCTCGTCGGTGACCAGTTCGTCCAGGAGGCCGAGGACCTGGGTCTGGGTGGGGCGGGCGGCCGGGTCGGGGGTGGCGTACGCGGCGTCGACGCGCTGCTCCCAGCGGGCCTTGGCCGCCGTGTACTCCGCCTCGTACGCCGGGTCGGCGCGGTGGCCGGCGAGGGCGGCGTTGAGGGCTTCGAGGGCGGTGCGGGCGTCGGCGACGAGCGGGAGGGCGGCGAGCTTGTGGGCGTCGAAGCCGGTGATGTTGAGGTTGAGGAAGCGGACGTCCGGGTGCGCGAAGAGGGTCGCGGAGGCGGTGGTGAAGTCGGTGTACCGGGTGCCGACGCCGATGACCAGGTCGGCGGTGCGGGCCAGGTCGTCGGCGGTGGCGGTGCCGGTGTGGCCGATGCCTCCGACGTCGGCGGGGTGGTCGTGGCGCAGGGAGCCCTTGCCGGCCTGGGTGGCGGCGACGGGGATGCGGGTGGCTTCGGCGAACGCGGCGAGGGCGTCCTCGGCGGCGCTGTGGTGGACCCCGCCGCCCGCGACGACGAGCGGCCGGCGGGCGGCGCGCACCGCCCGGACCGCCCGGTCGAGTTCGTCCGGGTCGGGGGCGGGGCGGCGGACGTGCCAGACGCGCTCGGCGAAGAACGCGGCCGGCCAGTCGTACGCCTCGGCCTGTACGTCCTGGGGCAGCGCGAGGGTGACGGCGCCGGTTGCGGCCGGGTCGGCGAGGACCCGCATGGCGTGCAGCACGGCCGGGATCAGGGCCTCGGGCCGGGTGATCCGGTCGAAGAAGCGGGAGACCGGGCGCAGGCAGTCGTTGACGGAGACGTCGCCCGCGTACGGCACTTCCAGCTGCTGGAGGACGGGGTCGGCGGGGCGGGCGGCGAAGGTGTCGCCGGGCAGCAGCAGCACGGGGAGGTGGTTGACGGTGGCGAGGGCGGCGCCGGTGACGAGGTTGGTGGCACCGGGGCCGATGGAGGTGGTGACGGCCTGCGCGGAGAGCCGGCCGGACTGGCGGGCGTGCCCGACGGCGGCGTGCACCATGGCCTGTTCGTTGCGGCCCTGGAGGTAGGGCATGGCGGGGCCGGTCTCCAGGAGGGCCTGGCCGATGCCCGCGACGTTGCCGTGGCCGAAGATGCCCCAGGTGGCGGTGATCAGCCGGTGGCGCACGCCGTCGCGCTCGGTGTACTGGCGGGCGAGGAAGGCGACGAGCGCCTGGGCGGTGGTGAGGCGGCGGACGGGCTGCCCGGCGGCCGGGGGCGGTGCGGATGTTCCGGCGGCCGGCGGTGTGGGCTGCGTGGTCATGCGGGGTCCTCCGGTCCGGGGAGCGGGAGGCGGGGGTCGACCGGCTGGGACGGCCAGGTGTCGCGCACCCAGCTGTGGTCGGGGTGGTCGCGGATCAGCCACTCCCGCTGCTCGCCGGGGCCCGCCATGACGTTGAGGTAGTACATCGTGCGGCCGGGTGGCGCGATGGACGGGCCGTGCCAGCCGTCCGGGATGAGGACGGTGTCGCCGCTGCCGACTTCGGCCAGCACGTCCGTGCCGCCGGGGCGGGACGGGGACACCCGGTGGTAGCCAGGGCCGCCGCCTTCCACCTCGAAGTAGTAGATCTCCTCCAGGACGGATTCCCGGCCGGGGTCGTGCTCGTCGTGCTTGTGCGGCGGGTAGGAGGACCAGTTGCCGCCGGGGGTGAGGACTTCGACCGCGATCAGCCGGTCGCAGTCGAAGGCGTCGGCGGCGGCGAAGTTGTGCACCTGCCGGGAGCAGGTACCGGAGCCGCGCAGCTCCACGCGTACCTCCGGCGCGGGGCCGTAGCGAGCGGGGAGTCGTCGCTCGCATTTCGCTCCTGCCAGGGCGAAGCGGCCGCCGGCGCCGGAGGCGATCTGTGCGAGGGCGTCGCGCGGTACATAGGCGAAGTCGGTCACGCCGCTGAACACGCTCTTACGGCCCAGCAGTTCAAAGATCTCATCTGAGGTGTGCACCGTACAGCCGCCGGTCAACGGCAGAATGATCCACTCGCTCTCGCCGGTGACGAGTGTGTGAACTCCTCCCGGTTCCAGCTCCAGCACTTTGAGGCCCGACCGCTCCCAGCCGGCCTGCTCCGGCCCGATGTCCACGGTGTACGGGCCGTGCCCGGTGCTTCCGGCGGGCAGGTGGTACGTCGGCTTCCGGCGCATGCTCAGTTCCCCTTCCGATGGCGGACGGTGACCGCGCCCTCGGCGAGGACGGCCTCGACCTCGTGCGGGAACGGCATGGCGGAGGAGCAGGCGAGCCGGGCGGCGACGATGGCGCCCGCCGCGTTGGCGTAGCGGATGGTGCGGGCGGTGTCCCAGCCGCTGAGCAGCCCGTGGCAGAGGGCCCCGCCGAACGCGTCGCCCGCGCCGAGGCCGTTGACCACGTCGACGGGGAGCGGTGGCACATCGGCGACGGTGCCGTCGCGGTGGACGGCGAGGACCCCGGCCGGCCCCTGCTTGACGACGGCCAGTTCGACACCGGCGTCGATGAGGGCGCGGGCCGCCGCGTACGGTTCGCGCTCGCCGGTCGCCACCTCGCACTCGTCGAGGTTGCCCACGGCGACGGTCGCGTACGCCAGGGCCTCGCGGTAGCGGACGGTGGGCCGGGGCGCGGGGGCGCCGTTGTCCTCGCCGGGCGGCCAGAACGCGGGGCGCCAGTCGAGGTCGAAGACGGTCACGGGCGCGCGGTCGCGGGCGCGCAGCGCGGTGAGCGTCGCGGTGCGGCTGGGCTCGGCGCAGAGGCCGGTGCCGGTCATCCAGAAAACGGCGGCGGACCGGATCGCCGCCAGGTCGAGTTCGGCGGGGTGGATCTCCAGGTCGGGGGCCTTGGGCTGCCGGTAGAAGTAGAGGGGGAAGTCGTCGGGCGGGAAGATTTCGCAGAAGGTGACAGGGGTCGGGTAGGCGGCGACGGGCGTCACCCAGCGGTCGTCGACGCCGAACTCCCGCAGTTGTTCGCGCAGATACGTCCCGAAGGGGTCCTGTCCGGTGCGGGTCACGACGGCGGTGCGCCGGCCGAGGCGGGCGGCGGCGACGGCGACGTTGGACGGGGAGCCGCCGAGGAACTTCCCGAAGGTCTCGACCCGTGCCAGCGGCACGCCGGTGCGCAGGGGGTAGAGGTCCACCCCGATCCGTCCCATGGTGATCACGTCGTACGGCTGCTCGGGCATGCAGTGTCCCTTCCGCTGGGCGCCGTTCGGCTGCCGGGGCCCGGCCGCCGCGTCGGTGGCGGCGGGGCCCCGGTGTGTCTCTTCCCTGTCTCACTCTCCCCTGCGATCATCGCCAACCCCGCGCACGGACATGCGGGCGTGTGCGTGGCACCTCATTCGGCAGCCGCGGGCGCCGGCGTCACCCGGATCGCCCCGATGATCCCCACCTGCCCGCACGCCGACTCGCGTAATACCCCCTAGGGGTATACAGTGGGGTCATGGAAGCGCACCGCGTGCGCCCCTCCATCCCTGCGTGTCCGTCGAAGTCGAAGAGGAGAACACCATGACCGCCGAGACCCAGCTCCCCCAGGCCACCGGCTCCTGCTGCTCGCCGAGCGGGTCCTGCCACGGCGACGCGGCCACGGACGCCGCGCAGGCGGGCGGGGTCACCACCGTCTACCAGGTCACCGGCATGACCTGCGGTCACTGCGAGGGCGCCGTCTCCCAGGAGGTCTCCGCCATCGAGGGTGTCACCTCGGTGAAGGCCGTGGCGTCCACCGGGCTGGTGACGGTGGTCTCCGCGACCCCCTTGGACGACGAGGCCGTACGCGCCGCCGTCGACGAGGCGGGTTACGAGCTGACCGGCCGCGCCTGACCCCCTGCGGGAGCCCCGCGCCCCGCTTCACACGCACCACCCGCACCACCCTTCGCCGCCGGGCCGGCCCGACCAGCAGATACTGGTGGGGTACGGCCCGCACGGCGTTCCAGGAGCTCGGACATGCACAGCGCATCGGACACCCCCAGCGCGACGGGGTCCGGCACCCCGACCGCGGAGCCCTCGCGGGCCGAGTTCATGATCGGCGGCATGACCTGCGCCTCGTGCGCGGCCCGCGTCGAGAAGAAGCTCAACCGGATGGACGGCGTCACCGCCACGGTGAACTACGCCACGGAGAAGGCCCGCGTCAGCTACGACGGGGCCGGCGTCTCCGTGGCCGACCTCATCGCCACGGTCGAGAAGACCGGCTACACGGCGAAACCGGTCAGCCGGCCGGGCGAGGACCGAGCCGCCACACCCCCGGCCCCGGACCCGACACGTGCGCCCGCCCCGGACCCGGAGGCCGACCGGCCGTCGCGGCGACCGGAGGCGGAGGCGAAGGCGGAAGCGGAACCCGAAGCGGAGGCGGAGGCCCCACCCCGGCCGGACCGCAGCCGCTCCCCCGAACCCGACCGCAGCGCCGACGACCCCACCACCGACGACGACCGCGCCACCGACCCCGACCGTGGCGCCGACGACGACCCCGTGCTCGCCTCCCTGCGGCAGCGCCTCATCGTCTCCGCCGTGCTCGCCGCCCCCGTCGTCGCCCTGGCGATGATTCCGGCACTGCAGTTCGACTATTGGCAGTGGCTCTCGCTCACCCTGGCCGCGCCCGTCGTCGTCTGGGGCGGGCTGCCCTTCCACCGGGCCGCCTGGACCAATCTGCGGCACGGCGCGGCGACCATGGACACGCTCGTCTCCGTGGGCACCCTCGCCGCCTTCGGCTGGTCCCTGTGGGCGCTGTTCCTCGGGGACGCCGGGATGCCCGGCATGCGGCACGGCTTCGATCTCACGGCCGGCCGGACGGACGGCTCCTCGACGATCTACCTGGAGGTCGCGGCCGGCGTTGTCACCTTCATCCTGCTGGGCCGCTATCTCGAAGCGAAGTCCAAGCGGAGGGCCGGGTCCGCGCTGCGCGCGCTGATGCACCTGGGCGCCAAGGACGTGGCGGTCCTGCGCGGCGGCGCCGAGGTCCGGGTGCCCGTCGGCCGGCTCGTCGTGGGCGACCGCTTCGTCGTCCGCCCCGGCGAGAAGATCGCCACGGACGGCACGGTCGTGGAGGGCTCGTCCGCCGTGGACGCGTCCATGCTCACCGGCGAGTCCGTCCCCGTGGACGTGGGCGCCGGGGACCAGGTCGCCGGGGCGACCGTGAACGTCTCCGGCCGGCTCGTCGTGGAGGCGACCCGGGTCGGCTCGGACACCCAGCTCGCCCGGATGGCCCGGCTCGTCGAGGACGCCCAGAACGGCAAGGCCGAGGTGCAGCGGCTGGCCGACCGGATCTCGGCGGTGTTCGTCCCCGTCGTCCTGCTGATCGCCCTCGCCACCCTGGTCGCCTGGCTGCTGGCCACGGACGACGTGACGGCGGCGTTCACGGCGGCGGTGGCCGTGCTGATCATCGCCTGCCCCTGCGCCCTGGGCCTGGCCACCCCGACCGCCCTCATGGTCGGCACCGGACGCGGCGCCCAACTCGGCATCCTCATCAAGGGCCCCGAAGTCCTCGAATCCACCCGCCGCGTCGACACCATCGTCCTCGACAAGACCGGCACCGTCACCACCGGCCGCATGACCCTCCAGACCGTCCACACCACCCCCGGCACCACCGAGACCGACACCCTGCGCCTGGCCGGCGCCCTCGAACACGCCTCCGAACACCCCATCGCCCAGGCCGTCGCCACCGGCGCCGCCGAACGCACCGGCACCACCCTCCCCACCCCCGAGGACTTCACCAACGTCCCCGGACTCGGCGTCCAGGGCACCGTGGAGGGGCATCAGGTCCTCGTCGGGCGCCCCGGGATGCTCGCGGAGGCCGGCATGCCCCTGCCCGACCCCCTGGCCACCGCTGTCACGGACGCCGCCGCTCGCGGCCGGACGGCCGTCGCGGTCGCCTGGGACGGCGAGGCGCGCGCCGTCCTGGAGGTCGCCGACGCGGTGAAGGACACCAGCGCGCAAGCCGTCGCCGCGCTCCGGGATCTCGGCCTGAAACCGATCCTGCTGACGGGCGACAACCGCGCTGTGGCCGAGGCGGTCGCGGCGGAGGTCGGGATCGACGAGGTGCGCGCGGAGGTGCTGCCGGAGGAGAAGGCCCAGGTCATCCGGGATCTGCGGGAGCGGGGGCGGGTCGTCGCCATGGTCGGTGACGGGGTCAACGACGCGGCCGCGCTGGCCACCGCCGACCTCGGCCTGGCGATGGGCACCGGCACGGACGCCGCGATCGAGGCGAGCGACCTGACCCTGGTTCGTGGAGATCTCAAGGTGACCGCCGACGCCATCCGCCTCGCGCGACGCACCCTCACCACCATCAAGGGCAACCTCTGCTGGGCATTCGGCTACAACGTCGCCGCTCTACCCCTTGCGGCATTTGGGCTGCTCAACCCTATGATTGCCGGAGCGGCGATGGCCTTCTCCTCGGTCTTCGTCGTGACGAACAGCCTGCGCCTGCGGTCCTTCACGTAACGTCCACAATGAGATCCAGATCACATCGGTTTCAGGGTAACCATTCGATGGGTTCGTAAGTCTTAGAGTGCGATGCCAAGGATGTCTTGGGGGACGTCCGGCGGAGTGTCTTGGGGGACGCTCCGGGCTAGCGTGGGCCGGGGCACGTACACCGGGGAGCTTTGAGCGGCCCTCCCGTCGGTACGTACCCCGGCAGACCGCAGACGCAGTACGCAGGACCGAAGGCACGACCCAGGAGCCACGGCTCCCACCGAACGCCCGGCCGGATCCCGTGGGGGGAATCCGCTCCGGGACATGGGAAGCGCCTCGCTGTCGGCCCGTGGGGGGATCGATGGCGGGGCGCTTCTCGCTTGCGCGGGAGCGCTCCCGGCGCACGCCGGACCCGGCCCCGTACCACCGCACACCATCGCGCACACCCCGCCGTACCGGACGGCCACGCACCGCGCCCCCGGCTCCGCGTCGCTCGGGGCGAGGCGCGGCAGGCGGGGGCGCGGGGGTCCGGCGTCAGTCAGGGCCGGGGTGAAGCGGGAGGGTTCGTTCAGCGGCCCTCGACCGGGACGAAGTCGCGCAGGACCTCGCCGGTGTAGATCTGGCGCGGGCGGCCGATGCGGGAACCCGGCTCCTTGATCATCTCGTGCCACTGGGCGATCCAGCCGGGGAGGCGGCCGATCGCGAAGAGCACGGTGAACATCTCGGTCGGGAAGCCCATCGCGCGGTAGATGAGGCCCGTGTAGAAGTCCACGTTCGGGTAGAGGTTGCGCGAGACGAAGTACTCGTCGGAGAGCGCGTGCTCCTCCAGCTTGAGCGCGATGTCCAGCAGCTCGTCGGACTTGCCGAGCGCGGACAGCACGTCGTGGGCGGCGGCCTTGATGATCTTGGCGCGCGGGTCGAAGGACTTGTACACCCGGTGGCCGAAGCCCATCAGGCGGACGCCGTCCTCCTTGTTCTTCACCTTGCGGATGAAGGAGTCGACGTCGCCGCCGTTGGCCTGGATGCCTTCCAGCATCTCCAGGACGGACTGGTTGGCGCCGCCGTGCAGGGGGCCCCAGAGGGCGGAGATGCCGGCGGAGATCGAGGCGAACATGTTCGCCTGCGAGGAGCCGACCAGGCGCACGGTGGAGGTGGAGCAGTTCTGCTCGTGGTCCGCGTGCAGGATGAGGAGCTTGTCGAGCGCCGAGACGACGACCGGGTCCAGCTCGTACTCCTGGGCCGGCACCGAGAAGGTCATGCGCAGGAAGTTCTCGACGTAGCCGAGGTCGTTGCGCGGGTAGACGAACGGGTGACCGATCGACTTCTTGTACGCGTACGCGGCGATGGTCGGGAGCTTGGCGAGCAGCCGGATCGTCGAGAGGTGGCGCTGCTCCTCGTCGAACGGGTTGTGGCTGTCCTGGTAGAACGTGGACAGCGCGCTGACGACCGAGGACAGCATGGCCATCGGGTGCGCGTCGCGCGGGAAGCCGTCGAAGAAGCGCTTGACGTCCTCGTGCAGCAGGGTGTGCTGGGTGATCTCGTTCTTGAAGGCCGACAGCTCGTCGACCTTGGGAAGCTCGCCGTTGATCAGCGTGTAGGCGACCTCGAGGAACGTCGAGCGCTCGGCGAGCTGCTCGATGGGGTAGCCGCGGTAGCGCAGGATGCCCTGCTCGCCGTCGAGGTAGGTGATGGCCGATTTATAGGCAGCGGTGTTGCCGTATCCGCTGTCCAGCGTCACCAGGCCGGTGTTCGCCCGGAGCTTCCCGATGTCGAAGCCCTTGTCGCCGACGGTGCTGTCGATCACCGGGTAGGTGTACTCGCCATCGCCGTACCGCAGTACCACAGCGTTGTTGGTGTGCTCGCTCACGTCATCCCTCACCGACGTAGTGCCTCTTCTTCGAGGTTCCCTGACTGTCTCCACCCTCCCCCATTTGGCTCAGGAGAGTGCACTCGGGGTCGTCCATTGGACCTACTCGCGGCACTGAGTGCCGCGAACTTAGCCATCCTGCCCCCTTGACTCCGGTTCCGGAAGACCTCCGTGATGTTTCCCACCGTTTTGATCGATCATTTTTACCGACGATCCTCCATCCAGGTCTCCGCGGAGCCGGTGATCCAGCGCCGTACAGCGTCTGCCTGCGGAAACCGTGCGGACCGCCTGACCGATCGCCTGCCGGGAACCGACCAGGACGACGAGCTTCTTGGCGCGGGTGACGGCGGTGTACAGGAGGTTGCGCTGGAGCATCATCCAGGCGCTCTTCGTCACCGGAATGACGACGGCGGGGTACTCACTGCCCTGCGAACGGTGGATCGTCATGGCGTACGCGTGGGACAGCTCGTCCAGCTCGTCGAAGTCGTAGTCGATCTCCTCGTCCTCGTCGGTAAGGACGGTCAGCCGCTGTTCGTCCAGGTCGAGGCCGGTGACGACGCCGACCGTGCCGTTGAAGACGCCGTTGGCGCCCTTGTCGTAGTTGTTGCGGATCTGGGTGACCTTGTCGCCCACCCGGAACACCCGGCCGCCGAACCGCTTCTCCGGCACCCCGGGGCGGCCGGGGGTGATCGCCTGCTGGAGCAGCCCGTTGAGATGGCCGGCCCCGGCCGGGCCCCGGTGCATCGGCGCGAGGACCTGGACGTCCCGCCGCGCGTTCAGCCCGAACTTGGCCGGAATACGGCGGGCGGCGACGTCCACCGCGAGCACCCCGGCATCCTCCGTCTCCTCCTCCACGAACAGAAAGAAGTCACCGAGCCCTTGAGTGAGGGGCGGTACGCCGGAGTTGATGCGGTGCGCGTTGGTGACGACGCCCGACTGCTGGGCCTGGCGGAAAATGGTGGTCAACCGGACCGCCGGCACCGGGCCGCCGTCCGCCAGCAGGTCGCGCAGCACCTCGCCCGCCCCGACCGAGGGCAACTGGTCCACATCGCCGACGAGCAGCAGATGGGCACCGGGTGCCACCGCCTTGACCAGCTTGTTGGCGAGCAGCAGATCCAGCATCGACGCCTCGTCCACGACCACCAGATCGGCGTCCAGCGGCCGGTCCCGGTCGTACGCCGCGTCGCCGCCGGGTTTCAGTTCCAGGAGCCGGTGGACGGTGGACGCCTCGGCGCCGGTCAGCTCCGAGAGCCGCTTGGCCGCCCGGCCGGTGGGCGCGGCCAGCACCACCTTGGCCTTCTTGGCCCGGGCCAGCTCCACGATGGACCGGACCGTGAACGACTTGCCGCAGCCGGGGCCGCCGGTCAGCACGGCGACCTTCCGGGTGAGCGCGAGCCGGACGGCGGCCTCCTGCTCGGGCGCCAGCGTGGCGCCGGTCCGGCCCGCGAGCCACCTCAGCGCCTTGTCCCAGTCCACGTCCGCGAAGTCCGGCATCCGCTCCTGCGAGGTCCGCAGCAGCCGGCGCACCTGGGCGGCGAGCGAGATCTCCGCCCGGTGGAACGGCACCAGGTACACCGCCGTGACCGGCTCGCCGCCCTCGGGCGAGGGCACCTTCTCGCGTACGACGCCCTCCGGTTCCTCCGCCAGCTCGGCCAGGCAGTCGATGACGAGGCCGGTGTCCACCTGGAGCAGCTTCACCGCGTCCGCGATCAGCCGCTCCTCGGGCAGGAAGCAGTGGCCCTGGTCGGTGGACTGCGACAGCGCGTACTGGAGGCCCGCCTTGACCCGTTCCGGGCTGTCGTGCGGGATGCCGACGGCCTGGGCGATCCGGTCGGCGGTCAGGAAGCCGATGCCCCAGACGTCGGCGGCCAGCCGGTAGGGCTGGTTCTTCACGACGGAGATCGAGGCGTCCTCGTACTTCTTGTAGATCCGCACGGCGATGGACGTCGAGACGCCGACGCCCTGGAGGAAGACCATGACCTCCTTGATCGCCTTCTGTTCCTCCCAGGCGGCGGCGATCATCTTCGTCCGCTTGGGGCCGAGGCCGGGCACCTCGATCAGCCGCTTCGGCTCCCGCTCGATGACGTCCAGCGTGTCCACGCCGAAGTGGGTGGTGATCCGGTCGGCCATCACCGGTCCGATGCCCTTGATCAGGCCGGAGCCCAGGTAGCGGCGGATGCCCTGGATGGTGGCGGGCAGGATGGTCGTGTAGTTCTCCACGACGAACTGCTTGCCGTACTGCGCGTGGGAGCCCCAGCGCCCCTCCATCCGCAGCGACTCCCCCGGCTGCGCCCCGAGCAGCGCCCCCACCACGGTGAGCAGATCGCCGCCGCCCCGGCCGGTGTCGACGCGTGCGACGGTGTAGCCGTTCTCCTCGTTGGCGTACGTGATCCGCTCCAGGACACCTTCCAATACGGCCAACTGGGGTGTGTGCGACGTGGAGGACATGACGCGACGCTACCGGGTGGCTCGGACAGCCCCGCCCGAGCGGAGCGGTGTCGTCCGGTAACGGTGCGGTTGTACGGTGAGCGTTTCGTCAGGCTGGTGAAAGGTGTCGCGCGTGTCCAGGTCCCGTGCGTTGTCCCTGTCCCTCGTGGCGCTCGCCGCCGTGTTCGCCCTGGGCGGCTGTTCGTCGGACGACGGCGGGGAGAAGTCCGACGGCGCGGGGGCCAAGGAGACGAAGTCCGCGGACGCCGGCAGCAGTGGCAAGGGCGGGGCGGAGCTGACCTACCGGGGCGGGGCGAGCGGGAAGTTGAGCATCGGCGACGTCAGCTGTGCCACGCTCGGCGGGAAGCTCACCGCCATCACCGCACCGGCCGACATGAGCGGCGACACCCCGGCGAAGCCCTCGTTCACCGCCGCCGTGAGCGGCGACGAGGCGATGGTCACGCTCACCACGAAGGACGGCACGAGCTATCTGCACCCCGCCGCGCCCGGCATCACCGGCCGCGAGAGCGGCGACACCTGGGTGGTCACCGTGTCCGGGGTGGAGCTGAAGCCGACCGATCCGAGCGGTGAGGCGATCACCGTGGACGGCACGATCACCTGCGGCAGCGTCGCCGGCATCTAGGACGTGCACTGACGAGAAGCCCCGCCCACGGCGGCCGGGGCGCCGCCTCGGCAGACGCCGCCCTCCCCGGGGCCCGGACCGCACAGCCGGGCCCCGGGGAGCGGCGTGTTCAGCAGGCGTGCTCGGCGTAGCGGGCCGCCACCTCCGCGAGGACCTCCGCGCCGTCGCGCGCCCACAGGGCCTCGTTGAAGATCTCCACCTCGATCGGGCCGTCGAAGCCCGCCTCCTCCACCGCGCGGCGGAAGAACCGGAAGTCCACGCTGCCGTCGCCGAGTTGGCCGCGCCCCAGCAGGACGCCCGCCGGGAGCGGGGTGATCCAGTCCGCGAGCTGGAAGGAGTGGATGCGGCCGCCCGCGCCGGCCCGCGCGATCTGCGCGGGGGCCCGGTCGTCCCACCAGAGGTGGTACGTGTCCACGACGACGCCGACGTGCTCGGCCGGGAAGCGCTCCGCGAGGTCCAGGGCCTGGGAGAGCGTCGAGACCACGCAGCGGTCGGCGGCGAACATGGGGTGCAGCGGCTCGATGGCGAGCCGCACCCCGCGCTCCGCCGCGTACGGGACCAGCTCGGCCAGCGCGTCCGCGATGCGCTCGCGGGCGGCGTACAGGTCCCGGCTGCCCTCCGGCAGGCCGCCCGAGACGAGGACCAGGGTGTCCGTGCCCACGCCCGCCGCCTCGTCGAGCGCGGCGCGGTTGTCGTCCAGGGCGCGGGTCCGCTCCGCCGGGTCCGACGCGGTGAGGAAGCCGCCCCGGCACAGGCTGGTGACGGACAGGCCGTGGTCGGCGAGCAGGCGGGCCGTCGCCTCCACGCCGTACGCCTGCACGGGCGCCCGCCACAGGCCGACCTTGTCGACGCCGGCCTTGGCGCAGCCCTCGGCCAGCTCGGGCAGCGACCACTGCTTGACGGTCTCCTGGTTGAGGGAGAGCCGGCCGTCGCTCATCGGGTGCCTCCGTTGACGGTCAGGAAGGCGCGCATCCGGGATTCCGCCAGCTCCGGGTCCGGGAACAGCCCGAGGCCGTCGGCGAGTTGGTACGCCTTCGCCAGGTGCGGCAGGGAGCGGGCCGACTGGAGTCCGCCCACCATCGTGAAGTGGTCCTGGTGGCCGGCCAGCCAGGCCAGGAACACCACACCGGTCTTGTAGAAGCGGGTCGGCGCCCGGAAGAGATGCCGGGACAGCTCGACGGTCGGGTCGAGCAGTGCGCGGAAGCCCTGCGTGTCGCCCGTGTCCAGGACCCGGACCGCGTGCGCGGCCAGCGGGCCCAGCGGGTCGAAGATGCCGAGCAGCGCGTGGCTGAAGCCCTGGTCGTCGCCGGCGATCAGCTCCGGGTAGTTGAAGTCGTCCCCGGTGTAGCAGCGGACCCCGCCGGGCAGCCGGCGGCGCACGTCGATCTCGCGGTCCACGTCGAGCAGCGACATCTTGATGCCGTCGACCTTGTCCGGGTGCTCCGCGATGACCTGGAGGAAGGTGTCGGTGGCCAGGTCCAGGTCGGTGGAGCCCCAGTAGCCTTCGAGCGCCGGGTCGAACATCGGGCCGAGCCAGTGCAGGACGACCGGTTCGGTGGCCTGGCGCAGCAGGTGGGCGTACGTGTCCAGGTAGTCCTGGGGGCCCTTCGCGGCGGCGGCCAGGGCGCGGGAGGCCATGAGGATGGCCTGGGCGCCGCTCTCCTCGACGACGGCGAGCTGTTCCTCGTACGCGGCCCGCACCTCGGCGAGCGTGGCCGGGCCGGCCGGCAGCTGGTCCGTGCCGACGCCGCAGGCGATGCGGCCGCCGACCGATTTCGCCTCGGCGGCCGAACGGCGGATCAGCTCCTCGGCGCCCGCCCAGTCCAGGCCCATGCCGCGCTGCGCGGTGTCCATGGCCTCGGCGACGCCCAGCCCGTGCGACCAGAGGTGGCGGCGGAAGGCGAGGGTGGCGTCCCAGTCGACGGCGGCGGGCGAGTCGGGGGTGACGTCGGCGTACGGGTCGGCGACGACGTGCGCCGCCGAGAAGACCGTACGGGAGGCGAGCGGCGACCCGGCCGGGGCGAGGTCGAGCGGGGTGGCGCGGGGCTCGTAGGGGCCCTGCGGGAGGTGGATGGTCACGGGGTGGGCTCCGTCGGTCCGTGGGAGGGGCGGCGGGTCACAGCGACAGCTCCGGGACGTCCAGGCGGCGGCCCTCGGCGTGGGACCGGAGGCCCAGCTCCGCGAGCTGCACGCCGCGCGCGCCCGCCATCAGGTCCCAGGTGTAGGGCTCGTCCAGCACGATGTGGCGCAGGAACAGCTCCCACTGGGCCTTGAAGCCGTTGTCGAAGACCGCGTTGTCGGGGACCTCCTGCCACTGGTCGCGGAACGACTCGGTGACGGGCAGGTCCGGGTTCCACACCGGCTTCGGGGTGACCGAGCGGTGCTGGACGCGGCAGTTGCGCAGGCCGGCGACGGCGGAGCCGTGGGTGCCGTCCACCTGGAACTCGACCAGTTCGTCGCGGTTGACCCGGACCGTCCAGGAGGAGTTGATCTGGGCGACGGCGCCGCCCTCCAGCTGGAAGATGCCGTAGGCGGCGTCGTCGGCGGTCGCGGCGTAGGGCTTGCCGTGCTCGTCGCGGCGCTCGGGGATGTGGGTCTGGACGTGGGCCTGGACGGTGGTGACCCGGCCGAACAGCTCGTGGAGCACGTACTCCCAGTGCGGGAACATGTCCACGACGATGCCGCCGCCGTCCTCCGCGCGGTAGTTCCAGGACGGGCGCTGGGCCTCCTGCCAGTCGCCCTCGAAGACCCAGTAGCCGAACTCGCCGCGCACGGAGAGGATCTCGCCGAAGAAGCCACCGTCGATGAGGCGCTTCAGCTTGAGCAGGCCCGGCAGGAAGATCTTGTCCTGGACGACGCCGTGCTTGACGCCGGCCTCCTGGGCGAGGCGGGCGAGGTCGAGGGCGCCCTGCACGTCCGTGGCGGTGGGCTTCTCGGTGTAGATGTGCTTGCCGGCGGCGACCGCCTTCTTGATCGCCTCCACCCGGGCCTGGGTGACCTGGGCGTCGAAGTAGATGTCCACGGTGTCGTCCGCGAGGACCGCGTCGAGGTCGGTGGACCACTCGGTCAGCCCGTGGCGCTCGGCGAGTTCCTCCAGCGCGTGGGCGCGGCGGCCGACGAGGACCGGTTCGGGCCACAGCACGTCGCCGTCGCCGAGGTCGAGGCCGCCCTGCTCGCGGATCGCGAGGATCGAGCGCACCAGGTGCTGCCGGTATCCCATGCGTCCCGTGACGCCGTTCATGGCGATGCGCACTGTCCTGCGTGTCACGAAAGTTCCCTCCGTACGGCCGTAGCAAGCGCTTTCTATGTGAGATGACGCTAGCCTGCGGACAGCGGCCCGGACAAGAGGGGGCGCCCCGATCGGTTTCAGGCCCCGGAGGAATGCGATGACAGTCACCCTGGCGGACGTGGCGGCCCGCGCACGGGTGTCCCCGGCCACCGTCTCCCGCGTGCTGAACGGCAACTACCCGGTGGCGGCCGCGACCCGCGAGCGGGTGATGCGCGCGGTGGAGGAGCTGGACTACGTGCTGAACGGGCAGGCCAGCGCGCTGGCCGCCGCCACGTCCGACCTGGTCGGGGTCCTCGTCAACGACATCGCCGACCCGTTCTTCGGGATCATGGCGGGCGCCGCGCAGACCGAGATCGGCGGGCCGGGCGACGGCTCCGGGCGGGCGGGCGGCGAGAAGCTCGCGGTCGTGTGCAACACCGGCGGCTCCCCCGCCCGCGAACTGACCTACCTCACCCTGCTCCAGCGCCAGCGCGCCGCCGCCGTCGTCCTCACCGGGGGCGCGGTGGAGGACCCGGAGCACCAGTCGGCGATGGCCGCGAAGCTGACGAAGCTCGCCGAGGCGGGCACCCGCGTCGTGCTGTGCGGGCGTCCGCCGCTGCCGGACGGGGCGTCCGTGGTGGCCGCGCTCGCCTTCGACAACCAGGGCGGGGCCGCGCGGCTGACCCGGCATCTGCTCTCGCTGGGGCACCGCAGGATCGGCTACGTCGCGGGCCCCCTGGAACGCACCACGACCCGCCACCGGCTGGCCGGGCACCGCGAGGCGATGCGGGCGGCGGGCGCCACCGGCGACGAGGACCGGCTGACCGTGCACGGCTCGTACGACCGGGGCTCCGGCTACGACGCCACCGTCGAACTGCTGCGGCGGGAACCGGAGATCACCGCCGTCGTCGCCGCCAACGACACGGTGGCGCTCGGCGCGGCGGCGGCGATCCGGGACCGGGGGCTGCGCATCCCGGAGGACATCTCGGTGGCCGGCTTCGACGACCTGCCGTTCTCGGTGGACGTGGTCCCGGCCCTGACGACCGTACGGCTGCCGCTGTTCGAGGCGGGGGCGCGGGCGGGCCGGCTGGCCCTGGGCAAGGAGGAGCCGCCGCCGGGCGGCATCGCGCTGATCCCGGCGGAGCTGATGGTGCGCGGCTCGACGGCCCCGCCCCGGGGGTGAGTCCCGCGCGGGGCGGGGTACGCGAGAGGGCACCCGCCTCCTGACCTGGGGCGGCGAACGACGGAAGGACCACACGTGAAGCTCGCTTTCTCCACCCTCGGGGTGCCGGGGCTGTCCCTGCCCGAGGTGGCCCGGCTGGCCACCGAGCACGGCTACCAGGGGGTGGAGCTGCGCGCCCACCCGGAGGAGCCGGTGCACCTGGGGCTCGACGCGCCCGGCCGGGCCGCCGCACGGGCCGGGTTCGCGCACGCCGGGGTCGAGGTCCTGGCGGTCGCGGGGTACGCGAAGGTCGCCGCCGAGGGGGACGACGCGCCGGTCCTGGAGGAGCTGGCGGCGCTGACCCGGCTGGCCGCCGACCTGGGCGCGCCGTACGTCCGGGTCTTCCCCGGCGGCGGTGACCAGGACCCGGAGGCGGCGGACGCGATCGCCGCGCGCCGGCTGGGCGCGGCCGCTCCGTACGCCGCCGACCTGGGCGTACGCATCCTGCTGGAGACCCATGACTCGCACCGGGCCGGGGCCGACGTCGCCCGGGTGGCCGGCACGGTGGGGCACGGGAGCATCGGTGCGCTGTGGGACGTCATGCACACGTGGCTGGCGGGCGAGGAGCCGGTGGCCAGTCACGCGGTGCTGGCCCCGCACCTGGGCTACGTACAGGTGAAGGACATCGCGTCGGCCGACGCCACCACGCCGCTCGCCCTCGGGGACGGGGTGCTGCCGCTGCGGGCGTGCCTGGACACGCTGGACCCGGACGGCTGGGTCTGCTGGGAGTACGAGAAGCGCTGGTACCCGGAGGCGGCGGAGCTGCCGGGGCTGCTGGGCGCGGGGCGCGAGCACCTGCTGCGGCTGGGCGCGCCCAAGCAGTAGGCGGGCGGTCAGGCGGGGGCGGGCTCATCGGCGGGGGCGGGCGCCGTCTGCCGTGCGGCCGTGCGGCGCGTCCCGGCGAGCGAGGTGAGCGCGACGCCCCCGACCAGCAGCGCCGCCGCGCACCACCGCAGCCCGCTCACCGGCTCGCCCAGGAACAGCGCGGCCGAGGACATCCCGAAGACCGGCACGAGCAGGGTGAACGGGGCGACGGAGGACGCCGGGTAGCGGCTGAGCAGGAAGCCCCAGGCGCCGAAGCCGAACACCGTGGTGATCCAGGCGACGTAGACGATGATGCCGGCGCCGCTCCAGTCCAGCCCGGCCAGCGCGGCGCGGTCGCGGTCCCAGCCCTCGAAGATCAGCGAGAGCCCGAGCAGCGGCAGCACGGGCACGGTCGAGACCCAGACCATGAAGTTGAGCGCGTCCGGCGGGGCCGCCCTGCGGGTCAGCACGTTGGACACGCCCCAGCAGGCCGCCGCCGCGACGACCAGGACGAACGCGAGCACGGGCCCGCTCGCCCCTTCGTCGACGGCCGCGACCCCGATGCCGGCGAGCGCCACCGCCATGCCCAGGAGCCGTACCCTGCCGGGCCGTTCGCCGAGCACCACGGCCGCGAAGAGCGCGGTGAACACGGCCTGGACCTGGAGGACGAGCGAGGAGAGCCCGGCGCCCGCTCCCCGGTCCATCCCGATGAAGAGCAGGCCGAACTTGGCGACCCCGAGCACCATCCCCACGCCCAGCAGCCACTTCCACGCCACCTTGGGCGGGCCGACGAGGAAGACGGCGGGCAGGGCGGCGGCCAGGAAGCGCAGGGCGGAGAACAGGAGCGGCGGGAAGTGGCCGAGACCCAGTTCGATGACGACGAAGTTGACACCCCAGACGGCTGCCACCAGGGCGGCCAGGGCGATGTGCGGGGGACGCATGCCGTGAGGATCACCCGAGGCGACCATGTAGCACCAGCGCGCGTTTCTTCATGGTGGAATTGAGCATCGCTAACGATTCAGGACGTTGTCCGGACCGCCCCGGAGGCCATCGATGCTCGATCTCGCCCGGCTGCGCGCGCTGCACGCGGTCTCCGTCCACGGTTCGGTCGCGGCCGCGGCGGCGGCCCTCGGCTACACCGCTTCGGCCGTCTCGCAGCAGATCACCAAGCTGGAGCGGGAGACCCGCACGACCCTGCTCGAACGGCGCGGGCGGGGCGTGGCGCTGACCGACGAGGCGGTCCATCTGGTGTCCGCCGCCGAGCAGTTGCTGGCGATCGTGGAGCGGGCGGAGACCTCGCTGGAGGAGCGCAGGGGGCTGCCGACCGGGCGGCTGTCGGTGGCCGCGTTCGCCTCGGCGGCGCGCGGGCTGCTGCCCGGCGTGCTGGCGGATCTGGAGCGGGCCCATCCGGAGCTGGACGTGCGGCTGACCGAGGTCGATCCGCATCTGTCGGTGGACCTGGTGGCCAAGGGCGTCATCGATCTGGCCGTGGCGCACGACTGGGACATCGCCCCGCTGCCCGCGCCGGAGGGCGTGGCGCAGGCGGTCATCGGGGACGACCTGTGCGACCTGCTGGTCCCGGCGGGGCACCGGCTGGCGGGCCGGGACGGGGTGCGGCGCAAGGAGCTGGCCCGGGAGCGGTGGATCTGCCAGCCGCCGGGCACGGTGTGCCACGACTGGCTGGTACGGACGCTGCGCGCGGCGGGGTACGAGCCGGACATCCGGCATCGCGCGGAGGAGAACCACACCCAGCTCGCCCTGCTGGCGGCGGGGCTGGGGGTGGCGATGATTCCCCGGCTGGGACGCGGCCCGCTGCCGGAGGGCGTGGTGGCGGTGCGGATGGACCCGGTGCCGGTGCGGCGGCTGTACGCGCTGTGGCGTACGGGCGCGGCGCGCCGGCCCGCGATCACGGCGGCGGTGGCGGCGCTCCGGGCTCACGGGCCG
>NZ_JAKRGC010000390.1 GCF_022347745.1 Streptomyces sp. OfavH-34-F
CGCGGCCCGCCCGGTCCACGCGGCGGCCGTGGTCGGCGACGAGCGTCGGCGGGCGGTGGCGCCGGGGCAGCGGCCTGGCCCCGGCCGGGTGCAGGGCCCGTACGCCGTCGTCGTCGGCCTGCTGGTGCTGTTCGCGGTCGCCGTCGCGGCGCAGGGCGCGGGCGCGGAAGAGGCCGCCGCGTTCGCTCTCGGTGTCCTCCAGGTCGGACACGCCGTCGAGGAGGGGGTCGAGGCCGGGGCCGGTGACCGCTTCCAGGAGCGGGTCGCGGGTGAAGTCCAGCGGCTCGTCGCCCTCCAGCTCGACGGGCCCGTTGAGCAGGGCGGGGTCCATCAGCCCGGTGGGGACCGGCGAGAGCCCGCCCGGCCGGCCGGGGACGGTGTCCTCGCCGGTCTTCTCCGGGCGGCCGGCCGCGCCGCCGGGCCTGCTGCTGGCGATGGCCTTCTCGGACCTGCGGTCCAGCCGGAAGCCCGTGCCGTGCGACTCGGGGGCGTCGGTGAGGAGCGCCGCGGGGATGAACACCACGGCGGTGGTGCCGCCGTACGGGGAGGGCTGGAGGGAGACCCGGACGTTCTGGCGCTGGGCGAGCCGGCTGACCACGAAGAGGCCGAGGCGGTCGGTGTCGGACAGTTCGAACTCGGGGGTCTCGGCGAGCCGGAGGTTGGCGTCCAGGAGGACGTCCGGGGCCATGCCGAGCCCGCGGTCGTGGATCTCCAGCGTGAAGCCGTTGGCGACGCGTTCGCCGTGCACCTGGACCCCGGTGTGCGGCGGCGAGAACACGGTGGCGTTCTCCAGGAGTTCGGCGATCAGGTGGGTGAGGTCGGCGACGGCGGGGCCGCCCACGCCGATGCGGGGCAGCCGGCGGACCTCGATCCGCTCGTAGTCCTCGACCTCGGCGACGGCGGCGCGCACCACGTCCATCAGCTGGATGGGCTTGCGCCACTGCCGGGAGGGGGCGGCTCCGGAGAGGATCACCAGACCCTCGGCGTGCCGGCGCATGCGGGTGGTGAGGTGGTCGAGGCGGAAGAGGTCGGCGAGTTCGTCGGTGTTCTCGGTTCGGCGCTCCATGGCGTCCAGGAGCGTCAGCTGGCGGTGCAGCAGCACCTGGTTGCGGCGGGCGAGGTTGACGAAGACCTCGGAGACGCCGCGGCGCATGTCGGCCTGCTTGACGGCGGCCTCGACGGCGGCGCGCTGGAGGGTGTTGAGGGCTTGGCCGACCTGGCCGATCTCGTCGCGTTCGTATTGCAGGTGCGGGGACTCGGTCTCGACGTCGACCTGTTCGCCGGCGGCGAGGCGGCGCATCACGCTGGGCAGGCGGACGCCGGAGACCTCGTGGGCGTCCTTGCGGAGCCGGGAGAGGTCGCGGACGAGTTCCCGGCCGATGCGCACGGAGACGAAGACGGAGACGAGGAGGGCCAGGAAGCCGAGGACGCCGGCGATGCCCGCCTTGATGAGGATGCCGTAGCCGGCCGGTTTGCCCCGGTCCCTGAGACGGTTGTTCATCTCGGTGGAGTCGTTGGCCAGCCGGTCGAGGGCGGCCGGGGCGACTTCCTGCCAGCGGGCTGCGTCGGCGGTGCGCGGGCCGGTGGTGGGCCCCGCGCCGATGATCTTCTCCTCGGCGGAGCGCAGCGGTTCGCTGTCGGGGCCCCGCCAGTACTCCTGGACGCGGCGGCGCTCGGCGGCCGGGAGGAGGTCGAGATTGGTCTCGTACAGCATGGTGCGCTGGGCGACGAGGTCGGATATCTGGCGGAGTTCGGGGGCGGTCAGCCGGCCGGCCAGCAGGCCCGAGGCGACCAGGGCGTCCTCGCGGGAGAGCATTTCGCGGGCGCGGGATAATCCGGTCAGGGCGCGGAACTGCTGGTCCATGGAGACGTTCTCCATGGTGCGCAGACCGGAGAGGAATCGGTAGGACGGGTCGATCAGCCGGTTGTAGTAGGCCATCGCCTTGAGCCGGCCGATGGTGCGTTCGTCGACGGAGTCGCGCAGCGCGCCGAGGCCTTCGGCGGCGCCGAGAATGGTGTTGAGCTGGTTCTCCGCGGTGGCGCCGAGCGCGTCGCGGACGTCCTTCTCCTTGGCGCCCCTGCTGACTTCGGCCACGACGCGGTCGGTGGCGGCGCGCTGCCTGCGCAGCGCGGGCAGGGCGTCGGAGGCGCGCGGGTCGGCGAGGAAGACCAGGGTCTGGCGGCGCTCGCGCTGGATGACCCGGACGGTGTCCTCCAGGGGATGGCCCACCTTGTCCACCACGGCGCTCGCGCTCAGCAGTTTCCCGGCCTCGCGGCCGGTGAGGTAGGTGGTGAATCCCCACAGGGCGGTGAGGGAGACGAGCGGCACCACGAGCAACGCCACGATCTTCCTGCGGATGGACTTTCCGCGAAAGCGCATGGCCTCTCCCAGGTCATCCCCGCCGGTTCGGGGATGGGCTTCGTCAACAAACGGCGCGAGCCTACTACTGACGCACAGACAACTCGAAGGGATGTCCGGACGATTTTCGGCCGCCTTACCGGGAGTTGACCATGGCTTGTCCCGGTATTCCGGGAGATGAAATTCACGAAAGCGACAGAAGAGCCCCTGAGGAGTGGCACGTTCCTCCACAACCCGGTTGGCTGGAATTCTTCGTTTCGTGCGGGGTGGGCGGAATCTTCCCCCTCGGTCACTCGTCTGTCTGTACGGGGGTAGAGGGGCTGAAGGGGCACGCTCGGGCGGACGGGACGGACCGTCCGCGTAGAAAGGGTGTATGCCGGGCAGCAACCCTGAAGTCGGACAGCGGTGGGAGTGAACGGCCTTGGACACACAGGAGCGTGGGAGCGCGGTGGGACGCACGGGGGACGCGGACGGGCGGCGGGAGGGGGCGGCGGTGCCCCGGCAGCCGCTCTGGATCGAGGAGCCCGCGCTGCGGCGGCGGATGCCGGACCCGGTGCGGACGGCGGCCGTGCGCGCGGTGCTCATCATGGCGCTGACGATGATTCTGGCGATGGTGGCGTTCCTGACCGCGCTCGCCGGGTCCTGGCTCTCCTTCCCGATGGTGCTGAGCGGCGTGGCGAGCACGGTGGTGGCGACCTGGGCGGTGCTGGACGTCTGGATCACCCGCCAGGTGTGGAACCAGCGCAACGGCGTGCTCTCCGAGCCGAGCAGCTCGGCCCGGGCCCTGCGCCGCGAGCGGCGCAGGGCGAAGCGCGCGGCCCGCGCCGCGCGGCGGGACGCGGCGCGGATGGACCGCGGAAGCGCGAAGCGCCTCTCGCGCGCCTGACGCCCCCTAGGACGCCGTACGGGGCTCCGCCGCGTCCGCCGCGGTCTCCGTCGCGTCCGGGGTCCTCGGGGCCGGGGCGGCCCGCTTGAACATACGGGTGGCGGTGATCTCGCCGTGCACCGTCTCGGTGCCCGGCTCCTGCTGCGGCAGGCCGGGCCGCAGGTGCTCCTCGACGCTGATGTACTTCAGCCCGGCCCGCAGGTCCGCGTCGTTGCGCAGCCGGATGACCAGGGGGAACTCGGCGAGGGCCGTCGTGTCGAACAGGCCGGTGGTGTACAGCAGCTGTACGCCGAGCGCGTCGGCCACCGCGCGCTGGAGCTCCAGCAGGTAGGTGGCGTTGGCCCGGCCGATCGGGTTGTCCAGGAACAGCGTGCCCGCGTGCCGGTGCTGGGCCCGGTCGCGGCCCCGGTCGTTACTGCGCAGGGCGGCCATCGTGCAGTACAGGGCGATCGCGGCGGTGAGGAGCTGCCCGCCGGAGAAGACGTCGCCCATCTGCCCCACGGGCACGCGCTCGGCCCGCAGCACGGCGTCCGGCTTGAGGATCTCCACGGCGATGCCCTTGGGCTCGAGGGCCGCCTGCACCCCGCGCAGCAGCAGTGACATGCCGTCCCTGCGCAGGTCGGAGTTCTTCCGCAGGGCGGCCCTGGTGGCCTCGTCGATGACGACCCCGAGCCGTTCGGTCAGCGTGGCCTGATCGGGCTCCTCGAAGCGGATACGGAGGAACTCCTGCCCGGACCACTCCCCCAGGCCCTCCGGGAGCCGGGAGAGCCGCTGGGCGGAGCGGAGCGTGGTGAGCGCGGACTCCACCAGGCCGCGGAGCCGGTCCACGATGGAGTCGCGGTTGCGTTCCAGCTGGGCGAGTTCGTCGGTGAGGACCCGCAGCCGGGGCGCGAAGGCGGCGGCCCACTTCTCCGCGTGTTCGGGGAGCGCGGCGGCGGGCAGTTCGCGGATCTGCTGCCGGGCCGGGGTGCGGACCTGCTCGTAGCGCGTGGAGTTGGCGTGCCGTACGAGGACGTCGCTCGCCTCCCGGACGGCCGCTTCGGCGGCGGACAGGTCGGCGGCGCAGCCGCGCAGGGAGCGGCGGGCCTCGGCGGCGGACCGGCGAGCCTCCTCCAGGCCGCCGGGGTACGGCTCGGGCTCCTCCGGGTCGTCGTCGGCGCCGTGGTCCCTGAGGAGGTCGCGCAGCAGGGCGGCGGTCTCGTCGAAGCCGCCCGCCGCGTCCTCGGCGGTGCGGTGGGCGTGCAGCAGTTCGGCGTGGGCGGCGCGGGCGGTGTCCAGGGCGGCGTTCGCGGCGGCCAGTTCGGCGGTGGCGGTGCGCAGGAGGACCTGGGCCTGGTCGGCGTCGGCGGGCACCCGGTCCTCGGGCAGTTCGGTGTGCGCGCTCTCGCCGTCCGCGGGGGCCAGGCGTTCGGCCTCGCCGCGCAGCCGGCCGAGCTGCTCGCTGGCGGTGGAGGCGCGGGTCTCCAGGAGCTGGACGAGGGATTCGGCGCGCGCGGCCGCGGCCTGCCGGGAGGGGCCGTCGGCGCCGTCGGTGCCCTCCAGGAGCTGGGCGGCGCGGGTGCGGACCTTGTTGGTGAGGCGGTCCAGTTCGGCGAGCGCGGCGCTCTCGTCGCTCTCGGCGCGGGCCTGTTCGGCGCGCAGGTCGGCGCCGACGCCGACCTTCTCGTAGAGCTGGGAGGCCGCCCGGTACGCCTCGCGCAGGGCGGGCAGGGCCTGGCGGGGGGCGTCGCCGTCGGGTTCCGGGAGGTGCTCGGGGGCGCCGGCGATCTCGGCGCGTTCGGCGCGCAGGGCGCGGGCGGTGCGGCGGGCGTCGTC
>NZ_JAKRGC010000391.1 GCF_022347745.1 Streptomyces sp. OfavH-34-F
AGACGACGCCGTCGACCGTGAACGGCGAGGGCCACCACTGGCTCAGGCAGCTCGCGCCGATGGTCCCGTCCGGGCGCGGACGGTGACCCCAGAAGTGCAGATACTTCACCTTCCCGCCGCGCGCCGTGACCAGGGCGAACCGCTCCCGCTGCCAGACCTCGTCGTCGAAGTCGCGAACGAGCCGGCCCACCTTCTTCGCCTCGGCCGGGCTCTTCGCGGCGACGGCCAGCTCCTCCGCCCGAGCGTCCCCGAACAGCCGCGCCTTGCCGGCCATCATCCAGTGCTCCGCCGAGGCGTAGACGACGCCGTCGACCGTGAACGGCGAGGGCCACCACTGGCTCAGGCAGCTCGCGCCGATGGTCCCGTCCGGGCGCGGACGGTGACCCCAGAAGTGCAGATACTTCACCTTCCCGCCGCGCGCCGTCAGCGCGGTGAGCTGTTCGACGCTGCGGACGTCCCCCATGTGATCCATGCCGCCGAGTCTGCCATCCGGCACCGACAACGGGTCCGGCCGCAGGCGTCTTCCGGGCGGCCCCCACTGCCAGAGGTCTTGACAACAGGATTGGTCTGGACCATGTTGTGCGCGCCGCATCAATTCCTCGCCGCGTCAATTCCCCCCTGTACGGAGGCCGTTGTGGAACGCACGAGACCCCCCGCCCGCAAGACCGGACTCGTGGCCGCCTTCTCGGCGGCCCTGCTCGCCGCCGGCTGCCTCGCCGCCACGGCGCCCACCGCCGCCGCGGCCGACGCCGAACTCGCCCGCAACGGCACCTTCGAGGCCGGGCTGACCGGCTGGAACTGCACCAGCGGCAGCGGAGCGGCCGTCAGCACCCCCGTACACGGCGGGACTTCGGCCCTGAAGGCCACCCCGGCCGGCAGCGACAACGCCAAGTGCTCCCAGTCCGTGAAGGTCAAGCCCGGCTCCACGTACACCCTGAGCGCCTGGGTGCAGGGCAGCTACGTCTACCTCGGCGCCGACGGAACCGGCACGAGCGACGTCCGCACCTGGACGCAGTCCGCGCCCAGCTGGCAGAAGCTCAGCACCACCTTCACCACCGGCCCCTCCACCGACACGGTCACCATCTACACCCACGGCTGGTACGGCACCCCGGCCTACTACGTGGACGACCTCTCCCTGATCGGCCCCGGCGGCGACCCGGTCGTCGTCCCGGACGCCCCCACCGGCCTGAAGACCGGCTCGGTGACCTCCTCCTCGGTCGGCCTGTCCTGGACGGGCTCCTCCCGGGCCACCGGATACAACGTCTACCGGGGCGACACCAAGGTCCAGAGCGTCACCGGCACCTCGGCGACCGTGACCGGCCTCGAAGCCTCGACCGCGTACAGCTTCCGCGTCAGCGCCGTCAACGAGGCGGGCGAGTCCGCGAAGTCCGCCGCCGTCTCGGTCACCACCGGCGAGGGCGGCGGGGGCGACGGCGGCACCGGCGGCCAGCTGCCGCCGCACGCGCTCGTCGGCTACCTGCACGCCAGCTTCGCCAACGGCTCCGGCTACACGCGCATGGCCGACGTGCCCGACTCCTGGGACGTCATCGACCTCGCCTTCGGCGAGCCGACCTCCGTCACCTCGGGCGACATCCGCTTCAAGCTCTGCCCGGTCACCGAGTGCCCGAACGTGGAGAGCGAAGCGGAGTTCAAGGCGGCCATCAAGGCCAAGCAGGCCGCGGGCAAGAAGGTCCTGATCTCCATCGGCGGCCAGAACGGCCAGGTGCAGCTCAACACCACCGCCGCCCGCGACATGTTCGTCTCCTCCGTCGGCAAGATCATCGACGAGTACGGGCTCGACGGCCTGGACATCGACTTCGAGGGCCACTCGCTGTCGCTGAACACCGGGGACACCGACTTCCGGAACCCGACCACGCCCGTCATCGTCAACCTGATCTCGGCGGTCAAGACCCTCAAGGCCAAGTACGGCGAGGACTTCGTCCTCACCATGGCCCCGGAGACCTTCTTCGTCCAGCTCGGCTACCAGTACTACGGCTCGGGCAAGTGGGGCGGCCAGGACCCGCGCGCCGGCGCCTACCTGCCGGTGATCCACGCGCTGCGCGACGACCTCACCCTGCTGCACGTCCAGGACTACAACTCGGGCTCCATCATGGGCCTGGACAACCAGTACCACTCCATGGGCGGCGCCGACTTCCACATCGCGATGACGGACATGCTGATGGCCGGCTTCCCCGTCGCCGGTGACCAGACGAAGGTCTTCCCCGGCCTGCGCCCCGACCAGATCGCGATCGGCCTGCCGGCCTCCACCCAGGCGGGCAACGGCCACACCTCGCCCGCCGAGGTCACCAAGGCGCTCGACTGCCTCACCAAGAAGACCGGCTGCGGCTCCTACCAGACCCACGGCACCTGGTCCGGCCTGCGCGGCCTGATGACCTGGTCCATCAACTGGGACCGCTTCAACAACTGGCAGTTCTCGAAGAACTTCGACGCCTACTTCGGCTGATCCGGCCGAAGGCCCGGGGCAGCAGGAGCAGCAGCCCGCACAGGAACCAGCTGCCCAGCACGTCCAGCGGCCAGTGATAGCCGCGGAGCACCAGACCGATGCCCGTCATCGCCGTCAGCAGGACGGCGATGACGGGCATCATCCACGCCGGCCGCCCCCGCCCGGCCAGCAGCAGCGCCGAGGCCCCGTACGCCACCGCGGCCGTCGCCGCGTGACCGGACGGGTAGTAGCCCGTCGCCTCCGTCAGCGGCCCGGGCCGCGCGACCGCCTCCTTGAGCGGCACGACCAGCAGCGGCACCAGCGCCATCGCGAGGGCCGCGCCCAGCGGCTCCCACCGCCGCCCGCGCAGCAGCGCCCAGCCGATCGCACAGCCCAGCACCGGCAGGGCCACCTGCATGTTGCCGAGATCGGCGAGGAATTCGGTCAGCCCCCGGGGGCCGTGCCCGGTCAGCGCCCGCCCGGCCCGCTCGTCGAGCGCCCGCAGCGGGCCGTCCGACGCGACCTGCCAGGTGGTCAGCGCGAAAAGGGCCGCGAGGCCCGCGACCAGGGAGAGGAGGAAAACCGTCCGCCCCGGAACTGGGGGGGTTGTTCCGGAGCGGACGAGTGGACCGGGGTGCCGCGCGTTCCGGGGGGTGTGGGACGAGCGGCCGCCCGATCGGTGAGGAGTTCCGGAGCGTGAGGCTCCAGCGGTGTGCGCGAAGGCACGTCCGGGACGGCGCCGGGAGGGCTCCGGCCCGGATTCGCCCGCAGTGCCCTGCGAGCGGGGTGTTTCTCTCATCTGCGGAAACCGTACGTCAGGCGGCGGGGGACCGATAGCGGGTACGGTAACCCGCCATCGCCCCCGCACCTTTTCTTCACAGGCCCCCGCGCGCCCCGGATCAGATCCCGGCGAAGGCGCCCTCCAGGACGTCCAGCCCCTCGTTGAGCAGGTCCTCGCCGATCACCAGCGGCGGCAGGAAGCGCAGCACGTTGCCGTACGTGCCGCAGGTCAGGACGAGGACGCCCTCGGCGTGGCACGCCTTGGCGAGCCGGGTCGCCGCCTCCGGGTTCGGGTCCTTGGAGCCCGGCTTCACCAGCTCGATCGCGATCATCGCGCCCCGGCCCCGGACGTCACCGATCAGCCCGCCGTTCGGCAGCTTCTCGCGCATCCCCTCCAGGCGGCCCTTCATGACCTCCTCGATGCGCTTCGCCTTCTTGTTCAGGTCCAGCTCGCGCATCGTCTCGATGGCCCCGAGGGCGCCCGCGCAGGCGACCGGGTTGCCGCCGTACGTACCGCCGAGACCGCCCGCGTGCGCCGCGTCCATGATCTCCGCGCGGCCGGTCACGGCGGACAGCGGAAGGCCGCCCGCGATGCCCTTGGCGGTCGTGATCAGGTCCGGGACGATCCCCTCGTCCTCGCAGGCGAACCACTGGCCGGTACGGCAGAAGCCCGACTGGATCTCGTCCGCGACGAACACGATGCCGTTGTCCTTCGCGAACCGCGCGATCGCGGGCAGGAAGCCCTTGGCCGGCTCGATGAAGCCGCCCTCGCCGAGCACCGGCTCGATGATGATCGCGGCGACGTTCTCCGCGCCGATCTGCTTGGTGATCTGGTCGATGGCCTGCGCGGACGCCTCCGCGCCCGCGTTCTCGGGCCCGGTCGGCCAGCGGTAGCCGTACGCCACCGGCACCCGGTACACCTCCGGCGCGAACGGGCCGAAGCCGTGCTTGTACGGCATGTTCTTGGCGGTCAGCGCCATCGTGAGGTTCGTCCGGCCGTGGTAGCCGTGGTCGAAGACGACGACCGCGGTCCGCTTGGTGTACGCGCGGGCGATCTTCACGGCGTTCTCGACGGCCTCGGCGCCCGAGTTGAACAGCGCCGACTTCTTCGCGTGGTCACCCGGCGTCAGCTCCGCGAGCCGCTCGCAGACCTCCACGTACCCCTCGTACGGGGTGACCATGAAGCAGGTGTGGGTGAAGTCCGCGAGCTGCGCGGAGGCCCGGCGCACCACGGCCTCGGCGGAGGCGCCGACGGACGTCACGGCGATGCCGGAACCGAAGTCGATCAGACGGTTGCCGTCCACGTCCTCGATGATCCCGCCGCCCGCCCGCGCGGTGAACACCGGCAGGGTGGAGCCCACGCCCGCGGCGACCGCCGCGAGCCGCCGGTCTTGCAGCTCGACCGACTTCGGACCGGGAATGGCGGTGACGAGTCGGCGCTCCTGCGGAATTTCGGTCATGCGGGGCTCCTGTGGGGGTGCTCGGGACGCTTCTCGCTCTGCAGGCTAGGCGGGGGACACGGCGTCGGGCATGCTCCGATCGGTAGTGGTCGCGCACGTGTCGTTGTCCGCGGCGGACAGAAGGCGGCATACGGCTCCGAGGCGCCTCCCGGACGGTCACTATCCGGGCGCGTTGCTGAACTCACCGTGTGCGCGCACTAGATTGGCCGGTGCAGTGACGGACCTGGCAGGTCAAGGGGGCAACGGTTCATGGACAACGACGGTACGCACGGCGCGTGGGGCGCGCGGGGTGCGCGCCCGCACGACGGCCGGCCCACCGGCCCCGTACCGCACCCGGCGGGCCCCCCGCCC
>NZ_JAKRGC010000392.1 GCF_022347745.1 Streptomyces sp. OfavH-34-F
GCGGCGATCGGGGCCTCGGGGAGCGGCGTCGCGGCGTCGGCCGGGGCCGTGCGGGCGGGCGTCGCGGGCTTGGCGGTGCGGGACGGCTTGCGGGCGGTCACGGGAGACTGACTCCTCGGAAACGTGGGGGGCGGGGGTGGAGGCGGATCGGGGGAGCGGGGGAGCGCGGCCGGTCTCAGCCGGAGGAGCCGGCGGCCAGGCGGTGGATCGCGGCCATCGGGACCGGCAGCCAGTCGGGCCGGTGCCGGGCCTCGTACAGCACCTCGTACACCGCCTTGTCGGTCTCGTGGGCGCGCAGCAGCTCCGGCTCGGCGCGCGGGTCGGTCCCCGCCGCCTCGGCGTAGCCGTCGCAGTAGGCGTCCCGGCAGCGGGCGGCCCACTCGGGCTTCCAGGGCCGGTGCGTGCGGGCCGCGTAGTCGAAGGACCGGAGCATGCCGGCGACGTCGCGGACCGGTGGCTGGGGGCTGCGGCGCTCCGGGAGCGGCCGGGCCGGCTCGCCCTCGAAGTCGATCAGCGACCAGAACCCGTCGGCGCCGCGCAGGGTCTGGCCGAGGTGGAGGTCGCCGTGCACCCGCTGCGCGGCCCAGCTGCGCCCCCGGTGGCCCAGGGCCGCCACCGCGTCGAACGCGGTGCGCAGCCGGGGGACGTACGGGACGAGGTCGGGCACCGCGTGGGCGGCCGCCTCCAGCCGCTCCACCATGGCGGCGGCCAGCTCGTCGGTCTGGGAGCGGCGCAGGACCGGGGTGGGCAGGGCGGCGGCGAGCGCGGTGTGCACCTCGGCGGTGGCGCGGCCGAGCGCGCGTGCCTCGGGCAGGAAGTCGTGCCCGGTGGCGAGGGCGCGCAGGGCGAGCTGCCAGCCGTCCTGGGCGCCGCGCAGATAGGGCTGGAGCACCCCGAGGGTGAGCCGCTCCGGGACCGCCGCCTCGAACCAGGCGAGCGGGGCCGGGACGCGGCCGCAGCCCTCGCGGGACAGGACGAGCGGGAGTTCCAGGTCCGGGTTGGTGCCGGGGAAGACCCTGCGGAAGATCTTGAGGATGTAGGCGTCCCCGTACACCAGTGAGGAGTTGGACTGCTCGGTGTCCAGCACCCGGGGCGGCAGCTGCCGGGGGATCGGTTCGGCGCCGCGGTCGAAGCGCACGGCACCGAGCCGGCCGGGGGTGCGAAATCGTTCCAGCAGCAGTGCGGCGAGGCGTGCGTCGTGCAGCCCGTCGTAGACGGTGAGCCCGGCCAGCGGCCCCTCCTGGACCCGGCCGAGGGCGGCGGGCGCGAGGTGCGGCGGCAGTACCGGGCGCACCCCGAGGAGCAGTTGGTAGCAGTCGGCGGGCGGCTGGGCGGACAGGGTGGGCTGGTGGGCCCGGACCAGCAGGTGCAGCAGCCCCGGCGCGGCGCCGGCTCCGCCGTCCACCGGCAGCATCTCGGTGGCCGCGACGAGCGAGAAGGCGGTGATGGGCCGCCCCTTGCCCGCGAACCACCGCTGCCGGGGCAGCCAGTCGTGGAGCAGGGGCCCGAGGGACGGGATCAGGGCTGTGCTGTTCGCCAGGGTGACCTGGGAGCCTGTGCGCGAGCCCGCGTCCGGGGCCGAGGCGTCTGGTGCCTCCAACATGGCGTCGCGTCCTTTCCCCAGGGCACACCACAGGATGCGAAGAGTGTCCCGGATTGCGGCATGGGCTGTCCGGCTGTGCGGGACGTGTCGGGTCAGGATGATCCGTACGGACTCGGCGTGCGGGCGCCGGCGGGCACCCCGTGCGGGGCGGCGTGAACCGCCCCGCCGGTGGCCCCGGCCCGTCAGCTCGGCGGCGCGTCCTTGCGCAGCCGGAACCAGTAGAAGCCGTGTCCCGCGAGCGTCAGCAGATAGGGCCACTGACCGATGGCGGGGAAGCGCACCCCACCGGTCAGCTCCACCGGATGACGCCCGTTGAACGACCTGAGGTCCAGCTCCGTCGGCTGTGCGAACCGCGAGAAGTTGTGGACGCACAGCACGAGGTCGTCCCCGTGCTCACGGGTGAAGGCGAGGACGGCCGGGTTCGACGACGGCAGTTCGCTGTAGGTGCCGAGGCCGAACGCCGGGTTCTGCTTGCGGATCTCGATCATCCGCCGGGTCCAGTGCAGCAGCGAGGACGGCGAGGCCGTCGACGCCTCGACGTTGGTGACCTGGTAGCCGTAGACCGGGTCCATGATCGTGGGCAGGTAGAGCCGGCCCGGATCGCTGGAGGAGAAGCCCGCGTTGCGGTCGGGCGTCCACTGCATCGGGGTGCGCACGGCGTCCCGGTCGCCCAGCCAGATGTTGTCGCCCATCCCGATCTCGTCCCCGTAGTAGAGGATCGGGGAGCCCGGCAGCGACAGCAGCAGCGCGGTGAACAGCTCGATCTGGTTGCGGTCGTTGTCCAGCAGCGGGGCGAGCCGGCGGCGGATGCCGATGTTGGCGCGCATCCGCGGGTCCTTGGCGTACTCCGCGTACATGTAGTCGCGTTCTTCGTCCGTCACCATCTCGAGCGTCAGCTCGTCGTGGTTGCGCAGGAAGATGCCCCACTGGCAGTTGTCCGGGATGGCCGGTGTCTTCGCCAGGATCTCCGAGACCGGGTAGCGGCTCTCGCGGCGCACCGCCATGAAGATGCGCGGCATCACCGGGAAGTGGAACGCCATGTGGCACTCGTCGCCGCCGGCGGCGTAGTCCCCGAAGTAGTCCACGACGTCCTCGGGCCACTGGTTGGCCTCGGCGAGCAGGACCGTGTCCGGGTAGTTGGCGTCGATCTCCTTGCGGACCCGCTTGAGGAAGTTGTGGGTCTCGGGCAGGTTCTCGCAGTTGGTGCCCTCGCGCTGGTAGAGGTACGGCACGGCGTCGACCCGGAAGCCGTCGATGCCCAGGTCCAGCCAGAACCGGAGCGCGGAGATGATCTCCTCCTGCACCGCCGGGTTCTCGTAGTTGAGGTCGGGCTGGTGCGAGAAGAACCGGTGCCAGTAGTACTGCTTGCGCACCGGGTCGAAGGTCCAGTTGGACGTCTCCGTGTCCACGAAGATGATCCGGGCGTCCGGGAACTGCTTGTCGTCGTCGGCCCAGACGTAGTAGTCGCCGTACGGCCCGTCCGGATCGGTCCGGGACTGCTGGAACCACTCGTGCTGGTCGCTGGTGTGATTCATGACGAAGTCGATGATCACGCGCATGCCGCGCTGGTGGGCGGCGTCGACGAACTCCACGAAGTCGGCGAGGTCGCCGAACTCCGGCAGCACGGCCGTGTAGTCGGAGACGTCGTAACCGCCGTCGCGCAGCGGCGACTTGAAGAACGGTGGCAGCCAGAGGCAGTCGACGCCCAGCCACTGCAGGTAGTCCAGCTTGGCGGTGAGGCCCTTGAGGTCTCCGATGCCGTCGCCGTTGGAGTCCTGGAAGGACCGGACGAGGACCTCGTAGAACACGGCACGTTTGAACCAGTCGGGATCGCGGTCCTTGGCCGGGGTGTCCTCGAACGTGTCGTGGACGGGCTCATTGACGATCATGGTGTGGGTGACCCTCCGGTCTGCGGGGACGGTCGCAGAACGGCGATGTGCGCGGGTGTCACACCCGGTTCGAGGCGCACATAGAACGTCCTGCCCCAGTGATAGGAAGTGCCGGTGAGCTCGTCACGCACCGGCACGCTCTCGTGCCGGTCGAGGCCGAGTTGCGGCATGTCCAACGAGACGGTCGCCTCCTGGGTGTGGTGCGGGTCGAGGTTGACGACCACCAGAAGGATGTTCGAACCGGAACGCTTGCTGTAGACGATGACCGCGTCGTTGTCCGACGGGTGGAAGTGCACGTCACGCAGCTGCTGCAGGGCCGGGTTGCGGCGCCTGATCCGGTTGAGCGAGGTGATGAGCGGGGCGAGCGAACGGCCCTCGCGCTCGGCGGCTTCCCAGTCCCTGGGCCGGATCTCGTACTTCTCCGAGTCGAGGTACTCCTCACTGCCGTCATGGACCGGGGTGTTCTCGCACAGCTCGAACCCCGCGTACACCCCCCAGGAGGGGGAGAGGGTCGCCGCGAGCACCGCCCGTGCCTCGAAGGCGGGCCTGCCGCCCTCCTGGAGGTATCCGGGAAGGATGTCGGGGGTGTTCACGAAGAAATTGGGCCGCATGAACGCGGCGGTCTCACCCGCCAGTTCGGTCACGTAATCGGTGATCTCGCGCCGCGTGTTGCGCCAGGTGAAATATGTGTACGACTGCTGGAAACCGATCGCCGCGAGCGTACGCATCATCGCAGGGCGGGTGAACGCCTCGGCCAGGAAAATGACGTCCGGATCGGTCCCGTTGATCTCCGCGATGACCTTCTCCCAGAAGACCACCGGCTTGGTGTGCGGATTGTCGACCCGGAAGATGCGCACCCCGTGGTCCATCCAGAAACGCAGAATGCGCACGCTCTCCGCGACGATGCCCGGAAGGTCCTTGTCGAAGGCGATCGGATAGATGTCCTGGTATTTCTTCGGCGGATTCTCCGCGTACGCGATCGAGCCGTCCGGCCGGTGCCGGAACCACTCCGGACGCTCCCGCACCCACGGATGGTCCGGCGAGCACTGGAGCGCGAAGTCCAGGGCCACCTCCATCCGCAGGGTGCGTGCCGTCTCCACGAAGTGGTCGAAGTCCTCCAGCGTGCCCAGGTCCGGATGGACGGCGTCGTGCCCGCCCGCTGCCGAACCGATCGCCCAGGGCACCCCCACGTCCTGCGGACCGGGGTTCAGCGAGTTGTTCGGGCCCTTGCGATGGGTCGTGCCGATGGGGTGGACCGGCGGCAGGTACACCACGTCGAAGCCCATCGCGGCGACCGCCGGAAGCCGCTCGGCCGCCGTGCGGAACGTGCCGCCGACCAGCCGGGGCGGCTCGGCGCCCCGCCCCCGGCGCGGCTTCACCGGCTCGAACCTCGCCCCCTCGGAGCGCGGGAACAGCTCGTACCAGGAGCCGTACAGCGCCCGCCGGCGCTCCACCACCAGCGGAAGCGGGCGCGAGGCCGTCACCAGTTCGCGCAGCGGATGGCGGTCCAGCGCCCC
>NZ_JAKRGC010000393.1 GCF_022347745.1 Streptomyces sp. OfavH-34-F
GGTCGCGGACGGCGTCCGCCGTGCTGCCGGTCGCCCTGTGGGCGCTCGCCGGGTACGCCGTGGCGCTGGCCGCCTCGCTGCTGGCGACCTGGCCCTACGCGGGCGGCGGCGGCCCGTCACCGTCCGTCGCGGTGGCGGACGGCGCATTCCTGGCGGCTGCGGCACTGGCCGGGTTCACCGGGGGCGTGCTCTGCCGGTGGCGGCTGGCCGCGCCCGTCGTCGCCGCGCTGATGTATCTGCTCCTGGGTGTGCCCACGTACACCGACTCCGCCGCGCGGTACCTCGATCCGGCGACGGAGACACCGCTGGAGAACCAGCTGCCGGTGTGGTGGTACGCGCCCGCCATGGCGCTCTGGACCTGCGGGCTCGCGGTCGCCGCGCTCACCGCCGTCGTGGCCCGGCGCCGGCTCGCCGCCGTCGTACCGCTCGCCGCGGCCGCCGCCGTCGCCCCGCTCATCGTGTCCGCGGGCGACGGGCTGTTCCGGGACGACTCGGCGGCCGGCCGCCTCGTCTGCACGGAGGGCAGCCCGCAGATCTGCCTGAGCGGGCGCCAGGAACATCTGCTGCCCCAGGTCGCGGAGGCGTTGTCGGGGCTGACCGGGAGGCTGGAGGGAGTGCGGGGCGCGCCGAAGCGTTACGTCGACCGGCTTCCCGTGCGCAACGCCGACGAGGCGTGGATGCCCACCCCGAACACCGGCTGGTACCTCTTGCGCGGGCGGCTGAGGCACACCGGGGACTACGCCTGGCAAGTGGGCCTCAATCTCGCGCACCGGGAGTGCCGTGACGCCGACGCCACGGACGACGACGGCAGCCCCTCGTGGGAGACGGATGTCGCTGTCGCCACCTGGCTCGCCGGGCCCGAGGGCGCACTGCCTCCCGGCGCCGAGAAGTCCCCCGAGCTGCTCCGCCTCGAAGCCATGCCCGACGCCGAGCGCCGCGCCTGGCTGGGCCGGTTCATGACCACGCGCGCGAGCTGCGACCCCGCCGAGGTGCCGGCCCTGTGAACCGTCACGCCGCTTCCCTCTACGTACGCTCGCGCGCCCTCCCCCGTACCGCCGCCGTGCTGGCCGGGGTCGTCCTGCTCGCCGCCTGGGCCGCCCACTGGCTCGTGGCTCAGCCGAACTTCGACCACCGGGCCCGGGTGCCGGTCCTGGTCCTCGCCCCGCTGCTGGCCGCGTCGGCCATCGGCACGAGCCTGTACGCGGCCGCCGACGAGCTGGACCGGACGGCGGTGCGGCGCTGGTGGCCCCGGCGGCTGCTGCACCTGCTGGCGCTCGCCGTCCCGGCCGGGGCGGCCCTCGCGCTCGCCGTCCCCGGACATCCCGAGGTCTTCGGCGCACCGGGCATGATCCGCAACGTGCTCGGGGCGACCGGGGTCACCGCCGCGTCGGCCGCCCTCATCGGGGCGCGGCTCAGCTGGCTGCCGATGACCGTCTACGGCGGCGCCGTCTACCTGGCCGCCCCGCGCACGCCGGGCGGCGCGGCCTCCGTGTGGGCGTGGCCCATGCAGCCGGGGCCGCAGGACGGGGCGTGGCTGACGGCGTCGGCGCTGTTCGCCGCGGGCACCGTGCTGTACGCGGTGCTTGGGGCGCGCCGCGAGCGGGGCTGATCCGGGGCGCCGGGGCCCGCCGGAGGCCCGGGGCCCCGTCGCACAGGTGACGCACTGGCCCCGGCCCGCCCCGGCGCGACAGGATGGCCGGGACGACATCGACCCCGGCCACCGGAGATCAGTGCCATGCGCCACACGTTCGGCCCCGACGCCGACGCCCCCGTCACCCTGGACCGCCGCGAGGGACCGTACGGCGAGGTGGTCCTGCGCGGGCGGGGTGAGGACTTCGAGATCATCGCCAACGGCTGCTTCCTGATGGACACCTCGGACGGGCGGTCCGAACGGCTGCTGATCGACGCCGCGCTCGCCGCGCTGCCGGCCGGCCGCGTCGCGCCCTCCGTGCTCATCGGCGGGCTCGGGGTGGGGTTCTCGCTGGCCCGGGCCGCCACCGACGCCCGCTGGGGCCGGATCGTGGTCGCCGAGCGGGAGGAGGCGATCGTGGGCTGGCACCTGGACGGTCCGCTGGCCGCGATCTCCGGACCGGCGCTCGCCGATCCGCGCACGGAGATCCTGACGACCGACCTCGTCGCGTACCTGGGCACGACTACGGACCGTTACGACGCTCTGTGCCTCGACATCGACAACGGGCCGGACTGGACCGTCACGGACGACAACGGGAACCTCTACTCCCCCGCGGGTCTCGCCGACTGCCGGGCGCGGCTGAATCCGGGCGGCGTGCTCGCCGTGTGGTCCGCACAACCGTCCCCCGCGTTCGACCAGGCCCTACGGAATGCCGGATTCCAGGGGGTAAGGACGGAAGAAGTGGGCGTTGCCCGAGGTGTGCCCGACGTGGTCCATCTCGCACTTCGCGCGGACTGACATCCCCCCGCCGGGTATCGGAAAGGCCCCGGCACTCGGGGTTCAAGCGCCACAAGCGCGACAGTCCGGCCGGCCCCGGCGGCCCGCCGGAGCGCTCCGGACTTGCACCCTGCGTAGCCGGAAACCCTCCGCTGCCTCTACGCTGCTGAGCGATAGCGGGATCACCCACGAAATTCACGAGCGAAAACCGTACGTCCGGGGGAATGGCCTCCGTGAGAACGGGCAGGGGCGGGGCGATGGAACAGACACACACCACCCACAGCGGCGTGACGGCCACCCCTGGCGCGCAGCGCCGCGTGCTGGTGGTCGAGGACGACGCGACGATCGTGGACGCCATTTCCGCCCGGCTGCGGGCGGAGGGCTTCCTGGTCCAGACCGCCCTCGACGGTCCGGCCGCCGTGGACGCCGCCGAGGCGTGGCAGCCGGACCTGATGGTGCTCGACATCATGCTGCCGGGCTTCGACGGGCTGGAGGTGTGCCGCCGGGTCCAGGCCCAGCGGCCGGTGCCGGTGCTGATGCTGACCGCGCGGGACGACGAGACGGACATGCTCGTCGGCCTCGGGGTCGGCGCCGACGACTACATGACCAAGCCGTTCTCGATGCGGGAGCTGGCGGCCCGGGTGCACGTGCTGCTGCGCCGGGTGGAGCGGGCCGCGCTCGCGGCCGTGACCCCGCGCAGCGGGATACTCCGTCTCGGTGAGCTGGAGATCGACCACGCGCAGCGCCGGGTGCGGGTCCGCGCCGAGGACGTCCACCTCACCCCGACCGAGTTCGACCTGCTGGTCTGCCTGGCGAACACGCCGCGCGCGGTGCTCTCCCGCGAGCAGCTGCTCGCCGAGGTGTGGGACTGGGCGGACGCCTCGGGCACCCGGACGGTGGACAGCCACATCAAGGCGCTGCGCCGGAAGATCGGCGCGGAGCGCATCCGTACCGTGCACGGCGTGGGCTACGCGCTGGAGACCCCCGCGCCATGAGCGCGCCCGGACCGGGGCTGCGGCCGTTCTCGATCAAGGCCAAGCTGGGCACCCTGGTGGTGGTGTCGGTCTTCATCACGACGGGGCTGCTCATGGTGGCCCTGCGCACCCGGACCGAGCTGCGGTTCATCACCGTGTTCTCGGTCATCGCGACCCTGCTCATCACCCAGTTCGTGGCGCACGGCCTGACCGCGCCGCTGGACGAGATGCGCGCGGTGGCCCGGTCGATCTCGCACGGTGACTACACCCGGCGGGTCAACGGGGCGGACCGGCGCGACGAGCTGGGGGACCTGGCGCAGACCATCAATCTGATGGCGGACGACCTGGCGGCGGTGGACCGGCACCGCAAGGAGCTGGTGGCCAACGTCTCGCACGAGCTGCGGACGCCCATCGCGGCGCTGAGAGCCGTCCTGGAGAACGTCGTGGACGGGGTGTCCTCGGCCGACCCGGAGACGATGCGCACGGCGCTGAAACAGACGGAGCGGCTCGGCAGGCTGGTGGAGACGCTGCTCGACCTGTCCCGGCTGGACAACGGCGTGGTCACGCTGAAGGCGGGCCGCTTCGAGGTGTGGCCGTATCTCTCGGGGGTCCTCAAGGAGGCGAACCTCGCCGCCGCGCACCGCCGGCTCTCCTCGGGGTCCGGGAACCACTCGCGTACGGACGTCCATCTGCACCTGGACGTGTCGCCGCCGGAGCTGACCGCGCACGCGGACGCGGAGCGGCTGCACCAGGTAGTGGCCAATCTCATCGACAACGCCGTCAAGCACAGCCCGCCGCACGGCCGGGTGACGGTGCTGGCCCGGCGCGGCCCGCAGCCGGAGTCCCTGCACCTGGAGGTCGTGGACGAAGGGCCGGGCATTCCGGAGTCCGAGCGGCACCGTGTCTTCGAGCGCTTCAACCGGGGCGAGGTGGCCTCCCCGCACGGTCCGGGGAGCGACGGCGGGACGGGTCTGGGGCTGGCGATCGCGCGCTGGGCGGTGGATCTGCACGGCGGCCGGATCGGCGTGGCCGAATCCGCTCGCGGCTGCCGCATCCGCGTCACTCTTCCGGGGATTCCTCAACCGCGAGGTTGACATAGGGTTCGAACCGGAAGGGCGCGTTCTGCGTGTTCTGTGCACGGGGTACGGTCCAGGGGGCGGCAGTTGCGGCCCCGCGTACCCGGAGCGAAGCGGAACCATGCTTGTTTCCCGCCATTTCCTGCGCCGAAACCCGGCTTTCGATGTGACTTGCACGACGAAGGCGTCCCCGGACTGCAGGGAACGGTCGCGGAGGCGTAGCCTTGATTCCCGCTGTCCATCACCTTGTGAAGCGGAAGAGGGCGGTTGCCGCCGTGTCGTCTCAGTCCCCCAGTAACTCGAGCATCTCGACCGATCAGGCCGGTCCGGGCACCAACCCGGCCGCCGCCTTCGGCGCCAATGAGTGGCTCGTCGACGAGATCTACCAGCAGTACCTCCAGGACCCGGATTCGGTCGACCGCGCCTGGTGGGACTTCTTCGCCGACTACAAGCCGGGCAAGACCGGCACGGCGGACAAGACCGGCGCCGCAGCCGCGGGGGCTGCAGCG
>NZ_JAKRGC010000394.1 GCF_022347745.1 Streptomyces sp. OfavH-34-F
CAGCTCCCGCCGGGCAGCAGCCCCGGCCACGGCCGCGCCCCCAGCACCACGTGCGCGGCCTCCGCCACCGTGCCGTCCGCCAGCTCCACGCCCGCCGCGCGGCCGTCCGCCACCACGACCCGGGCCACCTCGGCCCCGAAGACGAACTCCACCTTCCGGGCCAGGCACCGCTCGTACACCGCGCGCGCCAGCTCCCGCATCCCGCCCATGACGTACCAGCTGCCGAACGTCTCCTCCATGTACGGCAGCAGCGCCGCGCCCGCCGGGGCACGGCCCGGGTCGAGCCCGTAGGCCAGCACGTACCCGTCGAGCAGCGCCGCCAGCCGGGGATCGGCCAGCTCCAGGGCACCCGCCTCGGCCACCGTCGTCGCCCGCCGCGCCGGACGCAGCAGCCGCCGGCGCTCCACGGCCGGATACGGATCGCGGCCCAGCACCTGCCAGTCCGGGCGCAGCGGCTCCTCCAGGAGCGGGCGCCGCGAGCGGTCCCACGCGTCCCTGGCCCGGTCCAGGAAGGCTCCCCACTGCGCGCCCGCGCCCCCGCCCAGCGCCGCGTCCAGGGCGGCGACGGTCCCGGCCCGCGAGGCGTTCGGCAGCCGGACGTCGGTGCCGTCCGCGAAGAGGTGACGGCTCGCCGGATCCACCTGGGTGAGCGTCACGCACCGCTCCAGCGGCTCCTTGCCGGTCTTCACGAACAGGTCCCGGTAGACGGCGGGCAGGTGCAGCAACCCGGGGCCCGTGTCGAACGCGAAGCCCTCCTCGGTGTGCCGCCCGAGCGCACCGCCGTAGCCGCCGGACCGCTCGTACACCGTCACCCGGTGGCCTGCCACGGCCAGCCGGGCCGCCGCCGCCATCGCGCCCATCCCGGCGCCGATCACCGCAATTCGTGCCATGCACGCGACCCTAACGGCCGCCCCACGGGGCCCGGCCGTCAGGTCGGCGGCACGCCCGGCGCCGGGAAGCCCGACCGCGCGCGGCGCTTCTCCTCGCGGCGCTGCGCCCGGCGGCGCCAGAACCGGCGGATGCGGGAGGCCAGGAAGACCACGATCACCAGGCCCGTGACCAGGAACGTCCCGGCGATGCCGGCCGCTATCCACGGATGGAAGATCGCGAAGGTGATGACGGCCGCGACGCCCAGGTCCTCGACGGCGCTCAGCACGATGTTGCTGAACGGCTCGGGGGAGCTGTTGACCGCCATGCGCGTACCGGCCTTGACCAGATGGCTCACCAGCGCGGTGGACCCCCCGATGGCCCCGGCCGCGATCTCGGGCAGCGAACCGCTCTCCCCGGCCAGCAGCGCCGCCACGACCGCGCCGGCCACCGGCCTGACCACCGTGTGCACCGCGTCCCAGACGGTGTCCACGTACGGGATCTTGTCCGCGACCACCTCGCAGAGGAAGAGCACCGCGACGACCACCAGCACGTCCGTGCGCTGGAGGGAGGCGGGCACCTCGTCGCTGACGCCGGTCGCGCCGAATATGCCGAGCAGGAGGACCACCGCGTACGCGTTGATCCCGCTCGCCCAGCCGCTTGTGAATACCAGAGGGAGTACCGACACGCTGGTGATCGTAGCCAGCGGGTCCGACAACGCGGCAGGGCGTGGGCACCGGAATCTGAGTACCCGTACTCAGGGCGCGGGTTGAGTAGCCGCACGGATGGGCCGCGACCCGTCCGGACGGCAGAGTGAGCGGCACGGAAGGGGCGCCGCCCCGCCACCGCCGGCACGGGGCGGCGGTAGTGGTGCGGCACCTCCTTCCGGCGGAGGCGCGGCGGAGGAGACGGGACCGTGGGGGACGCGGTCACGGGGGATACTCCTCCGGCGCCTTCCGTGCGTACGGGGGTGGGTGAGCGGGCCCTCAGTGCCCGCTCACCCGGCCGCGCAGCAGCAGGGACAGCGCCGAGTGCACGTCGTCGATCGAGCGCTCCGGCTGGAACGCCTGCCAGTCCAGCGCCGCCACCAGCACCATGCCGACCAGCGCCGCCGCCGTCAGCGGGACGTCGATCTCCTCGCTCAGCTCGCCGCCCGCGACGCCCTCCTCGATGACGCCCTCCACCACGGCGACCGCCTCGCGGCGCACCACGAGCAGGGTGGACTGCCAGGCGCGGTTGGTGCGCCACAGCTCCGCCACGTACAGCTGGGTGAAGGCGGGGTAGCGGTCGATGAAGACGAGACCGGCCCGGATCATGGCGTCCAGCGCCTCGACCCGGCTGCCGCCGCGGGCCGCGGTCTCCTCGGCCGCCGTCCGCAGGGAGGCGGTGAGCAGTCCGACGCCGTGGCGCAGCAGCTCCTCGAAGAGTTCCGTCTTGCTCTTGAAGTTGTAGTAGACGGTGCCCTTGGCGACCCCGGCCCGGTCGGCGATCTCGTCCACCGTGGTCGCCGAGAAGCCCTTCTCGGCGATGAGGGTGACGGCCGCTTCGTAGAGCCTCTGCCGGGTGGCCTGGCGGCGCGCGCCGCTACTGCTTTCCATGCCTCCGATTCTCACAGGTCCGTGGGCGCTCACAGGCTCAGCTCCGGATGGAGCCGCTCCAGGGTCCACATCTGCTTGCGGCGGGCCGACAGCGCGGTCAGCGCGAGCGCCCCCGCGGTGAACGCGGCGAGGACCGCGCAGCCCTGCCAGACCGGGCCGAGCCCGCCGCCCGTGATGAGCCGGCGCAGCCCCTCGACGACGTAGCTCATCGGCAGATAGGGGTGGATGGCGTTGAAGAAGCCCGGACTGGTCTGTACGGGGTAGGTGCCGCCGGCCGAGGTCAGCTGGAGCATCAGCAGCGCCAGGACGAGGATGCGTCCGGCCGCCCCGAAGCAGGCGTTCAGCCACTGCACGATGGCCGCGAAGCAGCAGGTCACCAGGGCCAGGAAGGCCAGTGTTCCGGCGGTGTGCGCCATGTCCAGGCCGGGGCCCCAGTGCAGGACGGACATCAGCGCCGCCACCTGGAGCAGCCCGATCCCGGCCACCGGCAGCCAGCCCGCGAGGGCGATCCGCCAGGCGGGTGCCCCGGCGGCCAGCGCGCGCCGGCCGAGCGGCTGGATCAGCATGTACGCCACCATCGCGCCGACCCAGAGGGAGAGCGGGATGAAGTAGGGCGCGAAGCCGGTGCCGTAGTTGGGCGCGGAGTGCAGCGACTGGGAGGCCAGCCGCACGGGGTCGGCCATGACCTCGGTCCGGGCGTCGCGGTCCTCCTTGCCGTAGTCCGGGATCTTGTCCACGCCGTCGCCGAGGCCCTTGGCGAGCGAGGCCGAGCCGTCCTTGATGCGGACCAGGCCCCGGTCGAGGCTGGTGGCCCCGGTTTCGAGCCGGCCGACGCCGGTGTCGAGGTCGGTCGCGCCGGTCTTGGCCGTGGCGAGGCCGGTGTGCAGCTTCTCGGCGCCCTTGGCGACCTTGTGGGCGCCGGTGTTCAGCGCGTTGATCTTCTTGACCGCGGACTCCAGGTCCTCGTCCAGGTGCGGGGAGCGGGTGGCGAGGGCCTTGGCCTGCTTCTCCAGGGTGGTCAGCCGGCCGCGCAGCGCGGTGAGGTCCCCGTTCTGGTTCGCGACCAGGGCCTTCACGTCGTCGGCCACGTCGGCGACGTCGTCCGCCGCCGTCACGGCCCGCCCCAGCGGCGTGCAGACGGTGGGGTCGGGTTCGGGGGCCTCCGCGCAGCGGGTGCGGTGCACCTCAGTGAGGTCGTCGGCGGCGGTGTGCGCGGCGGTGGCGGCGGTGGGCGCCGACTTCACCAGCAGGTCCAGGTTGTGGCGTACCGCCTCGGAGGTGTCGGCGACCAGCCGGGCGGTGTCGCCGATGGCCTTCCCGTTGTCCTTGAGGAACGGGCGCACGTCGGCGGCCACCCCGTTGACCTTGGCGGCGAGCTGCCCGGTGCCGTCGGCGACCTCGCGGGAGCCGGTCTTCAGATCGCCGGCGCCCCGGTTCAGCTTCACCAGCCCGCCTGCCAGGCTGCCGCTGCCGGCCTTGGCGTCCTTGAGCCCGTCCGCCAGGTCCTTCGAGCCCTTCTTGGCCTTGGCGCTGCCGCTGCGGAGGTCGGCCGCGCCCTTGGCGGCCTTCGCCGTCTCGTCGTGCAGATCGGAGAAGTTGATGAAGATCCGGTCGAGGAAGCCGCGCGAGGCGTTGGCCGACGCGGCCGTGCGGACCTCCAAGAACACCGTCCGGGAGATCTGCCCGACGATGTAGTTGTTCGCGTCGTTGGTGCGCACCTGGAGCGCGCCGGTCTCGGGGGAGTCGCTGGCGCTGGAGGCGATGCGCTCGCTGAAGTCGGCGGGCATGCGCAGGGAGAGGTAGTACGTGCCGTCCTCGACGCCTTGGTCCGCCTCGGCGGCGCTCACCTCGTGCCAGTCGAAGACCTTGGATTCGAGCAGCTTGCCGGTGATCTCGTCGCCGGCCGCGATGCGCCTGCCGTCGGCGGTGGCGCCCCGGTCGTCGTTGACCAGGGCGACCGGGATGCGGTCGAGCCGTCCGTACGGATCCCAGAAGGACCACAGGTACAGGGCTCCGTAGAGGAGCGGGAGCAGCAGGAGCGCGGCGAGGGCGGCGCGCGGCAGCCGCCCCCTGCCGAAGCGCCTCAGCTCAAGCGCGGCCAGTCTCGGCGAACGCATCGGCCGGTTCCTCCTCGTGCGTGGTGGCGTCGGTGGTGTCCGTCTCGGGGGAGGCGTCCGTGCGTACGGCGAGGGCGTCCCCGGGCGCCTCGCTGCAGACGGCGAGCACCGTGGTGCCGGCGGCGGCCACGGAGCGCAGCAGCTCCCAGACCTCGTCGCGCTCGGCGTAGGCCAGCTTCAGGTCGGTGTCGTCCACCGCGAGCAGCCGGGGCCGGCCCATCAGCGCCAGGGCCACGGACAGCCGCAGCGCCTGAGGCCGCTCCAGGTCGCGTACGGCGGTGCGCTCGTCCTTGGGCAGTGCGGCGGGGTCGAGCCCCGCGGCCGCCAGGGCGGCGTCGATCCGGGCGCGCGCGGCGGCGGCCCGGGCGCG
>NZ_JAKRGC010000395.1 GCF_022347745.1 Streptomyces sp. OfavH-34-F
TCACCCCCCTCGGCAACTGGGCGGTCTGGGTCAAGCTGGAACAGATCTGCGTCGCCGCCCAGAGCCCGGCCGGCAACATCGAACAGGCCGCCGCCGACATGCTCCTCGGCTGCGCCCGGCTCACCCCGCGCCCCGCGACGTCGAGTCCACCGTCGTCGCCGAGGCCGTCGAAGCCGTGCCCCAGGTCCTCTCGCTGCTCCAGCTCTCGGCCGGCCCCGTCCCCGTACCCGCGCTGCTCGACCTCCTGGGCCAGCGCGTCGCCGAACTGCACGAGGAGCGCTGCGAGGTCCCCTACGGCCCCGAGCCGCTGCCCGGCCCCGCCGACCCGGCCCCCACCGCCCACACCCCCGAACTCATCGCCCTGCTGCTCGACTGGGCCCTCGAAGGGCTGGCGGCCGTGGGCGCCCTCACCCTCGGCAACGGCCAGGCCACCCTCACCCCCCTCGGCAACTGGGCGGTCTGGGTCAAGCTGGAACAGATCTGCGTCGCCGCCCAGAGCCCGGCCGGCAACATCGAACAGGCCGCCGCCGACATGCTCCTCGGCTGCGCCCGGCTCACCCCCGGCCCCGCCCGTGCCGAGTACCGGGCCTGGCTGGCCGCCCGCCCGGTCGGCAGCGCCGTCGCCGAACTGCTCGACGTGGCCCGGGGCGAGGACGCCCTGCTGCGCGGGCTCGCCTTCGAGGCGCTGCGCGTCGTCGGCGCCCCCGCCGAACCCGAGGTCCGCGCCGTCCTCACCGACCCGTCGCTGCGCCCCTACGCGCTGCTCTGGCTCGCCGAGTACGACGGGAAGGACCCCGAGGACGCCCAGGAGGTCCTCAGCCGCGAGGAGGCCACCTGGCTCTGGGTGGACACCGCGGCGGCCGTCGCCGACCACGGCGAGACCGGCCTGCTGGTGCGCCACCTCGACTCGGCGGTCCAGGGCACGGTCCCGGCCCTGCTGGACGAGGTCCGCGCCGTCGGCCACCCGCGCACGGTCCAGGTCCTGGTCGCGCTCGCCGCCGCCCACCCGGACCCGGCCCTGGCCAAGGCCGTCCGCAAGGCGGCGTTCCAGGTCCACACCGGAGGCTCCTGACCGGGAAGGGGCGGGGGCGGGCCCGTCGCGGGCCCGCCCCCGCCCCTCAGTGCGGCGCCCCCGGCGCGTACGTCCCGAAACTCCAGACGTTGCCCTCCGCGTCGCGCGCCATGTAGTCGCGCGAGCCGTAGTCCTGGTCGGTCGGCGGCATCAGGATCTCCACCCCGTGCTCCACCGCCCGCGCGTGGTGCGCGTCGACCTCCGCGACCACCACGTACACCCCGGCGGGGCCCGCTCCCGCCATGGCCCGCGCGAAGACTCCCTCGCGGCCCCGCGAGCCCAGCATCACCCTGCCGTTGCCGCAGGACAGCTCCGCGTGCACCACCGACCCGTCCTCGGCCTCGTACACCGCCTCCTTCGTGAAGCCGAAGGCCTCGGTGAGCGTTCTGATCGCCGCCTTCGCGTCGTCGTAGAGGATCGTGGGGTACACCGTCGGCACACCCGCTCCCGCGTCCGCCATCGTGCTCAGCCCCTTCCGTACGGCAGCGCCGTCCCGTGATCTGTGAGCTGCGTCTCAGTCTGGCACCGGGCGCCGCCGCCGTCCCGCCGACAACGCCCGCCCCGCGGGGGAAGCCGCGCGTCCGGGCCCGGAAAAGTCGTTGGACACCGCCAGTAGACTGGCTTCCATGGCAGTCCTCCTTGTGCGCGTGCGTGAGTAACGGCGTCCAGTCGTCACCGCCTGTCGTTCCTCCGCCCGTCCTTCCGCCCTGGAGTACCTCCCCGTGATCACCGCCTCCGGCATCGAGCTGCGCGCCGGCGCCCGTCTGCTCATCGAGTCCGCCAGCTTCCGCATCGCCAAGGGCGACCGCATCGGCCTCGTCGGCCGCAACGGCGCCGGCAAGACCACCCTCACCAAGTGCCTCGCCGGCGAGGGCACCCCCGCCGCCGGCACCATCACCCGCTCCGGCGAGGTCGGCTACCTCCCCCAGGACCCCCGCACCGGCGACCTCGACGTGCTCGCCAGGGACCGGGTGCTGTCCGCCCGCGGCCTGGACGAGATCCTGCGCAAGATGCGGGAGAACGAGGACCGGATGGCGAACGGCAAGGGTGCCACCCGCGAGAAGGCGATGAAGAAGTACGAGCGCCTGGAGACGGAGTTCCTCACCAAGGGCGGGTACGCCGCCGAGGCCGAGGCCGCCACCATCGCCGCCGCGCTCAGCCTGCCCGACCGGGTGCTCGGCCAGCCGCTGCACACCCTCTCCGGCGGTCAGCGCCGCCGCGTCGAGCTGGCCCGCATCCTCTTCTCGGACGCCGACACGCTGCTCCTGGACGAGCCCACCAACCACCTCGACGCGGACTCCATCGTCTGGCTGCGCGACTACCTCAAGAACTACCGCGGCGGCTTCGTGGTGATCTCCCACGACGTCGAGCTGGTCGAGACGGTCGTGAACAAGGTCTTCTACCTCGACGCCAACCGGTCGCAGATCGACGTCTACAACATGGGCTGGAAGCTCTACCAGCAGCAGCGCGAGGCCGATGAGAAGCGGCGCAAGCGCGAGCGCCAGAACGCCGAGAAGAAGGCCGCCGCCCTCAACGCGCAGGCCGACAAGATGCGCGCCAAGGCCACCAAGACCGTCGCCGCCCAGAACATGGCCAAGCGCGCCGACCGGCTGCTGTCCGGCCTTGAGGAGGCCCGGGTCGCCGACAAGGTCGCCAAGCTGCGCTTCCCCGACCCCTCGCCGTGCGGCAAGACGCCCCTGATGGCGGAGGGCCTGTCCAAGTCCTACGGCTCGCTGGAGATCTTCACCGACGTCGACCTGGCGATCGACAAGGGCTCCCGCGTCGTCATCCTCGGCCTCAACGGCGCCGGCAAGACCACGCTGCTGCGGCTGCTCGGCGGCGCCGAGAAGCCCGACACCGGCCGCGTCGTCGAGGGCCACGGCCTCAAGCTCGGCTACTACGCCCAGGAGCACGAGACCCTGGACCCGGACCGCACGGTCCTGGAGAACATGCGCTCCGCCGCGCCCGACCTGGATCTCGTCGCCGTCCGCAAGACGCTCGGCTCGTTCCTGTTCTCCGGGGACGACGTGGACAAGCCCGCCGGGGTGCTCTCCGGCGGCGAGAAGACCCGCCTCGCCCTGGCCACGCTGGTCGTCTCCTCCGCCAACGTCCTGCTGCTCGACGAGCCCACCAACAACCTGGACCCGGCCAGCCGCGAGGAGATCCTCGGCGCGCTGCGCACGTACAAGGGCGCCGTCGTGCTCGTCACCCACGACGAGGGCGCGGTCGAGGCCCTCCAGCCGGAGCGCATCATCCTGCTTCCGGACGGCATCGAGGACCTGTGGGGCGCCGACTACCGGGACCTGGTCGCGCTGGCCTGATCCACCCGCCTCGGACCATTCGGCCCAGCGCGAATCCATCATCTGCGTGAGGGCGTCTCGTACCCCGGCGCGGCGCCCGGCAGACGGCTGCCGGGCGCCGTCGTTTCCGGCGTAGTTCCCTTGTGGGCCCTGACCTGTACGTTCCTCCGGAGGCCCGGTGTGCGTGGCTCGTACACACGCCGGAAACGGGGCGTTCCGGCCGGCCCGGCGCACCACCGGGGCGTGAATCCGGTCGCACCGACCTTGCCGAATGGGTGGCCAGGAAGCGTCCGAGGGGTGATCATGAGAGTCCAGAGCGCACTTCCCATGAGGAGGCACGGGTGGCCGAGACTCTGAAGAAGGGCAGCCGGGTGACCGGCGCCGCGCGCGACAAGCTCGCGGCAGACCTGAAGAAGAAGTACGACTCCGGTGCGAGCATCCGGGCGCTGGCCGAGGAAACGGGCCGCTCCTACGGGTTCGTCCACCGGATGCTCAGCGAATCCGGAGTGACGCTCCGCGGACGCGGCGGCGCCACACGAGGCAAGAAGGCCGCGACGACGGCCTGACGGCCGGCAGCGGACGGGGCACGTCACGGGACGGCCCCGGCGGGCTCCCGGTCCGGGTGCGCCCACCCGGTCGATCGCATGCTCGATCCGGTGGTTACTGTTCAGTCACTTAGCTTCATGTGCTGACTGCACCCGATCCGGAGGCTCCGCATGACCTCGTTCGACTCCGTGCTCGACAAGGACGGCGTACGACTCACCGTCGACGACGCGGTTGCCACGGTGACCCTCACCAACCCGGCCAAGCGCAACGCCCAGTCTCCCGCTCTGTGGCGGGCGTTGACCGAGGCCGGACGGGCCCTGCCCGGCAGTGTGCGGGTCGTCGTGCTGCGCGCCGAAGGCGTGTCGTTCTCCGCCGGACTCGACCGCCAGGCGTTCACCCCCGAGGGATTCGACGGCGAGCCGTCGTTCCTGGACATGGGGCGCGGCCCGGAGGCCGAACTCGACGCGCTGATCGCCGGGTACCAGGAGGCGTTCACCTGGTGGCGCCGCAACGACCTCGTGTCGATCGCGGCCGTCCAGGGGCACGCCATCGGCGCGGGCTTCCAGCTCGCCCTCGCCTGCGACCTGCGCATCGTCGCCGACGACGTCCAGTTCGCCATGCGCGAGACCAGCCTCGGACTGGTCCCCGACCTCACCGGCACGCACCCCCTGGTCCACCTGGTGGGCTACGCCCGCGCGCTGGAGATCTGCGCCACCGGTCGCTTCGTCCACGCCGAGGAGGCCGAGCGCACCGGCCTGGCCAACCTCGTCGTGCCCGCCGGAGAGCTGGAGGCCGCCGCCCGCGACCTGGCCGGCGCCCTGCTGGCCGCCCCGCGCGACGCCCTCATCGAGACCAAGGCCCTGCTGAGCGGGGCCGTCTCGCGTACGTACGAGGAGCAGCGCGCCGCCGAGCGGGCCGCCCAGGGCTCGGTGGCCGGCTCCCTGGTGCAGGCGCCGCCACTGCGAGCCGCGTTCGCGATGATCTCGGAGGGGGCCGGCGCCCGCTCGACCCCGGTGCAGGGGGGGGG
>NZ_JAKRGC010000396.1 GCF_022347745.1 Streptomyces sp. OfavH-34-F
CGTCCCGGCGGGCGGCACCCGGACCGCCCTGCCCGCCCCGCGCTTCCCCGACGTGCCCGTACGGCGTGCCCTGCGCACCCGGCGCAGCAGCTTCGGCCGCTTCGACGCGGCGCGCCCGGTCACGCCCGCCCAGCTCTCCGCCGTCCTCGCCGCCTGCGCCGGGACGACGCTGCCCAGCGACGCGGACCCGGACGGCACGGTGCGCCAGGCCCGGATCTACGCCTTCGTCAACCACGTCGAGTCCGTCGAGCCCGGCGCGTACCTCTACGACCCCGTGGCCGGGGAACTGCGGCTCGTCGAGGCGGGCCCGCAGGGGGCGTTCCTCCAGGGCACCTACTTCCTCGCCAACTACAACCTGGAGCAGGCGGGGGCCGTCCTCGTGCCGACCGTCCGCACCACCGCGGTGCTGGACGCGGTGGGCGACCGGGGCTACCGCCTGGCGGCCGGCACCGCGGGCGCCGTCGCCCAGACGTTCTACGTGGCCGCCGCCGCGCTCGGGCTCGGCGCGGGCGTCGCCCTGGGCTTCGACAACATCTCGTTCATCGAGAAGCTCGGCCTGGGCGACGGCGACGAGGCCCCCCTGCTGATCATGCCGCTCGGCAACGAGCGCCCCCGGCCCGCCGACTTCCGGCACGAGATCGCCTGACGGGAACCTGCGATGACACTCCTGACATCCGACACCACCTCCCGTGCGCCCGACGTGTGGGAACCCGGGCACCGCTTCCTGCTCCGGGTCGCCGGCCTGCCCCTGGAGACCGTCCGGGGCCTGCGCTGCCCGGGCACCGGCGGCTGGGCCGACGAGGTCCTGGAGCTGGAGGAACGGCTCGCCGCCGAGGGCGCCGCGCTCAGCGAACTGCTGCACGGGCTCCTCGGCGCCGCCGACGCGGCCGGCAGCGAGGCCCGCCGCCTCCTGCTCCACCTGCGCCGCGCGGTCTTCAACAACCGCCTGCCCGCCGACCCCCGAGCCGCCGAGCGTCTGGTGACCGGGCTGTCCGAGGCGGCCGGCGCGCGGTTCGCCGACTGGCTGGCCCGCCGCGCCCGGTACGCCGAACTCCTGGACCGGGGCCCCGGTCTGCTGGCCGGGGAGATGCGGGACGCGCGCCAGGCGCTGCGCGAGGCGCTGGCCGGGGAACGGCTCCGGCTGGGGCTGCTGCTCGCCTCGCCCACCCTGGACAGCAGGCTCGACGGCTACCTGGCCGACACGAGCGCCGAGCCGGGCAAGCGGATGCGCAAGATCGAGCGTTCGGCGCTCACCTACCTCTACCGCACCGCGTGCAAGACGAGCCCGTTCAGCACCCTGACCGCCGTCGCCACCGGCACCTTCGCCCCGGACGCCCCCGGCACCGCCCCCCGCGCCCCGCGCATCGGCGAGGAGTGGACCAGCCACGTCCGGCTCAACGTCGTCGTCCTCGGCCGGCTGGCCGACCTGATCCTCGCCGACCCCGTCCGCCGCCAGGACCTCCCCGTCGTCCTGGCCCCCGGCTGGGGCCGCGACGAGGACCGCATCCGCTACGTCCGCCAGTGGGTGACCGCCGGCGACGACGGCGCGGCCGTCACCTTCGACGCCGTGCGCGACCGGCTGTTCTACCTCCGCTCCAGCGGCACCCTGGACCGGCTGCTCGCGTTCTTCTCCGCGCACGACGGACTGCGCCACCGGGACCTCGTGGACATGCTGCGCACCGAACGGGGCGCCGGGGCGGAGGAGGCCGAGCGCTACGCGTCCGCCCTGCTCCAGCTCGGCATGGTGCAGGTGCCGGGCCTGCGCACCGACGTGCACGGCGCCGACCCGCTGCGCTCCTTCCAGCGGGCCCTGCGCGGCCTCGGCGCCCCCTGGGCCGACGCGGTCGCCGCCGCGCTCGACGGACCGGCCGCCTGCCTGGCCGCGTACCCGGCCGCCCCGCTCGCCGAGCGGCGCGCCCTGCTCCGCACCCTGCGCGCCCAGCTCCTCGGCATCCAGCGGGAGCTGGGGGCCGAGGAGGACGCCGCGCTGCCGCAGACCCTGGTGTACGAGGACGTCAGCGCGGGCGCGGACCTGTCCGGCGGGCCCGGCCCGCTGAGCGGCGCCACCGGACAGGCGCTGCGGCGGGTCGAGGGCATCCTCCCGATGTACGACGTCACGCTGCCCCAGCGCATCACCCTGCGGGGCTTCTTCCTGGCCCGGTACGGGAGCGGCGGCCGCTGCGACGACCTGCTCGGCCTGGTGCACGACTTCCACGAGGACTTCTTCGACCAGTACGTCTCGTTCACCTCGAAGCGCAGCGCCTTCGACGCCGACGGGGAGTACGTGCCCGAGGAGAACTGGCTCGGCCAGAGCGCCCTGCGCACCCTGGACGCGGCCCGCCGGCGGTTCGTCGCCGGCATGCGCGAGCAGTGGGAGCGGCACGGCGAGTCCGCCGAGATCCGGCTGCCCGCCGGCCTCCTCACCGAGGTGGCCGGTGAACTGGCGCCGATCGTCCCGGACTTCAGCCCGCAGAGCCATCACCTCCAGCTCGCCGGGACCGACGCGGACGGGCGCCCGCTGGTCGTCCTCAACCGCTCGTACGGCGGACTCGCCTTCCCGTTCAGCCGGTTCACCCACGTCTACGACCCGGACGGCTCGGCGCCCCCGGACGCGCCCCCCGGGCTCTCGGAGCGGCTGGCCGGCGAACTCCGCGCCCGCGCCCCGCAGGGCGCCGTGCTCGCCGAGCTGACCGGCGGCCCGATCACCACCAACCTCAATCTGCACGGGCGGCTGACGAGCCACCAGATCGTCTGCCCCGGCGAGACCTCCACGGTGCCCGAGGACGCCCGCATCCACCTGGAGGACCTGTACCTGCGCCACGACCCGGCCACCGACCGGCTCGTCCTGCGGTCCCGGCGGCTGGAGCGCGAGGTGGTCCCCGTCTACCTCGGCTATCTCGTGCCCGTCGCGCTGCCGGAGATCCCGCGCACCCTGCTGCTGCTCTCCCCGAGCACGATGACGCCCACGGACGTGTGGGGCGGCGTCCCCGAGGGCCCCGCCGTGGACGGTGTCACCCGCAGGCCGCGCGTGGTCCACGACGGGGTCGTCGTCAGCCGCCGCAGCTGGACGGCCGACGCCCGGGTGCTGCCCGCCCGCACGCCCGGCGCCGACGAGGCGGGGTGGTTCCTCGGCTGGCGGCGCTGGCGGCGGGCCCACGGCCTGCCCGCCCAGGTCTACGCGACGGTCCTGCGCGACGGGCGGCGCGCCCTGGGCGCCAAGCCCGTGTACGTGGACTTCGACAGCCCCCTGTCGCTGACCGCGTTCGACGCCCTGCTGGAACGGGGCCCCGGCGACGCCGTGGTCCTGCGGGAGGCGCTCCCCGCCGAGGACGCCCCGCACGCCGTCTCCGCCCGGGGCCACCACGTCGCCGAACTGGCCGTGGAGACCTTCACCTCCCGCCCGCGTACCGAGGACGGTCCGACATGCCGGAACTGATCTCCCCCAGCCCCACCTGCCCCGTCACCACGGAACGGGGGGACTGGATCGCCCTGCACGTCTTCTACGCGGCCAGCCCCCGGCCGATGCTGGTCAACTGCGTACGGCCGCTGGTCGCCGAACTGACCGCCGAGGGGCTGCTGGCCGGCCACTTCTTCATCAACTACTGGCTGGAGGGGCCGCACGTCCGGCTCCGGCTGCGCCCCGCGAGCCCCGCCGCCGCCCCGGAGGTGCGGCGGCGCGCCGAGGCGGCCCTCACCGACTTCCTGCGGACCCGGCCGGCGCTCTACGAGGTCGACTCCGGGTTCCTCAAGGACTTCTACAACGAGCTGTTCGACATCGAGTTCCCCGGCGAGGACCGCAGCCGGTACATGGGCGCGGACGGCCGGATGAACCTGCGGCCGAACAACTCCTTCAGCCTGGAGCCGTACGCCCCCGAGTACGCCAAGTACGGCGGGCCCGCCGGGGTCGAGCTGGCCGAGTGGCACTTCCGGCACTCCAGCGACCTGGTCATCGACGCCTTCCGCACCATGAACCTGCATCTGCGGACGGTGCTGCTGGGCACCTCCGCCCAGCTGATGATGGTGATGTCGAGCTGCTTCCTGCCCGAGGAGGACCGCCTCGTCGACTACCTGGACGGCTACTACGCGTTCTGGCACCGCGCGTTCCCCGGCACCGGCTTCATCGGCTCGGCGGAGTACGAGCGCAACTACGCGCGGATGGCGCCCGCCCTGGGCGCCCGGTTCGCCGCGATCCGGGCCGCCGTCGCCGCCGGGGAACTCGGCCGGCTGCCGTCCTTCCTGCGCGACTGGGCGGCCCACTGCCTGGAACTGCGGGACCGCGTGACCGACCTCGCCACCCGGGGCGAACTCCTCTTCCCCCTCCGGGACGGGCCCGCCCGCGAGGACACCGGCCAGGAGCGCGCCGAGCCGGAGGTGCCGCTGGAGAAGCTCACGCACGTCCCGGCCGTCCTGCCCCGGCTGCTCTCCCCGTACATGCACATGACCAACAACCGGCTGCATGTGACGATCCGCGACGAGGCGTACCTCTCCTTCGTCCTCGGCCAGGTGCTGCGCGCACCGGCGGGCGCCGCCGGCGCGGTGCCGGAGGGCGGCGGCGGGAACGGGGCGGCGGAGTCGTGAATCCGGCCACCGACCACGCCCGGGCCGCCGCTCGCGCGTACCGGCCCGCGCTCAGACCCGGAGTCCTCATCAGCCCGCCCCTGCTGCGCGGCCCCCGCACGGTGCACCTGCTCAAGCACCCGGTGAGCGGGGCCGCGTTCGAGGTCGGGCCCAAGGAGCACTTCCTCATCTCACGCCTCGACGGCACCCGCACGCTGGACGACCTGGCCCCCGCCTACGCCGAGCGCTTCGGCCGCCGCCTCGCCGAGACGCACTGGACCGGTCTCCTCGGCCTCCTCGGCACCCGGGGCCTCCTGGCGGGCGCCCCCGAACCGCCGGCC
>NZ_JAKRGC010000397.1 GCF_022347745.1 Streptomyces sp. OfavH-34-F
CGCCGCCCCCGAGCACCGGGCCGCGCCGTCCCGACGGCCGCGTAGGGCCTCCCGCCCACCACCCGACCCGCCCCCGGACGGGGCCGGGCCCCGATCCGCCCCGCCGAGGGCCGGGGCTCCGAGCCCGTACGGGCCCACGGGCCGGACCCGCCTCCCCCGTACGAGCGCCGCTCGGTCCACGGGCGGGCGGGGCGCGGACCGTCACGCCGAAGCAGTTCCCTTCCGCTTCCCGGCACGACGAGCCTCCCGGAGACCTCAGCCATGTCCGCGTTCATGTCCGCATTCGCCGCCCTGGTCGGCGCCCTCGCCGACCTCCTCCACCCGCTCTTCCAGGGCGCCGCCACCGCGGCCGCGATCGTCCTGTTCACCGCGCTCGTCCGGCTCGCGGTGCACCCGCTCTCCCGCGCCGCCGCACGCGGGCAGAAGGCGCAGCGCCGCCTCCAGCCGCAGATCGCCGAACTGCGCAGGAAGCACGCCAAGAACCCCGAGCGGATGCAGAAGGCGCTCATGGAGCTGCACCGCGAGGAGAAGGTCTCGCCGTTCTCCGGCTGCCTGCCGAGCCTGCTCCAGATGCCCGCGTTCTTCCTGCTCTACCACCTCTTCTCCAGCTCGCGGATCGGCGGCGAGGCCAACGCGCTCCTCGGCCACCAGCTGTTCGGTGCCCCGCTCGGCGAGCGCTGGCACGACGCCCTCGCGCACGGCGGGCCGTTCGGCGCGCAGGGCCTGGTCTACCTCGGACTCTTCGCGGTCGTGGCCGCCGTCGCCACGTTCAACTACGGGCGGACCAAGCGCCAGATGGCCGCGAGCCCCGTCACCCCGGCGACCGGTCCGGACGGGCAGCCGGTGCCGGGCATGGGCGCGATGACCAAGCTGATGCCGCTGATGTCCTTCTTCACCCTGTTCACCGTCGGCTTCGTGCCGCTGGCCGCCGCGCTGTACGTCGTCACCAGCACCACCTGGACCGCGATCGAGCGGGCGTACCTGTACCGGGACATGACCGCCCCGGGGGCCGCGGTCGCCCCGGCGGCGTGACGGCGGGCTCGCCCGGCCGGTCCAGCACGTGAACAGGGTCTTGCGGAGTGATCGGACGTCTTGGAGGATCGGACAAGCCTGGCGATGGCCGCTACCCATCCGACGGGCCCGATCCCGACCGAGGAGAGAAGACTCGTGAAGCTGCTTCGTGTGGGTACGGCCGGCGCGGAACGACCGGCGCTGCTGGCCGGCGACGGCACCCTGCGTGACCTGTCGGGCGTCGTGCCCGACATCGACGGCGCGCTGCTCGCGGACGGGGACGCGCTGGCGCGCCTGCGCGCCGCCGCCGCAGCCCCCGGCGGGCTGCCGGAGCTGGACGCCGGGGGGCTGCGGGTGGGCCCGCCGCTCGCCCGCATCGGCAAGATCGTGTGCGTCGGGCTGAACTACCACGACCACGCGGCGGAGACCGGGGCGGCCGTCCCCGACGAGCCGATCCTCTTCTTCAAGGCCCCGGACACCGTCGTCGGGCCGCACGACACCGTGCTCGTGCCGCGCGGCAGCGTGAAGACCGACTGGGAGGTCGAGCTGGCCGTCGTCATCGGGCGCACCGCCCGCTACCTGGAGAGCGCCGAGGACGGCCTCGCCCACGTCGCCGGGTACGCCGTCGCGCACGACGTCTCCGAGCGCGCGTTCCAGATCGAGCACGGCGGCACCTGGGACAAGGGCAAGAACTGCGAGACGTTCAACCCGCTCGGGCCCTGGCTGGTCACCGCCGACGAGGTGCCCGACCCGCAGGCCCTCCCGCTGCGGCTCTGGGTCAACGGCGAGCTGAGGCAGAATGGCACGACCGCCGACCAGATCTTCCCCGTCGGCGAGGTCGTCCGCTACGTGAGCCGCTTCATGACGCTCTACCCGGGCGACGTGATCAACACCGGCACCCCGGCCGGCGTCGCCATGGGGCAGCCCGAGCCCAAGCCGTACCTGCGGGCCGGCGACGTGGTGGAGCTGGAGATCGAGGGGCTCGGCCGGCAGCGGCAGGAACTGAAGGACGCCTAGCCGCGACCCCGCAGGCCCCGCATCGGCGCCTCAGGGACGCCGATCGGGGCTCGATACATCGGAGGGGTGCGGCCGGGCTTGTGCCCGGACCGCGCCCCTCCGGCCGTCTCAGCCCGCGATCCGCGAGGCGAACTGCTCCAGCGCCTCCACCACCAGCGCGTGGTCCTCGGCCTGCGGCAGCCCCGAGACCGTCACCGAGCCGATGACCCCCGCGCCCTCCACCGCGATCGGGAACGAACCGCCGTGCGCCGCGTACACGTCCGGGTCGAGCCGGGACGCCTCGTCGAACGTCGTCCCCTTCGCCCGGAACCGCGTCCCCACCAGGTACGAACTCTCCCCGTACCGCTCCACCACCCGCCGCTTGCGCTCGATCCACGCGTCGTTGTCCGCGCTCGACCCGGGCAGCGCCGCGTGGAACAGCTGCTGCGCCCCGCGCCGGATGTCGATCGCGACCGGCGCGTGCCGCTCGCGGGCCAGCGCGACCAGGATGCCGCCCAGCGCGTAGGCGTCGTCGTACCCGAAGTGCGGCAGGGTCAGCCTGCGCTCCTGGGCGATCAGCTCGGAGATGGTCGGAGCGGTGGGGTTCATACGGGTTGCTCCTCGGGGACGCGAGCGGGGGACGGTACGGGGCTGCCGGCGCCGGCGGGCCGCAGGGTGACGGTGACCCCCTCGCGGGCCGAGCGGCGCGCCGCCTCCAGGACGTCCAGCGCCTCGGCCGCCTGGAGGGCCGTCACCGGATTGTCGCCCCTGCCGCGCAGCGCGTCGCCGATCGCCGCGTAGTACGCCGGATAGTCGCCCGGCAGGGTGCGGACCGGGGTGCCGCCGCCGGTCACCGGGGACTCGCCCGCGCCCAGCCGGCCCCACAGCTCCTCCGGCTCCTCGCCCCACGGCTCGCCCGGCACCGGCAGCGCACCCTCGCGCAACGCCGCCTCCTGCGGGTCCAGGCCGTGCTTCACGTAGCCCGCACCGGACCCGAGCACCCGGAAGCGCGGGCCGAGCTGGGCCGTCGTGGAGCTGACGTAAAGATGCGAGCGGACGCCCGAGACGTGGGTGAGCGCCAGGAACGTGTCGTCGTCCACCGCCGCGCCCGGCCGCCGCACGTCCGACTCCGCGTACACCCGCGCCACCGGCCCGAACAGGGTCAGCGCCTGGTCGACGAGATGGCTGCCCAGGTCGTACAGCAGCCCGCCGATCTTGCGCGGGTCGCCCGACTCGCGCCAGCCGCCCTTCAGCCGCGGGCGCCACCGCTCGAACCGGGACTCGAAGCGCTGCACCTCGCCCAGGGCGCCGTCCGCGACCAGCGCGCGCAGAGTAAGGAAGTCGCCGTCCCAGCGGCGGTTCTGGAAGACCGAGAGCAGCAGCCCGCGCGCGTCGGCCAGCGCCGCCAGCTCCCGCGCCCCGGCCGCCGTGCCCGCGACCGGCTTGTCCACGACCACCGGCAGCCCGGCCTCCAGCGCCACCCGGGCCAGCGGCACGTGCGTCCGGTTGGGCGAGGCGATCACGACCAGGTCCAGCTCGTCCGCCCGCGCCCACAGCTCGTCGGGCGCGTCCGCGAACCGTACGCCCGGATACGCGGCACGGGCCCCGGCCCGGCGCTCCTCGTCGCGGGTGACGACCGTGTCCAGCGCGAGGCCGGGGGTCGCCGCGATCAGCGGGGCATGGAAGACGGACCCCGCCAGGCCGTAGCCGACGAGCCCGACGCGCAGCGCGGGGCCGCAGGTCCCGGAAGTGGTGTGGGAGGTCATGCCTCCACTTTGGCAACGCTGTTGCCGAAGTGCAAGCGCGGGCCACAATGGGGACGTGAACAGGAGCATCAGCGGCGCCAACCTCCCCGCCCTGCGCAGCCACAACGCGGCCCTCGTGCTCGACCTGCTGCGGGTCTCGGGCGAGCGCGGCATCAGCCGGCTCGAACTCGCCGAGCGCACCGGGCTCACCCCGCAGGCCGTCAGCAAGATCACCGCCCGGCTGCGCGCCGACGGCCTGGCCGCCGAGGCCGGCCACCGCGCGTCCACCGGCGGCAAGCCGCGCACCGTCCTGCGGCTGGTCCCCGGGGCCGGGCACGCCGTGGGGCTGCACCTGGACCGGGACGGGCTGACCGCAGTCCTCGTGGACCTCGCGGGCGCCGTCGCCGAAAGCCGTACGGCCGCGCTGGACCTCGGGGCCCCGGCGGACGAGGTGCTGGCGGCGGCGGCCGGGGCGGTCGCCGCCGTACGGGGGGAGGGGGCGCGGCCCGTCCTCGGGGTGGGCGTCGCCGCGCCGGGGCCGCTGGACCACCGGAGCGGCGTGCTCCACCGGGTCACCGGCTTCCCGCGGTGGGACGGCTACCCGCTGCGCGACGCGCTCGCCGCCCGCACCGGACTGCCCGTCGTCCTGGACAAGGACACCAACGCCGCCGCCCTCGGTCTCGCCCTGGCCGGCCGGGGCCCCGCCGACTTCGCCTACCTTCACCTCGGCACCGGCCTGGGCGCCGGACTCGTCCTCGGCGGCACGGTGCACCGGGGGCCGCGGACCGGGGCGGGCGAATTCGGCCACCAGACCGTGCAGCTGGACGGGCCCCCGTGCGACTGCGGCGGCCGGGGCTGCCTGGAGGCGCTCTGCCTGGCCGCCGTCCGCCGGGGCGACCTCGCCGAGGCGGCCCGGGTCCTCGGTACCGGCGCCGCCAACCTGGCCGGGCTGCTCGACATCGACCGGGTCGTGCTGGGCGGCCGCACGGTCGCCGCGTCCCCGGAGGCGTTCGTCCGGGGAGTGGGTGCGGTGCTCGCGGAGCGCGCCCGGCGCGGCGGGGCCCACGGCGCCCCCGTCCCGGTCACGGCCCACGAGGCGGGCGACCGCCCGATCGCGGAGGGGGCGGCCCAAC
>NZ_JAKRGC010000398.1 GCF_022347745.1 Streptomyces sp. OfavH-34-F
CGGCTGGCGGCCGACGGCTACGCCCTGCTGGCCGGCCAGAAGGTCGGCGTCGTCACCAACCCGACCGGGATCACCGAGGACGTCCGGCACATCGTGGACGTGATGCACCCGGACGACCGGGTGGACCTGCGGGCCGTCTTCGGGCCGGAGCACGGCTTCCGGGGCACCGCGCAGGCGGGCGGGTCGGAGGGCCGCTACGACGACCCGGCGACCGGGCTCCCGGTCTACGACACGTACCTGAAAAGCGGTCAGCCGCTCGCCGACGTCTTCACGGCGTCCGGCGTGGACACGGTCGTCTTCGACATCCAGGACGCCGGCGCCCGCTTCTACACGTACATCTGGACGCTGTACGACTGCATGGAGGCGGCGGCGCTGGCGGGCAAGCGGTTCGTCGTGCTCGACCGGCCGAACCCGGTGTCCGGGCGGGCGGCGCTCGGCCCGGTGCTGGACCCGGCGTTCGGCACCTTCGTGGGCCGCCGCGAGATCGCGCAGGCGCACGGGATGACGGTCGCGGAGCTGGCGCTGCTGTTCAACGGGGAGTTCCTGAAGGACCGCCCGGCCGAGCTGGAGACGGTGGCGATGTCCGGCTGGTCGCGCTCCGACTTCTTCGACGACACGGGGCTGCCGTGGGTGCCGCCGAGCCCCAACATGCCGACGCCGGACACGGCCCTGGTCTACTCCGGCACCTGCCTCTTCGAGGGGACGAACCTCTCCGAGGGGCGCGGCACGACCCGCCCGTTCGAACTGCTGGGCGCGGAGGGCGTCGACCACGCCTGGGCGGACGCGGCCAACGCGCTGGAACTGCCGGGGGTCGCGTTCCGCGAGGCGTACTTCGCGCCGACGTTCTCCAAATTCCAGGGCAAGACGGTCGGCGGGGTGCAGGTGCACGTCCGGGACCGGGCGGCCTTCGACCCGGTGCGCACGGGGATCGCGCTGCTGGTGACGGCGAAGCGGACGTGGAGCGGGTTCGCCTGGCGGTCCGACAACTGGATCGACAAGCTCACCGGCAACACCCGGGTGCGCACGATGATCGACGCGGGTGCGGATGTGGACGAGGTGGTGGGCGCCTGGGCGGACGACCTCGCGGCGTTCCGCGCCGTACGGAAGCGGTACCTGCGCTACCGCTGAGGCGGGGCCGGGCGGGCCCGTCGTCGGCGGGCCCGCCCGGCCCCGGCCGGGGGTGGGTGATCAGCGGTGGCTCGGGAACTCCACCACCTGCTGGTACGTGGGACGGTTCTGCCAGTGCAGGGACTTCTGGGAGATGCCGCCCAGCGGCCGGTGCACGAGGGAGTCCGTGCACCACTGGTCACCGGCGCCGCAGGTGGCGTCGGCCGGGTAGACCTGCGCGGCCGGCACCGCCGCCGCCTCCTTCAGCGTGGACAGCAGCGCCGTACGGCAGGCGGCCAGGTCGCCGCCGCCGCAGTACTCCCTGGCCAGCGGGCCCTCGACCCGCTGTCCGAGGACCTGGCGCAGGTCCTTGTCGGCGAAGCCCCACCAGCCGTACTGGAAGGCCGAACCGCTGTGCGCCCCGCTCGGTCCGTGGCTGGCGGCCGGGGACTCGTCGGTGGCGAGGTTCGCGGTCAGCGCCCCGTACAGGCCGTCGCCGAGACCGGGGCGGAACTCCGCCTCGATCAGCCGCGGCCACCAGGCGTCCATGATCCGGACCGCGTCGGCGTGCCCGTAGGTGTGCGAGCCGGGGCTCGTCTCCTTGCGCTGGGCGCCCGCCGCCCGCCAGGAGTCCAGTTGCTGGACCACCGCGTTCAGCTCCGGGTCGGGGACCGGCTGGGAGCGGATGACCTTCAGCAGCTCGGGCAGCAGTTGCTCGCCGCGCAGGTCGGTGAGGGCCGCCTCGGCCATCGCGCGGGTCAGCGCGGCGCGGGTGACGCCGCCCTCGGCGACCAGTTTCGCGACCCGGTCGTCCAGCAGGTCGCCCCGGTGCACCGCGCTCAGCCCGAAGCCGGCGGCGGCGTAGCCCGCGGCCTGCTTGTTGTTCCAGGAGACGTAGTAGTCCTGCCCGCTGGAGTGCGGGTGCTCGGCGAACGCGGTGTACGCGGCGGTGTTGGCGGCCGGGTCGTAGCCCTGCCACTCGTACGCCTTCTCGGCGCGGACGGGCAGCGCCGGGTCCACGCCGGCGGCGCGCACCGGGTTCATGCCGCTGTTGTAGTAGGCGGCGGTGCGGGAGTCCGCGTAGAACCAGTTGAACGCGTAGTCGATGTTGCTCGCCGCGCGCTGGAAGGACGCGGCGTCGGTGACGTACGACGGGTCGTTGAGCATCTGGAAGCCGATGATGGAGTCGGCCTCGTGCCGGTAGGTGGAGCGCAGCGAGGTGTACGCGACCGGCTTGCCGTCCACCGTGGCGCGGTGGGTGACGACGCCGTAGTTCGTGCGCCACACCCGCATCCGGTAGGAGCCCTGGGCCGTGGAGTCCGCGACGGTGGGCTTCCAGGAGTTGGCCTTCTCCATCTTCTCCATCGCGGTGCAGGTGCCCCGGTAGAGGTAGTGCGCGGAGTCCTTGCCGGGCGCCGAGCCGTCCGGCTCGCACAGCTCGATCGCGTAGGTGTCGGTGATGTCCTGGCCGGCCGAGGTGGCGCTCCAGGCGTAGTCCTGACCCCGGCCCATCTGGACGTACATGCCGACGCCGGCGAAGGAGACGCCGCGGGCGCTGATGCCGGGGCCCTGGATCTCCTGGAGCATCATCAGCTGCGGCGCGAAGTAGCCGGTCTGCGGCCCGAACACGGCGATCGGGTTGCCGCTCGCGGTGTGCGCGCCGGACACCAGCAGGGCGTTGGACATGCCGCGCTTCTGGGCGCCGGAGCCGGAACCGGGCAGCGAGCCCTCCGGTATGACGCCGTCGTCGAAGATTCCCTGCGCCTTCCGGAGCGTGGCCGGGGCCCGGACCGGCGCCTTCACGCCGGTGCCCGCCGAGCCGGTGCGGTCGTGGATCAGGGGTTCGGCGGTGACGGAGCCGGGGTCGGGGAGCGCGGTGCCGACGGCCTTGTCGGGCTTGTTGGCGTACGGGAAGGAGGTGCCGTCGTGGACGGTGAGCACGGCCTCCGGGTCGTTGCGCTGGCGGAAGGACTCCCAGACCTTCGTGCCTTCGGCGACGCCGTACTTCTGCTGGGCGGCGAGCAGCGAGAGCGCGGCCTGCACCTCGCCGCCGCCCCCGCCGCCGAACTGGCCGCCGACGACGGAGGCGATGGAGATGAGGTCGGTCAGCTTGAACGGCTGGATCTCGCCGATGTTGGTGAGGGCGTCGATCTTGCCGGTCAGCACGTACTCGCCGGGGAAGTAGCGGCCGTCCTTGGCCTTCTTGCGGTAGGCGTTGATGCCGTCCACGTACGCCTGCGCGTCGGCCATGGCCTGCTCGCCGCGGGCGCCCTCATGGGTCCTGATGTACTCGACCTGGGCCTCCAGGTCGGCCTCGGTGTACGGGGCCTGCGGCCAGAACTGCTGCTCCAGGCCCTGGTTGGCGAGGGCCCCGCCGGCGAACGAGGTCAGCTCGCCGCGCCCGATGTGGCGGAAGAGGTCCATCAGCCAGAGCCGGTCCTGCCCGGCCGCGTACCCGGCGCCGAACTCGGTGCCGTAGCGGGTGGTGCCCTTGATGTGCGGGACGCCGGTCGCCTTGTCGCGGGTGATGGTGACGTCGTCGCGCGGCGAGGTGACGGACTCGACCCGGTCCGCCGGGACGCCGAAGGAGGCGTCGTTGAAGAAGTCCGTGAGTTTCCGGTCGGTGAGCGCGGTGTGCCCGGCGACCAGGCCGTCGTACCGGTCGAGCTGGTCGTCGCTGTGCGCGGGGTGGGTGCCGAACGCCTTGTTGCCGAGGATCTCGACGAGGGTGGCGTTGCCGTTCTCGCCGGGCGGCAGGATGTCGGCGCACTGTCCCTGGCAGTGGTCGGGGACGGGGTCCGCCTCGGCGGCGCCGGCGTGGGGTGCGGCGGCGAGCAGCGACGTGCCGAGGGCGAGGGCCGCAGCGACCGCCCCGGCTCTGGTGGTACCGGTGCGGGCGGTCATACGAGTGCGTGGGGGCATGCGTACTCCTCCGAGAGGCCAGTGCGCGGCAGGTTACCGACGGTATGACCGGGCGGTAAGGTGAACATCGGTCACCTTCTCCGAATCGCCACATCCCGGCGGATGCTGTGCGGGCGTCTCAGCAATCGGACATCCGCACCCTTGGAGGGAGCCGATCCGGGCAGTCGTACGTCCATCCCCTGACGCCGAAGTACGGGCGACGGAGTACGAGCGACGGAGGTGGCGGCGCGATGGCCGGTTTCCGGAGTCTGGCGAGACAGGTCCGTGACCCGAGGAGCGATCTGGCACTGCGGCGGTACTCGCTGCGCAAATGCCTGGAGCGGTTCGCCCCTTACGGGCACCGGGCGACCTGGGACCATCTGTGCGCACGGCACGGCATCGACCCCGAGGACCGGGCCCCCGACCCGGTGCGGCTGGTGCGTGCCCTGGAGGAACTGGAGCGGGCCCGCGCGGTCTGGCTCGGCTACGAGGCCGGGTTCGCGGAGCGGCGCAGGCGGGAGAAGCACCGGGGGCTGCGCCGCCCCGCCGCCTTCGACGACTGGCACCGGCGCACCTGGGGCGGCAACGGGGTCGCGCGCTGCGACGACCCGGCGGTGCACCCCTCCGTGCCGCTCGCCGAGGTGCTGGGCCGGCTCATCACCGCCCTGGAGGGCGAGCCGGGCACCGGCTGCCCGGTGTGCCGCCAGCCCCGGATCGCCTGGCAGCACGACCTGGCCGGCGAGCCGTGGTCCGGTCCGGTGTGCACGGGGTGCGGGATCGTGGTGCCGAAGCCGGTGCTCACCCCGGCGGCCCTGGCGAGGGCCCGGCGGACCCGCACCGACGAACTGGCCTCGGCGGCCTGAGCCGCGCGG
>NZ_JAKRGC010000399.1 GCF_022347745.1 Streptomyces sp. OfavH-34-F
GAGGGCGGCGGCGACGACGGCCCAGACGACCCAGACCAGGCCGAGCAGTCCGCGTATCCAGGCCGGGCTCAGCGGAATCCACGGGATCATGAACACGCCCTTGTCGAGCGCGTCCAGGAGGGTCAGCGCGCCCAGGGTCACCGTCACCCAGGCGAACACCGGGCGGGCCGGGCGCAGCGCCAGGCCGATGCCGGTCCACCAGAGCCCGGTGAGCAGCAGGGCGACGGCGGGGACGTAGGTGGCGGCCAGGCCCATGGTGGACCCGGCGACGTCGAGGCCGAGGCCGACGAGGCCGAGGACCGAGGCGGCGGTGGCGAGGCGGCTGGTGCGCAGCCGGCGCCACCACAGCACGCCGCCGACGAGCGCCAGGACCACGGCGATGCCCAGGGCGGCCTGGAACTCGACGCGTTCGATGCCGCGTGCCCCGTACCAGTCGCAGCCGGCCGGGAGCCGGCGGGCCCGTGCGTCGTAGTCGGCACAGACGAGCAGCTGGGCGAGCTTGACGGGTTCACCGGCGATCCGGTCGGTGGAGCCGGAGACGGCGCCCCGCTCCTTTCCGCAGCGGGGCAGGGCGCGCGGGGTGGAGGCGCCGGTGTCCGACTGCCAGCAGTTGCCGTCGCCCTGGCCGTCCCACCAGACGTCGGTGCCGTTGGGGCGGGCCTTGCCGCTGCGGTCCACGCCGAGGTGGTTGCCGGCGTACCGGTTGTGGTGCGAGGTGTCGGTCTGCTTGCCGAGCGCGTTCTCGCCGCGGATGAAGGCGGGGACGGCGCTGAGGAAGAACGCGGCGCGGTCCTGGCCGTAGATCCAGTTGTCCTCGTAGAGGTTCCAGTTGCCGCCGGCGGTGATGATGCCGGTGCCGGGCGGCATGGAGATCTGCGGGCAGACCACCCCGTCCTCGTAGCCGCGTTCGGCGGGCGGCCGGGCGCAGGTGCCGTCGGCGACGTGGCGGTAGTAGTCGGCGTTGTTGTCGTGGATGAGGTTGCGGGCGAAGCGGGCGTGGTTCTGCGGGAGTCCGGGGTGGCCGGGGAAGGCGCTGTCCATGGAGGCGCCGCCCATGTTGTGGTCGAACTCGTTGTCGTGGACGTAGACGGAGTCGCCGGCGGTGCCGGAGTAGCCGACCATGCTGTGGTGGCTGCGGCAGCCGGTGATCTCGATGGAGTAGCGCGGCACGTCGTAGCCGCGGCCGTCGTTGATGTCCGAGGCGCTGCCGGGGTAGATGCCGGAGTCGCCGTTGCCGTAGGACTCGCAGTTCTTGTACAGGCCGTGGTCGCTGGCGAAGGTCAGGAAGCCGTACTCGTCGTTCCAGCGGGTGAGCACGTCGTCGATGACGAAGCCGTCCTGGGCCAGGACGTAGAGCGAGTTGAAGGTGGTGCGCTGGGCGGTGAAGTTCTTGAAGTAGACGCCGTCCGACCGGTCCGAGCGGATCGCGTTGAGCTTGCGGTACTTGGCGTCGATGACGACGTCCGTGCGGGCCGCGCCGGTGCCCTCGATCTGGAGGTCCTGCTTGCCGAGGATCGCGACCAGGTTCTGGTTGTGCGGGCACGCGCGCTGCTGGGCGTAGCTGAGGATCTGGTAGCCGAGCTGGGAGTCGGGCGCCTTCAGCCGGGCGCACCGCCCCGCCGGTTTCGGCAGCGAGGGCTCCTCCTCGTAGAGGCCGGGCAGGATCGCGATGTTCATGCCGGGGCGGTCGACGGCGTCCACGGCCTGCTGGAGGTGGCGGTAGCCGGAGGTGCGGCACCGTTCGAAGAGCCGGAGGTTGCGGGTGCGCAGCGCCTCGGGGAAGCGGGAGACGCGGCGTTCGAAGTCGGCCCGGTCGGTCTTGCAGACCAGGAGATCGGGCTCGCCGGTCCGGTACTCGGGAACGCTGCCGGTGCCGTCGGGCAGGGTGACCGGCCGTTCCTCGTGCGCCCGGGCGGCCGGGGCCGCGAGGAGTGCGGCGACGAGCGCCGCCAGGACCACCAGAAGTCTTCGTGTCCACGACATGTGGCGGAGAGTAGAGCATTGTTCAGCTTTTTGAACCCCTTCTGCACGGCGAATGCCGTTGACTCGCCCGGCTTCCATTCCTACGGTTGTGCATAGGATTTCTTCTCACCGGGAGCGCACATGAGCGGCATCGAGCAGGCGAGGAAGACGGCGGAGGCGCTTGCGTACTCCACCGGTTTCGGCAATCAGCACAGCTCGGAGGCGGTGCCGGGAGCGCTCCCGCTCGGGCGCAACTCGCCGCAGCGGGCCCCGCTGGGGCTGTACGCGGAGCAGCTGAGCGGTTCGGCGTTCACCGAGCCGCGCGCCCACAACCACCGCAGCTGGCTGTACCGCATCCGCCCCTCGGCCGCCCATCCGCCGTTCGTCCGCACGGACAACGGCACGCTGCGCACCGCCCCGTTCACCGAGACCGTCCCCGACCCGAACCGGCTGCGCTGGGATCCGCTCCCGGAGCCCGCGCCCGGCACGGACTTCCTCGCCGGTCTGTGGACCCTGGGCGGCAACGGCGACGCGGCGCAGCGCACCGGCATGGCCGTCCACCTCTACCACGCCGACACCTCCATGGACCGGGTGTTCAGCGACAGCGACGGCGAGCTGCTGATCGTGCCCCAGCAGGGCGGGCTGCTGCTCCGCACCGAGCTGGGCATGCTGCGCGCCGAGCCCGGCCACGTGGCTCTGATCCCGCGCGGCGTCCGCTTCCGGGTGGAGCTGCTCGACGCCACCGCGCGCGGGTACGTCTGCGAGAACTACGGCCGCCCCTTCGTCCTGCCCGACCTCGGGCCGATCGGCGCCAACGGCCTGGCGAACGCACGGGACTTCCTGGCGCCGGTCGCCGCGTACGAGGACGTGGAGCGCCCGGTCGAGGTGGTCAACAAGTACTGCGGCAACCTCTGGACGGCGACCTACGACCACTCCCCGCTGGACGTCGTCGCCTGGCACGGCAACCACACGCCGTACGTCTACGACCTGCGCCGCTTCAACGTCATCGGCTCGATCAGCTACGACCACCCGGACCCGTCGATCTTCACGGTGCTCACCTCGCCCTCGGACACGCCGGGCCTGGCCGGGGTCGACTTCGTGGTGTTCGCGCCGCGCTGGCTGGTCGGCGAGGACACCTTCCGCCCGCCGTACTTCCACCGCAACGTGATGAGCGAGTACATGGGCCTGATCGAGGGCGCCTACGACGCGAAGTCGGCCGGCAAGGGCGGCTTCGTGCCCGGCGGCGGCTCGCTGCACACCATGATGTCGGCGCACGGCCCGGACCGGGAGACCTTCGACAAGGCGAGCGCGGCGGAGCTGAAGCCGCAGAAGATCGACGACGGCCTGGCCTTCATGTTCGAGACCCGCTGGCCGGTCACCACCACCGCGCAGGCGGTGACGGCGGACCATCTGCAGCACGGCTACGACGACGTGTGGCAGGGTCTGAGCCGCAACTTCCGGCCGTGACGGACCCCGCCGCCCGCGCCGGCGTCCCCGCAGGCAGGAGAACCAGGTGCCGCAGCCCGCTTCCCGTACCCCCGCGTCCCGCGACGTCTCCTTCGCGCCCGACTCGCTGGTCCTGAACCGCAAGCTGCCGCTGTGGTACCAGGTCTCGCAGTCGCTGCGGGCGTCGATACTGGGCCGCGCCCCGGACGCCACGCTGCGGCTGCCCACCGAGGAGCAGCTCGCGGCGCACTACGGGGTCAGCGTCCTGACCATGCGCCAGGCGCTCAAGGAGCTGGAGACGGAGGGCCTGATCAGCCGGCACCGGCGGCGCGGCACGTTCATCGAGCCGCACGCCCGCCGCAGCTCGCCGGTCCGGCTGCTGGGCTCCATCGACGCGATCGTGGCCCAGCAGTCGGGCGAGCGCTCCACGCTGCTGGACCACGGCCCGGTCCCGGTGCCGGGCGAGGTCGCGGAGTACTTCCCCGGCTGCGCGGAGGTCGTCGGCTACCGCCGGCTGCGCTGCGAGGAGGAGAGCGGCGAGCCGACCAACTGGGCGCAGAACTGGGTGCACCCGGAGGTCGCCGCCGGCCTGGACGCGGCGGACCTCGACCGGTGGCCCATGACGAAGGTGCTGCGCGACCGGGTCGGGGTGCCCATCGCCCGGATCACCGACACGGTCGAGGCCCGCCTCGCCGACCCGGCCACCGCCGAACTGCTGGGCGTCCCGCTGCTGAGCCCGATCCTGTACTACACGGGCGTCACCTACGACGAGGGCGGCCGGGTGGTCGACGTGGCACAGATCCGCTACCGGGGCGACCGGTTCTCGTTCTCGGTGACGGTCGAGGCGCACTGACGAAGGCGCACTGACAGAGGCGCACGGTCGAAGGCGCACCGGCGGTCGGGGCACCGGGGGGTGCGTGAGGTCGTTACGATGCCGGGGAAGGCGGCGGGCGCGGCAGGCGGGGAGGGCGACACGGTGGCAGCACCGGCGGCGGCCGGGTCCGGCGCGGGCCCGGACGGCCCCCTCCTCGACGACCTCATGCCCTGGTCGGTGCGGCCGATGCGGACCGGGCGCGCCTGGGTGACCTCCCCCGACGCGGCGTCCCTGCGGGCCCGCTGGGAGCTGCTCGTGCGCGCCGGCGGCGAGGAGCGCGAGCGGCTGTTCGCCCCGACCCGGGCCCGTACGCAGCACAGCGCGGTGGCCGCCCTGCCGGGCCTGCCGGGCGCGACCGGCCGCTTCCTCCGCGAGTCGGGCCCCTGTCCCGAGCCGGTGCGGGTGGCGCACGGCCCGTTCGACGAACAGTGGCTGCTCCCGGACCACCGGCTGATCGACGTGGCCCGGCCGGAGCTGTGGCGGGTCGCCGACGCCCATCAGCTCTTCGTCGTCGAGCACGGCCGGGTGCCGCACGACCCGGGCCCGGCCGTGTCGGTGACGACGCTGCTGCCGGACGGCCACTCCCCCGCCGGGC
>NZ_JAKRGC010000039.1 GCF_022347745.1 Streptomyces sp. OfavH-34-F
CGCCACCGCCGCCCCCTCCGCTGCCGCGCCCGCCCCGGAGCGTGCCGGATGAGCGGCGGCCCGGTGCCGGGGCGCCGTGAGCGGTACGCGCGGCCCCTGCTGGCCGCCTTCCTCGTCGCGTGCGCGGTCGATCTCGCCGGCGTCCTCACCGGCCCCGAGGTCCTGCACCTCGTCGCCAAGCCGCTGCTGATGCCGCTGCTCGCCGGGTACGCCGCCGCCCGGCGCGGGCCACGGCTGCTGATCGCGGCGCTGCTGTGCGGCTGGGCGGGTGACGTGTTCCTGCTCGCCGACTCCGACGCGGCCTTCCTCGTCGGGATGGCCGGCTTCGCCGCGGGGCACGTCTGCTACCTGGTCCTGTTCGGCCGGGCTCCCGGCGGACTGCTGCCCGCGCTCGGCTACGCCCTGGTGCTCGCCGTCCTCGTGGCGCTGCTGTGGAGCGGGCTGCCGGGCGGGCTGCGGGTGCCGGTGGCCGGGTACAGCCTGCTGCTGACCGCCGTGGCGTACCGCTCCCGCGTCCTCGGCCGGTACGCCGCCGCGGGCGGGGCCCTCTTCCTGCTCTCCGACGCGCTGATCGCCGCCGGAATCGCCGACAGGCCCGAGCCGCCGGCCCCCGGCTTCTGGGTGATGCTCACCTACGTGGCCGCGCAACTCCTGCTCACCCTGGGCGCGTTGGCTCCGGCCGCAGGAAGGCGGCCGGAGCGCGCGATATGATCCAGCGGTCCGGGGGCCGGTCGCGCCGCCCCCGGACTCCGCGTCACCGGCGGACGGCGTCCAGCGCGTCCACCACCCCGGTCCCGTAGAAGCCGTTGCGGTGCTCACCGCCCTCGCAGACCGCGTCGACGGTCCCGTCGCCGTCGATGTCGTACGGCGCTCCGCACGCCTTCGCGTCGGCCTCCAGCGCCAGCAGCGCCTTGACGGCCGCGGGCGACGCGTACGGGTGCCTCGACCTGATCAGCGCCACCACGCCCGCGACGTGCGGTGAGGCCATCGACGTACCGGCCTTGTAGCCGTACCGGCCGCCCGGCAGCGTCGAGAGGATCAGCCCGCTCGTCGCCGGCGGCTCCGGCCGCTGGTACGTCGTCGAGTCACCGCCCGGCGCCGCCACGTCGACGACCCCGTTCCCGTAGTTGGAGTACGACGCCTTCAGGCCCTTCGCACCCGTCGCCGAGACGGTTACCACGCCCGGCAGCATCGTCGGGATGTCCGGGCACCGCGCCGGGTTCACGGACCGGTCGCCCGGCGTGGTGTCGTTGGGGCTGGTGGTGTCGGTGAGCGTGTCCGCCGCCAGGTCGTCGGAGGCGTTGCCCGCGGCGGCGACGTTGACGGCGCCCTTGCGCTCGGCGTACAGGGCGGCCCGCCGTACGGCCTCGACCAGGGCGCCCTGGTCGGGGTCGTCCTTGCAGTTGTACAGCCACGGGTCGGTGTAATAGCTGTTGTTGGTGACGTCGGCGCCGTGGTCGGCGGCCCAGACGAAGCCGCAGACGACGGCCTCGGTGTAGAAGAAGCCGCCCGGGTCGGCGACCTTGATGCCGGAGACCTTCACCCCGGGCGCCACCCCGGTGACGCCGACGCCGTTCTTCGCCGCCGCGACGGTACCGGCCACATGGGTGCCGTGGTCGCTCTCGCCGGGCTTCGGCCGCCAGGCGCCCTCGGTGGTGTCCGGGGCGCCGGAGGCGCAGTTGGCGGAGGCCGCGCGGTCGAAGTTCGGGGCCAGGTCCGGATGGGTGTCGTCCACGCCCGTGTCGATGACCGCGACCGTCACCCGCGCGCTGCCCTGCGTCCTGCGGTGGGCCTGGTCCGCCTTGATGGCCGGGAGGGCCCACTGGAGGGGTTCCATCGGGTCCTGGTCATCCGCGGCCACCGCTGCCGCCGCCCGCTCCTGGGCGGCCGTCAGGGGCACGTCGACCCCGATGTCCGTGGTGGCCTGGGGCACGATCGGGTTGGTGCGCGTGGCGCCCGCCGACTGGACGCCCCGGGTACGGCGGATCGTTTCGGCGAAGTCCGGGTTCGCCGAGCGGACGACGATGACACCGATCCGGTCGTAGGCGATCACCACCGTGCCGCCGGCCCGCTCCACCGCCCTGCCGACCTGCTCGACGGTTCCGCGACCGCCCCGCGTGTTCACGACGTACGACAGCTGGGGGCCGTCCGCCGCCACCGCCGCGGGGGCACCGGGCGCCGCCGGCGCCGCGGAGGCGACCCCCGGCAGGACGCCGAGCGAGGCGGTGAGGGCCAATCCGACGGGCAGCGCCAGCGCGCGCGTCCGTCCGGATACCAGATGAGCCATGGGGTCTCCACATCATCCGTGCCGACCGACCGGACACGGAGGGTGCCCGGTCGCGTACATGACCAGTGAAGCTAGCGCCGACCGTCCCGGCACATCAATCGATTCGCGCGAACATGTGCGCACCGATCCGCCCGGATGAGTGATGAGGGGGCGGGGGGAACCGGGGTGAACCGCTTCGCCACGCGCCGCGTGCCGTTGTCAGGGGGAGCGCACCACCACCCCCGACACGAGGACCGACAGTGAAACCAACCGTCCCCACGACCGCACCCGCGTCAGGAGAATCCGTGGCTACCGATGCACCGCCGCCCGAGGGCAGTACGGAGAAGAGCCCTGCCCAGCCCACCACCGAGGCGTTCCTCGCGGAGCAGGGCAGCGCGGAATTCGGCGAACTGCGCCGCTCCCACCGCACCTTCGCCTTCCCGCTGACCGTCGCCTTCGTCCTCTGGTACCTGCTGTACGTGCTGCTCTCCAACTACGCGGGCGGCTTCATGGGCACCAAGCTCTTCGGCAACATCAACGTGGCCTTCGCCTTCGGCCTCGCCCAGTTCCTCACCACCTTCCTCATCGCCTGGTTCTACGCGCGGTACGCCAACGCGAAGCTCGACCCCAAGGCCGAGGCCATCAAGTCCCGTATGGAGGCCGACGCATGAGCGCCGCGACCCACGCCCACACCGCCGTCACCCTGGCCGCCTCGTCGACCAGCGAGCACCGGCCCCTGATCATCACGCTGTTCGCCGTCTTCGTGGCCGCCACCCTCGGCATCACCGTCTGGGCCGGCCGCCAGACCCGCAGCGCCGCCGACTTCTACGCGGGCGGCCGCCAGTTCACCGCCTTCCAGAACGGCCTCGCGGTCTCCGGCGACTACATGTCCGCCGCGTCCTTCCTCGGCATCGCCGGCGCCATCGCCCTCTTCGGCTACGACGGCTTCCTCTACTCCATCGGCTTCCTCGTCGCCTGGCTGGTGGCCCTGCTGCTCGTCGCCGAGCCGCTGCGCAACTCCGGCCGCTACACCATGGGCGACGTCCTCGCCTACCGGATGCGCCAGCGCCCGGTGCGCACCGCGGCCGGCGTCTCCACCATCGTCGTCTCGATCTTCTACCTGCTGGCCCAGATGGCGGGCGCCGGCGCCCTGGTGACCCTGCTCCTCGGCATCAGCAGCGACAGCGGAAAGATCCTCATCGTCGCGCTGGTCGGCGTACTGATGATCGTCTACGTCACCATCGGCGGCATGAAGGGCACCACCTGGGTTCAGATGGTCAAGGCCGTCCTGCTCATCGCCGGCGCGCTCCTGATGACCCTCATGGTGCTGTGGAAGTTCGACTTCAACGTCTCCGACCTGCTGGGCACCGCCGCCGAGAAGAGCGGCCACGGCGCCGCGTTCCTGGAGCCCGGCCTCAAGTACGGCGTCTCCGACACCTCGAAGCTCGACTTCCTCTCCCTCGGCCTCGCCCTGGTCCTCGGCACCGCCGGCCTGCCGCACATCCTGATCCGCTTCTACACGGTCCCGACCGCCAAGGCCGCCCGTAAGTCCGTCAACTGGGCCATCGCCATCATCGGCGCGTTCTACCTGATGACCATCGCCCTCGGCTTCGGCGCCGCCGCCCTCATCGGCCCCGACAACATCGAGAAGCCCGGCAACACGGCCGCCCCGCAGCTCGCCGAGTACCTCGGCGGCGTCGGCACCACCGGCGGGGCGATCATGCTCGCCGTCATCTCCGCCGTCGCCTTCGCCACCATCCTCGCCGTCGTCGCCGGCCTCACCCTCGCCTCCTCCTCGTCCTTCGCCCACGACATCTACGCCAACGTCATCCGCAAGGGCCGGGCCACCGAGAAGGAGGAGATGCGCGCCGCCCGCTGGGCCACCGTCTTCATCGGTGCCGCCGCCATCGTCCTCGGCGCCTTCGCCCGCGACATGAACGTCGCCGGCCTCGTCGCCCTCGCCTTCGCCGTCGCCGCCTCCGCCAACCTGCCCACGATCCTCTACAGCCTCTTCTGGAAGCGCTTCACCACCCAGGGCGCCATGTGGTCGATCTACGGCGGCCTGGCCTCCTCCGTGATCCTGGTGCTGTTCTCGCCCGTCGTCTCCGGCAACGAGAAGTCCTCGATGTTCAAGGGCGTCGACTTCGCCTGGTTCCCGCTGGAGAATCCCGGCCTGATCTCCATCCCGCTGGGCTTCCTGCTCGGCTGGGTCGGCTCCCTGCTCTCCAAGGAGGAGCCGGACAAGGGCAAGTACGCCGAACTGGAGGTCAAGTCCCTCACCGGCATCGGCGCCCACTGAGCCGTACACCCGCACACCCGTGGGGCCGGGGCCGCGTCGTAGGGTCCTACGACGCGGCCCCGCCGCACCTCGTGCCAAACGGTCCCTTCCGCTGTCACCGCTCTCGCGTAGGCTCGAAAGAGACAGACACCGCGACCGGGAAGCCACCGGGGGAGGGGGCCCACCATGCTCATCGACACCTACGGGCGCGTCGCCACCGACCTGCGCGTCTCGCTCACCGACCGGTGCAACCTGCGCTGCACGTACTGCATGCCCGAAGAGGGCCTGCAATGGCTGGCCAAACCCGACCTCCTCAGCGACGACGAGATCGTCCGGCTCGTCCGCATCGCCGTGACCCTCCTGGGCGTCACCGAGGTCCGCTTCACCGGCGGCGAACCGCTGCTGCGTCCCGGCCTCGTCTCCATCGTCCAGCGCTGCGCCGCCCTCGACCCCCGCCCCCGGATGTCCCTCACCACCAACGGCATCGGCCTGCGGCGGACCGCCGCCGCCCTCAGGGACGCCGGGCTCGACCGGGTCAACGTCTCGCTGGACACCCTGCGCCCCGACGTGTTCAAGACGCTCACCCGCCGCGACCGCCACCACGACGTGCTGGAAGGTCTCGAAGCCGCCCGCGCCGCCGGGCTCACCCCCGTCAAGGTCAACACGGTCCTCATGCCGGGCCTCAACGACGACGAGGCGCCCGACCTCCTCGCCTGGGCCGTCGAACACGGTTACGAGCTGCGCTTCATCGAGCAGATGCCGCTCGACGCCCAGCACGGCTGGAAGCGCGAGGGCATGATCACCGCGGGCGACATCCTCGCCTCCCTGCGCACCCGCTTCGACCTCGCCCCCGAGGCGGGCGACGAGCGCGGTTCCGCCCCCGCCGAGCGCTGGATCGTGGACGGCGGCCCGCACCGCGTCGGCGTCATCGCCTCCGTCACCCGCCCGTTCTGCCGGGCCTGCGACCGGACCCGGCTCACCGCCGACGGCCAGGTGCGCACCTGCCTGTTCGCCCGGGAGGAGACCGACCTGCGCGGCGCGCTCCGGTCGGACGCGCCGGACGAGGAGATCGCCCGCATCTGGAAGCGCGCCATGTGGGGCAAGAAGGCCGGTTCCGGCCTTGACGACCCCAGCTTCCTCCAGCCGGACCGCCCCATGTCCGCGATCGGCGGCTGACCCGACCCGTCACGCCGAGGCGGACCGCGCCTCCCACTCCGCCAGCGTCACCACGTCCTTGAGGAAGCCCCGCACCCCGAGGAACCCGGACAGATGCTCCCGGTGCTCCTCGCAGGCCAGCCACGTCTTGCGCCGCTCCGGCGTGTGCAGCTTCGGGTTGTTCCAGGCCAGCACCCACACGGCGTCGGCACGGCAGCCCTTGGCCGAGCAGACGGGGGCGGCGGAGTCGGACGACGCGGCGGATCCGGGGGAGTTCACGGCTCAACCCTAGAGGAAGCCCGGAGCGGACCCGCCCGGACACATGGCGACGCCGGGCAGCCACGGGGGGAGCTGCCCGGCGTCGGTCCGTCGCTCCGACGGGGGATGCGGAGCGCCTACGAAGTATGTCACGCACACCCTGCCGGAGTGCACTGGAACGTCATGATTGATCTGAGCTTTTCTTGAGCTTGGACCCGTCCCGGGCTCAGGCGGGCCCCGCCCCATCCGAAGACCGGAAACCGCGTCCGGACTGCGGTGAACCCGGCCCCGGACCGGCCGCCGGAGCCGCGTCGAGCAGCGGGGTCGCGGGCGCCGGCACCACGAACGTCGAGGGCAGCGCGGGCGTGTTCTCGCGGCCCGCGTTGGCGATGACGACGGCGACGTACGGCAGCAGCACGCCGAGCCCGAGCGCCACGAACGCGATGTGCCGCTCCACGTTCCACAGGAGCGCCGCCGCCACCACGGACACCGTGCGCACGGTCATCGAGATCACGTAGCGCCGCTGTCTGCCCCGCACGTCCTCGGCGAGGCCCTGACGGGCCCCCGTGATCCGGAAGACCTCCGCACCGCCCTGCTTGCGCACCACGCCCACCAACCTTCCCCGGACCCGGACCGGCCGTCCCTACGCTACGCCCGGCGCCCCGCCCGTACGAGACCGGGGAGGCCGTACGCGCGCCTTCCGCCACCCGCCCGCGCGGACCCGCCCGGCGTGCGGCGCGCCGCCCCAGCACCGAGACTGGGCGGGAGACGCGCGCCGTCGCGTCGCTCAAGGAGGCAGCATGGGCTGGTTGTGGGCAATCATCGTGGGCCTGGTGCTGGGCCTGATCGCCAAGGCGATCCTGCCGGGCAAGCAGCAGATCCCACTCTGGCTGACGGTCATCTTCGGCATGATCGGCAGCGTCCTGGGAAACGCCGTCGCCACCTGGATCGGCGTCAACGACACCAAGGGCATCGACTGGACGCGCCATGTGCTCCAGCTCATCGGAGCGGTGGTGGTCGTCGGCGTCGGCGACATGATCTGGGCCTCGCTCCGGGGCACCAGACAGCGCACCTGACCCTCCCCGGACACCACGGCGGCCGGACACGCACCCCGCGTGCCCGGCCGCCGTCGTGAGAAGACACCTCAGCCGGTCGCGACCTCGATCGCAGCCAGGTTCTTCTTGCCCCGGCGCAGTACCAGCCAGCGTCCGTGCAGCAGCTCCTCGCGGGCAGGGGCCACCTCACCGTCGACGGCCTTTACGTTGTTCACGTACGCGCCGCCCTCCTTCACCGTGCGCCGCGCCCCCGACTTGCTCGGAGCCAGACCGACCTCCACCAGCAGGTCGACCAGAGGCCCCAGCTCGGTCACCCGGGCGTGCGGCACCTCGGACAGGGCGGCGCTCAGCGTCGCCTCGTCCAGCGCGTCCAGCTCACCCTGGCCGAACAGGGCCTTCGACGCGGCCACGACAGCCGCGCACTGCTCCGCACCGTGGACCAGCGTCGTCAGCTCCTCGGCCAGCGCGCGCTGCGCCGTCCGCGCCTGCGGGCGTTCCTCCGTAAGCTTTTCCAGCTCCTCAAGCTCGGCCGGAGTGCGGAAGCTGAGGATGCGCATGTAGCGGGAGATGTCCCGGTCGTCCACGTTCAGCCAGAACTGGTAGAACGCGTACGGCGTGGTCATGGAGGCGTCGAGCCAGACGGCCCCGCCTTCGGACTTGCCGAACTTGGTGCCGTCCGCCTTCGTCATCAGCGGGGTCGCCAGGGCGTGCACCTCGGCGCCCGGCTCCAGGCGGTGGATCAGGTCCAGTCCGGCCGTGAGGTTGCCCCACTGGTCGCTGCCGCCCTGCTGCAGGGTGCAGCCGTAGCGCCGGTACAGCTCCAGGAAGTCCATGCTCTGCAGCAACTGGTAGCTGAACTCGGTGTAGCTGATGCCCTCGTCGGACTCCAGCCGGCGGGCGATGGACTCCTTGGTCAGCATCTTGTTGACCCGGAAGTGCTTGCCGATGTCCCGCAGGAACTCGACTGCGGACATGCCCGCGGTCCAGTCCAGGTTGTTGACCATGACCGCGGCGTTCTCGCCCTCGAAGGACAGGAACGGCTCGATCTGGGCCCGCAGCCGGGTCACCCACTGGGCGACTGTCTCGGGGTCGTTCAGCGTGCGCTCGGCGGTCGGGCGGGGGTCACCGATCTGACCGGTGGCCCCGCCGACCAGAGCGAGCGGACGCAGACCGGCCTGTTGCAGCCGGCGCATCGTGAGCACCTGCACCAGATGGCCGACGTGCAGACTGGCCGCGGTGGGGTCGTAACCGCAATAGAACGTGACGGGACCGTCCGCGAGAGCCTTGCGCAAAGCGTCTTCATCTGTGGACTGGGCGAACAGCCCGCGCCACTTCAGCTCGTCGACGATGTCCGTCACGGTTCCGGTGCTCCTTGTGGTCAAGAGAGGGTTATTGTTTTTTCGACCAGTCTAGGCCGGTCACACGCCCCGGCTGACCGAGCTCATGTTGAAGTCCGGGATGCGCAGGGGCGGCATCGCGGCGCGGGTGAACCAGTCGCCCCACTCGCGCGGCAGCGTCTTCTCCGTGCGGCCCGCCTCCGTGGCGCGGGTCAGCAGGTCGACCGGGGACTCGTTGAACCGGAAGTTGTTCACCTCGCCCACCACCTCGCCGTCCTCGACCAGGTAGACGCCGTCCCGGGTCAGCCCGGTCAGCAGCAGCGTGGCCGGGTCCACCTCGCGGATGTACCAGAGGCAGGTCAGCAGCAGCGCCCGGCCGGTCGTGGCGGCCACCATCTCGTCCAGCGACCGCTCGCCGCCGCCCTCCAGGATCAGGTTGTCGATCGCCGGGGCGAGCGGCAGCCCGGTCAGGGCGGCGGTGTGCCGGGTCGTCGTCAGCCGCTCCAGACGGCCGTCGGCCACCCAGTCGGTCCGGGACAGCGGCAGTCCGTTGTCGAACACCGACCCGCCGTCCCCGGAGGAGTGCGCCAGGACGAACGGGGCCGACTCCAGGCCGGGGGCGTGCGGATCGCTGCGCAGGGTCAGCGGCAGCGGGGACAGCGTCTCGCCGAGCCGGGTGCCGCCGCCCGGCCTGGAGAACACCGTCCGGCCCTCGGAGGCGTCCCGGGCCGTGGAGGACCACAGCTGGTAGATCAGCAGGTCCGCGACCGCGGTCGGCGGCAGCAGCGTCTCGTACCGCCCGGCGGGCAGCTCGATCCGGCGCTCCGCCCAGCCGAGCCGCCGTGCCAGCTCCGCGTCCATCTCCGCCGGGTCCACGTCCTTGAAGTCGCGCGTGGAGCGGCCGGCCCAGGCCGAACGGGTGCGGTCGGGCGACTTGGCGTTCAGCTCCAGCGTGCCGTTCGGCTGGTCGTGGCGCAGCCGCAGCCCCGTGGACGTACCGAGGTAGCTGGAGGTCATCTGGTGGTGGGCGAAGCCGTACAGCTCGCGCCCCCCGGCCCGGGCCCGCGCGAAGGCGTCCCCGAGGGCCGGCGCGAACGCGGCGAACACCTCCGAGTCCGTCTCGGCCGGCGCGTCCGTGAAGTCCGGCGACGCGGGCACCCCGGTGACCAGCGGCTGCGCGTCCTCCGCGGGACCGGCGGCGCGCGCGGCCGCCTCGGCGGCCCGGACCAGCGGCTCCAGGTCGTCCGCGGTGACGGCGGCGCGGGAGACCACCCCGGACGCGGCGCCCTCGGCCCCGTCGACCGTGGCGACGACGGTCACCGTCCGGCCGCGGGTCACCCCGTTGGTGGTGAGCGCGTTGCCGGCCCAGCGCAGGTTGGCCGAGGACTCCTCGTCGGCGATGACCACGCAGCCGTCGGCGGTGGACAGGTCGAGCGCGCGCTCGACGATCTCGTGCGGCTTGCTGACGCGGCTCATCGCCCGGCCTCCTGCGTCGTATTGAGGATGTTCACGCCCCGGAACAGGGCGGAGGGGCAGCCGTGGGAGACGGCCGCGACCTGGCCCGGCTGGGCCTTGCCGCAGTTGAAGGCGCCGCCCAGCACATACGTCTGCGGGCCGCCGACCTTCTCCATCGAGCCCCAGAAGTCCGTCGTCGTCGCCTGGTACGCGACGTCGCGCAGCTGACCGGCCAGCCGGCCGTTCTCGATGCGGAAGAACCGCTGCCCGGTGAACTGGAAGTTGTACCGCTGCATGTCGATGGACCACGACCGGTCCCCGACCACGTAGATCCCGCGCTCCACCCCACCGATCAGGTCCTCCGTGGAGAGCCCGCCGGGGTCCGGCTGCAGCGACACGTTCGCCATGCGCTGTACGGGGACGTGGCCGGGGGAGTCCGCGTAGGCGCAGCCGTTCGACCGGCCCAAGCCCGTCAGCTTCGCGATCCGGCGGTCCGTCTGGTAGCCCACCAGCGTCCCGTCCTTCACCAGGTCCCAGGACTGCGCCTCGACGCCCTCGTCGTCGTAGCCGATGGTGGCGAGCCCGTGCTCGGCGGTGCGGTCGCCCGTCACGTTCATCACCGGCGAGCCGTACGCCAGCTTGCCGAGTTGGTCGAACGTGGCGAACGACGTTCCCGCGTACGCCGCCTCGTAACCCAGCGCCCGGTCCAGCTCCGTGGCGTGCCCGATGGACTCGTGGATGGTCAGCCACAGGTTGGACGGGTCCACGACCAGGTCGTACGTCCCCGCCGTCACGCTCGGCGCCCGCATCTTCTCGGCCAGCAGGCCCGGGATGCTCTCCAGCTCCGCGTCCCAGTCCCAGCCGGTGCCGGTCAGGTACTCCCAGCCCCGGCCCACCGGCGGCGCGATGGTGCGCATCGAGTCGAACTCGCCGGTCGCCGAGTCCACCGCGACGGCGGTGAACTGCGGATGCAGCCGGACCCGCTGCTGCGTGGTCACGGTGCCCGCCGTGTCCGCGTAGAACTTGTTCTCGTGGACGGTCATCAGCGAGGCGTCCACATGCGCCACGCCCTCGGCCGCCAGCAGCCGGGCGCTCCAGTCGGCGAGCAGCCCCGCCTTCTCCGCGGCGGGCACGTCGAAGGGGTCGATCTCGTAGGAGGAGACCCAGGTGCGCTCGCCGTGCGACGGCTCGTCCGCCAGTTCCACCCGCTCGTCGGAGCCCGCCGCCGCGATCACCTTCGCCGACAGCTTGGCCATCGCGACGGCCTGCGAGGCGACCCGCGCCGCCGCGTCCATCGTCAGATCGACCCCGGAGGCGAACCCCCAGGCCCCGCCGTGCACGACCCGGACCGCGTAACCGAGGTCCGTGGTGTCGGAGCCCCCGGCGGGCCGGGCGTCCCGCAGCCGCCAGGTGGCGCTGCGCACCCGCTCGAAGCGGAAGTCGGCGTGCGCCGCCCCGAGCGCCCGCGCCCGCGCCAGCGCCGCGTCGGCGAGGGCACGTAGCGGAAGCGCCAGGAACGACTGATCTACCTCATGGGGCACGGGCGGCCTCTCCTTCACGGTCACATCGCCTCGGATCGCGTGCGTTGCCTCGGAACGTTCACGACGCAGTGAAGCACGGCCCGCTTCCCGTCGCGGCGGAATTCACCGGTCGGCACCGCGCCCCGACTGTAGGAACCCGACAGTGCCCGGCCGGAGGCCCTGTCAGGGGCCGATTCTCCGCCGCGCGGACGGTACCGATAGGTTTCCGAGGTACCAGACCGCTATCGAAAGGGTGATCCGTTGAGCCGCTCGGTTCTCGTCACCGGAGGAAACCGGGGCATCGGCCTCGCCATCGCCCGCGCTTTCGCCGCCAACGGCGACAAGGTCGCGATCACCTACCGATCCGGGGAGCCGCCGGCCGAGCTCACCGAGGCCGGTGTCCTCGCGGTCCGTTGCGACATCACGGACCCCGAGCAGGTGGAGCAGGGCTACAAGGAGATCGAGGAGAAGCACGGCAACGTGGAGGTGCTGGTGGCCAACGCCGGCATCACCAGGGACCAGTTGCTGATGCGGATGTCCGAGGAGGACTTCACGTCCGTCCTGGACACCAACCTCACCGGCACCTTCCGGGTCGTCAAGCGCGCCAACCGCGGCATGCTGCGCGCCAAGAAGGGCCGCGTCGTCCTCATCTCCTCCGTCGTCGGCCTTCTCGGCTCGGCCGGCCAGGCCAACTACGCCGCCTCGAAGGCCGGTCTGGTCGGTTTCGCCAGGTCGCTGGCGCGCGAGCTGGGTTCGCGCAACATCACCTTCAACGTCGTCGCGCCCGGCTTCGTCGACACCGACATGACGCAGGTGCTCACCGAGGAACAGCGCAAGGGCATCGTGGCCCAGGTGCCGCTCGCGCGTTACGCGCAGCCCGAGGAGATCGCCGCCGCGGTGCGCTTCCTCGCGTCCGACGACGCGTCGTACATCACTGGAGCCGTCATCCCCGTTGACGGCGGATTGGGCATGGGTCACTGATCAGCATGAGCGGAATTCTCGACGGCAAGCGCATCCTCGTCACCGGTGTGCTGATGGAGTCGTCCATCGCCTTCCACGCCGCCAAGGTGGCCCAGGAGCAGGGCGCCGAGGTCATCCTGACCGCGTTCCCCCGGCCCACGCTGACCGAGCGCATCGCCAAGAAGCTCCCCAAGCCCGCCAAGGTCATCGAGCTGGACGTGACCAACCAGGAGCACCTGGACCGCCTCGCCGGGCTGGTGCGCGACGAGCTGGGCTCGCTGGACGGCGTCGTGCACTCCATCGGCTTCGCGCCGCAGGACGCGCTCGGCGGCAACTTCCTCAACACCCCCTTCGAGTCGGTCTCCACGGCGATGCACGTCTCGGCGTTCTCGCTGAAGTCGCTCGCCATGGCGTGCAAGCCGCTGATGAGCGAGGGCGGCTCCATCGTCGGCCTCACCTTCGACGCCCAGTTCGCCTGGCCGCAGTACGACTGGATGGGCCCGGCCAAGGCCGCGCTGGAGGCCACCTCCCGCTACCTCGCCCGCGACCTCGGCCCGGACGGCATCCGCTGCAACCTGATCTCGGCCGGGCCGCTCGGCTCCATGGCCGCCAAGTCCATCCCCGGCTTCGACGGGCTCGCCGAGGTGTGGAACACCCGCGCCCCGCTCGCCTGGGACATGAAGGACCCGGAGCCGGCCGGCCGCGGCATCGTCGCGCTGCTCTCGGACTTCTTCCCGAAGACCACCGGCGAGATCATCCACGTCGACAGCGGCGTGCACATGATGGGCGCCTGACCCCGCACTCCGCGGTTCGGCCGCGCACCACCCCCGGGACCACCGGGCGGCGGTGCGCGGCCGTTTCCGTGTCCCCGTGCCGTACGCCCCCGGGGCGCTCAGGTCGAAAAGCCGGACGATCCACCGCAGAATGTGGAGGAACCGGACTTCTGGTCGGGCCCGGTGTTCCGGCCGGGCATGGGGAGGAGATCGCTGTGCGCCGCACACATCGCCGAACCCGGTCCCTGCTGGCCTCCTGCGCGGTCGTCACCGGGCTGCTCGTCCCGGCCGGCCTGTACGCCGCCGGGTACGTCGGGGCCGTCGGCGCCGCCGCACCGCCCGCGCCCAGCCCCGAGCCCTCCGGCGCCGAGTGCCGCACGTCCATCGAGGGCTCCCGCGTCATCGCGTACTGCCACAACCCCTACCCCCGGGCCGACCGCGTCCAGCTGCACACCGAGTGCGCCCGCTGGTGGGACGTGGACGCCGACACCCGGCCGGTCACCGTCCCACCGGCCCGGACGGTCCGCCTGACGGACCGCTGCTGGAAGGAAGTCGCCTCGGCGTGGATCACCCACGCCGTGCGGAGCTAGACCGTGCCCCGTCTAGACCCGGTCCGCCCGGCAGGACAGCGTGTGGCTCGCGGCCTCCGCCGCCGCCGTCTCCGCGTCGCCCGCCCGGATCGCCTCCACCAGCCGGCTGTGGTCCATCGGCGTCTCCGGTGTCAGGTCCTCGCCCACGTCCTCGCGCAGGTAGTCCCGCAGCAGGTCGCCCAGGTCCGCGTACAGCTCCGTCAGCACGTCGTTGTGGGAGGCGGCCACCACCGCCAGGTGCAGCGTCGAGTCGGCGTCCACGAACGCCTCGGCGTCCCCCGCCGCCCACGTCTCCTCCCGGCGCTTCATGAGCGCGTCCAGCTGCTTCAGGTCCCGCTCCGTACGCCGTACGGCCGCCAGCCGCGCCGCCGAGGACTCCAGGGTCGAGCGCAGCTCCGCCACGTGGCGGGGGTCCGCCGAGGCGAACCGGCGGTGCATCACCCCGGCCAGCTCGCTGGTGGCCACCACGTAGGTGCCCGACCCCTGCCGGATGTCGAGCAGCCCGTTGTGCGCGAGTGCCCGCACCGCCTCGCGGACGGTGTTGCGGGCCACCCCCAGCTGCTCGACCAGCTCGGGTTCGGTGGGGATGCGGGAGCCCACCGGCCACTCGCCCGTCGTGATCTGGTTCCTCAGCTGGGCAATCACCTGGTCGGCGAGTGCCGAACGCCGCGTGGACGTCAGCGCCATGGTGCTCCTCGGTCGCAACTTCTCCTGGGCCACCCGGATCTTCTCAGGGCCCGGAACCCGGCGGGTGACCTCACCGGGGTCCGGCGGGCGGACGGAATGGACAACCAATCATCCCATGATTCTATGATGGAGTCATGCGTGACGACGAGACCCCTCCCCAGACCGCGATCCGCACCCTGAGGCCGGCCGACCCGGCGGCCACCCGCCACGACGCCCCCGCCCCGCGCACCGGCCCCTCACCCTGGACCCTGCGCCTGGTCGCCCTCGGCCTCGTCCTCACCGCCGTCAACCTCCGCCCCGCCATCACCAGCCTCGGCGCCCTGCTCGAAGAGGTGCGCGACGGGCTGCACATGAGCGGCAGCGTCGCCGGAGTGCTCACCTCCGTGCCCCCGCTCTGCTTCGCGGTCTTCGGCGTCATGGCGCCCCGCCTCGCCCGCCGCTTCGGACCGGGCGCCGTGGTCTGCGCCGGCATGGCCGCCATCACGGCCGGCCTGGTCATCCGGCCCCTGGTCGGCGGCACCGCGGGCTTCCTCGCCGCCAGCGCCCTGGCCCTCATGGGCATCGCCGTCAGCAACGTCCTGATGCCGGTCATCGTCAAGCGCTGGTTCCCCGACCGCATCGGCTCCATGACCGGGCTCTACTCCATGGCCCTGGCCCTCGGCACCTCGCTCGCCGCCGCCGTCACCGTCCCCCTGACCGACGCGATGGGCGGCGGCTGGAAGGCCGGCCTCGGCATCTGGGCCGTGCTCGCCGCCGCCGCGATCCTGCCCTGGCTCCCGCTCGTACGGGACCGGGCCACCACCCACGACACCCCCGCCGGGGACCGGGCCGGCGCACAGCCGCAGGCCGCCGCCCTGCGAATCACCCGCAGCCGGACCGCCTGGGCCCTCGCCTGCTTCTTCGGCCTCCAGGCCACCGCCGCCTACATCACCATGGGCTGGATGCCCCAGATCTTCCGCGACGCCGGGGTCTCGGCCGGCACGGCGGGCGTCCTGCTCGCCCTCATCATGGCCATGGGCGTCCCGCTCGCCTTCGTGATCCCGCGCGTCGCCGGACGGATGCGGCACCAGGGCCCGATCGTGGTCCTCCTCGGCGCCTGCGGCCTCACCGGCTACGCGGGCCTCTACCTGGCCCCGGCGGGCGGCGCCTGGGTCTGGGCGCTGCTCCTGGGCATCTCCAACTGCGCCTTCCCGCTCGCCCTCACCATGATCGGCATGCGGGCCCGCAGCGGCGCCGGCGTGGTCCGGCTGTCCGCGTTCGCGCAGTCCACCGGCTACCTGATCTCCATCCCCGGACCGCTCCTGGTCGGCGTGCTCTACCAGCACAGCGGCGGCTGGGGCCTGCCCATCGCGCTGATGGCCGCCCTCATGGTGCCGCAGATGGTCATGGGCGTCCTGGCGGGCCGGGACCGGACGATCGAGGACGAATGCTGAGATGCGAGACTGGGGCCATGTCACCTGTGCTCGATCCGAACCCCCAGAACGGTCAGAAGAAGCTGCTCCTCGTCTTCGGGGCCATGCTGCTGATCACGGTCGTCGTCGGCGTCATCGCCTCCATCGCCTCGCCGTGACCCGCTGACCCGCCGCCCGGCGATGGTGGTGCCAGCACCACCATCCCCTAGGGGGCCAGGGTCAGGGTGAAGTGGGTGGCTCACCGGATGGGAGCGGCGCCGCCGCCTCCGTAGGTTCTGAGCAACAGAACCGAGCATCCACGGAGGCGGACATGCCGGCCCGTACGCAGCACCCGCGGCCCACCCACCCGGCGTCGAGCGGCGCCGACGTCCGGCTGCCGTGGTGGGCCGTCGCGCTGCCCGCCCTCGCCTTCGCCGCGCTGCTGCTGCTGATCGCCGGACCGGGCCAGGCACAGGCCGCCACGGGCGAATCCGCGACCGGCCAGCTGCTGCGGCACCTCCTCGCGCTGCTGACCCGCTGATGCCCGCCGGCCGGCCCGGACGAAGGCTCCAACACCCTGCGCCAGGTGGCACTTTTCATGCGAAGCTGAGATGTATGAGCGCCGAAACACCTCGCAGGATCGTCCTTCTCCGGCATGCCAAGGCGGAATGGTCGCAGGAGTCCGACCATGAGCGCCCGCTGGCCGAGCGCGGCCGCCTGGAGGCCCCCATGGTGGGCCGCAGGCTGGCCGATACCGGCATCACCTTCGATCTGGCCCTCTGCTCGACCGCCGTGCGCACACGGGAGACGTGGAAGCTGGCCGTGCACGAGATGCCCCGGCGCCCCAGGACCGTGTACGAGGAGCGGCTCTACGAGGCCTCGCTCGGCGAACTGATCGCCCTGGTGAACGAGACCCCCGACGAGGTGGGCGACCTGCTGGTCATCGGCCACAACCCCGGTATGCACGCGCTCGCCGACGCCCTCTCCGGCAGCGGTGAGCGCGAGGCGCTCTCCCGGATGGGGCGCGGCGGCTTCCCGACCGCCGCCTTCGCCGAGGTCGAGTTCACCGGCCCCTGGAAGTCCGTCGAACACGGCGTCGGCCGCCTCGTCGAGTACTGGACGCCCCACGACTGACCCCGCCGCCCGCGCGCGAAGGGCCCCGGCCGCGTCCCACGACGCGGGCCGGGGCCCTCTGCGTACCTCACGTCCGTACGGTGGTGGCTACTCGACCAGGCCGTCCGCCGCCTCGACCTCCTCGCGGGTGACCCCGAGCAGGTACAGCACGGTGTCCAGGAACGGCACGTTCACCGCGGTGTGCGCGGCCTCGCGGACCACCGGTTTGGCGTTGAACGCGACCCCGAGCCCCGCCGTGTTCAGCATGTCCAGGTCGTTGGCCCCGTCACCGATCGCCACCGTCTGCGCCAGCGGCACCCCCGCCTGGGCGGCGAAGCTCCGCAGCAGCCGGGCCTTGCCCGCCCGGTCCACGATGTCCCCGGTCACCCGGCCCGTGAGCTTGCCGTCCACGACCTCCAGCGTGTTGGCGGAGGCGAAGTCCAGCCCCAGCCGCTCCTGGAGGTCGTCGGTCACCTGCGTGAACCCGCCCGACACCACACCCACTTGGTAGCCGAGCCGTTTCAGCGTACGGATCAGCGTCCGGGCGCCGGGCGTCAGCCGTACCTCGGAGCGGACCTTGTCCACCACGGACGCGTCGAGCCCCGCCAGCAGCGCCACCCGGGCGTGCAGCGACTGCTCGAAGTCCAGCTCGCCCCGCATCGCCCGCTCGGTCACCTCCGCGACCTCGGCCTCGCAGCCCGCGTGCGCCGCGAACAGCTCGATGACCTCGTCCTGGATCAGCGTCGAGTCGACGTCCATCACCACGAGCCGCTGCGCCCGGCGGCTGAGCCCCGCCGACACGACGGCCACGTCCACGCCGATGCCCGCGGCCTCCGGCGCCAGCGCGGTGCGCAGCTCCTCCGTCCCCGTACCGGACACCGCGAACTCGACGGCCGTGACCGGATACTTCGCCAGCCGGAAGATGCGGTCGATGTTTCCGCCGGTCGAGGTGATCCTGGCCGCTATGGCCGCCGTCGACTCGGCGGTCAGCGGGTGCCCCAGCACCGTCACGTGGGACCGGCCCGAGCCGCGCGGCCGGTTGTCGCCCCGGCCGGAGATGATCTCGGCCTGGAGCTTCAGCGACTCGGCCCAGCTGTGCACGGTGGCGCGCAGGTCGCCCTCGGTGGTCCCGCCGGCGGCGGGGGCGGTGACCAGGGCGCACAGGACGATACGGCCCCGTGTCACGACCTGCTCGATGTCGATCACGTCCACCGCGTACGCGGCCAGGGTGTCGAAGAGGCCCGCGGTGATGCCGGGGCGGTCCTTCCCGAATATCTTCACCAGAAGGGTCGGGACGTCCGGACCGTGCACGGACGCGGCGGGCTCGGGAGACGGGGCGGGCTCAGAGGGCCGGGATACGCTCATGGTGCCTCCACCGTATCGGTCCGCGCGCCGGCCGCGACGGCCCGTCCCGAGTGCCGGACAGCCCGCCGGCCGCACCGGTCCGTCCCCTTTCGCCTGGCTGGACAGGTCTCGGTGAGGTCACCTCGGACCGCCCGGCTTTCGTATCGGGGACCGGTCCTGGAATAGTTCGCCCCGATGTTCAGCATCCCTAGGCTCCCTGCGACGGGGGCGACACGGGGGACGACTAGGTGGGGCGCGGAGTGCCGGAACTCGTACTGGAATTGAATGGCAGGACCTGGACGCTCGATCCGTCCAGGTCGTACACCCTCGGACGTGATCCGCAGGGCGACATGACGATCGACGACGCCAGGGTGTCGTGGCGGCACGCCACGATCAGCTGGAACGGGCGCAGCTGGTTCATCGAGGACCACGGCAGCACCAACGGCACCTATGTGCACGGGCAGCGCGTTCAGCAGCTGGAACTCGCCGCCGGTGCCACCGTGAACCTGGGCAACGCCACCGACGGCCCCCGGCTGACCCTGAGCGCCGCCGACGTCTACAGCGGCCGGGCCGCCGGTCCCGCGCAGCCGCAGCAGGCCCCGCCGCCCCAGCACCCCCAGCAGGGGGGCCACCCGGGCTGGCAGCAGCCGGCGCCCCAGCAGCCCGTGCCGCCGCAGCAGCAGGGGTGGCAGCAGCCCGCCCCCCAGCAGCCGAACATGCCGCAGCCGAACGCGCCGCAGCCGAACATGCCGCAGCAGCCGCACGTCCCGCAGCAGGGCGCGGCCCCGGCACCGCCCGGCCCCGGCACCGGCCGCCCGGCCGGCTCACCGCCGGTCTACGGGGACCGCAGTCCCACCACGTTCCACCAGCTGGCCCTCGGCCGGGTGATGCGGATCGGCCGTGCGCTGGAGAACGACCTGGTCGTCTCGGACCTCCAGGTCTCCCGGAACCACGCCGAGTTCCACGCCACGCCGGACGGCCGCTTCGAGATCCGGGACCTCGGATCGCACAACGGCACGTTCGTCAACGGTCAGCCGCTGTCCAAGTCCGGTTCGGCGTTCATCGGCCCGAACGACATCGTCGGCGTCGGCCACTCGACCTTCCGGCTGGTCGGCGACCGGCTGGAGGAGTTCGTCGACACCGGCGAGGTCTCCTTCGCCGCCCGCCACCTCACGGTGACGGTCGACGGCGGCAAGCAGATCCTCCGGGACGTCTCGTTCGGCGTCCCCGAGAAGTCGCTGATCGGCGTCATCGGCCCGTCCGGCTCCGGGAAGTCCACCCTGCTCAAGGCGCTCACCGGCTACCGGCCCGCCAACCAGGGCGACGTCCTCTACGACAACCGGAACCTCTACAAGCAGTTCGCCGAGCTGCGCCAGCGCATCGGTCTGGTCCCGCAGGACGACATCCTGCACAAGGAACTGACCGTCACGCGCGCCCTGAAGTACGCGGCCAAGCTCCGCTTCCCCGCGGACACCACCGAGGCCGAGCGCCAGGCCCGCATCCACGAGGTGCTCACCGAGCTGAAGCTCGACGTCCACAAGGACAAGAAGGTCACCTCGCTCTCCGGCGGCCAGCGCAAGCGCGTCTCGGTGGCGCTGGAGCTGCTCACCAAGCCGTCGCTGATCTTCCTGGACGAGCCGACCTCCGGCCTCGACCCGGGCATGGACCGCGACGTCATGCAGCTGCTGCGCGGCCTGGCCGACGACGGCCGCACCGTCCTCGTGGTCACGCACTCGGTGGCCGAGCTGGCCATCTGCGACAAGCTGCTGGTCATGGCGCCGGGCGGCGCCGTCGCCTACTTCGGCCCGCCGGACGAGGCGCTGAACTTCTTCGGCTACTCCACCTGGGCCGACGTCTTCTCCGCGTTCGAGAACTACCGCGACCACGACTGGGGCGGCCGCTGGCGCGGCTCGCAGCACTACCAGATGTACGCCGCGGACATCGACGCCGCCGCCCCGCAGTCGGTGCACATGCCGCCGCCGCAGCAGATGCGCCCGCCCAAGCCGCAGGGCTGGGGCACGCAGCTGTGGACGCTGATGCGCCGCTACCTCTCGGTGATCGGCTCCGACAAGGGCTTCATGGGCTTGATGGTGATCCTGCCCGCGGTGCTGGGCATCGTCAGCGTGGTCATCCCGTCGGACTACGGGCTCGCCCCGCCGAAGCCGCCGCACAAGTTCAACGGCGACGCCGGAACGATCATGCTGATCCTCACCATCGGCATGTGCTTCTCCGGCGCGGCCAACTCCGTACGCGAACTGATCAAGGAACGCGTCATCTACGAACGGGAGCGGGCCACCGGCCTGTCCCGCTCCGCCTACCTGATGTCCAAGGTCATCGTCCTCGGCATGATCACGGCCGTGCAGGGCGTCATCATCTGCGGCATCGGCTTCGCCACCCGCGACCTGCCCGAAGAGGGCCTGATCATGCCGCCGGCCGTCGAGCTGTGCCTGACGGTCATCGCGCTCGGCTTCACCTCGATGATGTTCGGCCTGGTCATCTCCTCGCTGGTGAAGACCGCCGAGAAGACCATGCCGCTGCTGGTCATGTTCGCGATCGTCCAGGTCGTCTTCACCGGCATCCTCTTCCAGGTGTACGGCTCGCCGGGGCTGGAGCAGTTCGCCTGGCTGATGCCCTCCCGCTGGGCCATCGCGGGCGCCGGCTCGACGCTGGACCTCGCCCACCTCATGCCGCCGTGGGACGCGAGCAACCCCACCGACCTGGACCCGCTGTGGGAGCACACGGCCACCCAGTGGGGGATCAACATCTCGGTCCTGCTGTTCCTCGGCATCGTCTGCGGCTTCGCCGTGGCCCGGCTGCTGCGCCGCCACGAGCCCGAGGTCATGCGCAAGTAGGGCGGCCGTCCGGTCCGGACACGCACGCGCCGAAGGGCGGCACCCGCGCGGGGTGCCGCCCTTCGGCGTCTCTCACACCCCGTGACCGGAGCGGATCAGTACGCGCTGTTGACGTTGTCGATCGAGCCGTACTTGTCGGCGGCGTAGTTGGCCGACGCGGTGATGTTGGCGACCGGGTCGTACTGCGTGTGCGGGGTGCCGGACACGTGGTAGTAGTCGAACGTCGGCTTGATGATCTGGAGCAGACCGATCGACGGCACGCCGTTGCGGGCGTTGATGTCCCAGTCGTTGATGGCGTTCGGGTTGCCGCTGGACTCCCGCATGATGTTGCGGTGCAGGCCCTCGTACGTACCCGGGATGCCCCGCTCCTTCATGATGGCCAGGGACTCGCGGATCCAGCCGTCCAGGTTGTCGGCGTACATGTGCGTACGGGCGGAGGAGCGGCTGGCGGCCTCCTGGCCGCGCGAGGACTTCTTCTTCCCGCCCTTGTGCTTGTGCTCGGACGAGCCGTGCTTCTTGCCCTGCGACTTCTTCGCCCAGGACTTCTCGTTCTTGCCGGACTTCCCGGACTTCTCGGACTTGCCGGAGTCGCCGGTCTCCTCCTTCACCGCGGCGGCCTTCTTGGCCTTGGCGGCGTCGGCGGCCTTGACCAGCTTCTCGGCGGTCGAGTGCTGCTCGATGACGCTGTCCTGGATCGCCCGCGCCTGCTTGGAGTTCGCGGAGTCGAAGACGACCGGGCCGGCGGAGAGGGCCTGCGGTTCTGCGTCGGCCGCGGCGTTACCGGGCACCAGGGACAAGGAGAGGGCAGCGGCGGCGACGGCGGAGATGCCGGCGGCGGAGAGCTTCTGGGTCTTGTTCAGGCGTCGGAGACGGCCGGTGATGCGGGGCGCGGACATGCAGGCGTACCTCTTCGAATTCGGGGGGTCCTCACGGAGGACGAAGACGGGAGCGGCAACGCATCTCCGTCGGGGACGAGCTCAATTCTTAGCGGCGGCAAAATGGCCTGGCAAAGGTGTGACGTACGAAGCCGGGTAGTGGAATGAGGTGCGGTTTGCCGGGTTCGCTCCCAGGTCAAGCCCGCCCAAATCGCCCTTTTCGCCCACTATGCGGGTTCGTAAGTGACGTGCACCCTATGCGCGGCCTCACATCGGACCGGCCCGGTCGTCACCATGAGTTGCTCAAGCAATGCGGAATGCGACGTCCCGGAAGGGGTGCGGGGACTCCACCCACCCCCGGGCCGCCCCCGCCCCAGGTCCTAGGCCCTGCGCCCCGGTCCCCGGCCGCCCCCGGTCCGATACGGGCGGGCGGGCCCCGCCGGTACCGTGAGCCGCATGAGCCACCGACCCCCCTCGGGCCTCGCGGCCGTCAGCGCCGCGCTGCTCGCCATGAGCCGCCACCTGGAGGTACGGGACGTCCTGAAGACGATCGTCGCCTCGGCCCGCGAGCTCCTGGACGCCGAGTACGCCGCCCTCGGGGTGCCCGACGACCACGGCGGCTTCGCCCAGTTCGTCGTCGACGGCGTCAGCGAGGAGCAGTGGAAGGCCATCGGCCCGCTGCCCCGCCAGCACGGCATCCTCGCCGCCATGCTCCACGGCACCCGCACCGAGCGGCTCGCCGACGTCCGCAAGGACCCCCGCTTCGGCGGCTGGCCCAGCGCCCACCCCGACATGTCCGACTTCCTGGGACTGCCCATCCGGGACGGCGACGAGACCATCGGCGCGCTCTTCCTCGCCAACAAGAGGTGCCCCAAACCGGAGGGCGTCTGCGGGTTCACCGCCGAGGACGAGGAACTGCTCTCGATCCTCGCCCAGCATGCCGCCATCGCCCTCACCAACGCCCGCCTCTACGAGCGCAGCCGCGAACTCACCATCGCCGAGGAGCGCTCCCGCCTCGCCCACGAACTGCACGACGCGGTCAGCCAGAAGCTGTTCTCGCTCCGGCTCACCGCCCAGGCCGCCACCGCCCTGGTCGACCGCGACCCGGCCCGCGCCAAGGGCGAACTCCAGCAGGTCGCCGCCCTCGCCGCCGAAGCCGTGGACGAACTGCGCGCCGCCGTCGTCGAGCTCCGCCCGGCCGCCCTGGACGAGGACGGCCTTGTCGCCACCCTCCGCACCCAGGTCCAGGTCCTGGACCGCGCCCACACCGCCCGCGTCACCTTCGCCGGCACCGGCGTCCGCGCCCTGCCCGCCGCCCAGGAGGAGGCCCTGCTCCGGGTCTCCCAGGAGGCCCTGCACAACGCCCTGCGGCACGCCGACGCCGACCACGTCGACGTCACCCTGGTACGCCGCGACGGCGCCACCGTGCTCCGCGTCACCGACGACGGCCGGGGCTTCGAACCCGCCGCCACCCGCCGGGCCGGCCGGCACCTGGGCCTGGTCTCCATGCGCGACCGCGCGAGCGGCGTCGGAGGCCGGCTCACCGTCGAGTCCGAGCCCGGCAAGGGCACCACGATCGAAATGGAGATCCCCGGTGGCTGACAGGATCATCAGGGTGCTGCTCGTCGACGACCACCAGGTCGTCCGCCGCGGCCTGCGCACGTTCCTGGAGATCCAGGACGACATCGAAGTGGTCGGCGAGGCGGCCGACGGCGCCGAGGGCGTGACCGCCACCGAGAAGCTGCGGCCCGACGTCGTCCTGATGGACATCAAGATGCCCGGCACCGACGGCATCGAGGCGCTGCGCCGCCTCCGCGAACTGGAGAACCCGGCCAAGGTCCTGATCGTCACCAGCTTCACCGAGCAGCGCACCGTCGTCCCCGCCCTGCGCGCAGGCGCCTCCGGCTACGTGTACAAGGACGTCGACCCGGACGCCCTGGCCGGGGCCATCCGCTCCGTCCACGCCGGACACGTCCTGCTCCAGCCCGAGGTCGCCGGGGCCCTGCTCGCCCAGGACGACCCCGGCACCGGCACCGGCCGGGGGAGCACCCTCACCGAACGCGAACGGGAAGTCCTCGGCCTCATCGCCGACGGCCGCTCCAACCGGGAGATCGCGCGCGCCCTCGTCCTGTCCGAGAAGACGGTCAAGACCCACGTCTCCAACATCCTGATGAAGCTCGACCTCTCCGACCGCACCCAGGCCGCCCTCTGGGCGGTCCGCAACGGAGCGGCGGGCTGACCCCGGCCGGCCGGGACGGAGCCCGGCCGGCACCCCTACCGCGCCAGCTCCTCCACATACGCGTTGTACGCCGCCACCTGAGCCCGCCGCGCCACCCGCTCCACCGGCCGCAGCGCCTCGACCCTGGCCGCCATCTCCGACGCGCTCACCGCGCCGCCGTGCCCGTTCTCGTACGCCACCGAGACCAGCAGCCCGACCCGCTGCGCCAGTTCGAGCACCCGTACCGCCCGCGGCGGATAACCCGGCGCCAGCACCTCGCGCCCCCGCTCCGCCCGCGCCCGGTACGCGTCCACCGCCGCCTCGGCCACCGGCCCCGACCCGGCCACGTCCAGCCGGGTCAGCACCGCCGTCGCGTCCCGCAGCGCCTCCGCCAGCTCCCGCTCCGCCTCGCCCAGCGACGGCACATCGGCCGGCGGCGCCTCCCGCACCGCCAGGCAGTGCCACACCACGTCGACGTGGACGTCCCCGGCCGGGCCCGCCTCGCGCACCTCGGGCACCAGCCCGTACGGAGCGCCGTGGCCGACCACCGCCTCCTCCGCCTCCAGCGCGCGGGCGTTGAAACCGGGCGGACCGCTCAGCCCCAGCGGATGCCCCGGCACCGGCAGCGCGACCCGGAAACCGCTCACCCCCAGCGACCGCAGCCGCCCCAGGGCGAGCGTGAGCCCCACCGGACCCGCCTCACCGGGCAGCCCCTCGACGCGGTGCACCGCGTCCTCCCCGACGACGGCGAGCGCCGCCTCGTCCGGCGACACCAGCCCCGCCAGCAACGCGTTCCCCCAGGCGGCCAGCACCCCTGAACGTGGTTCCACAAGCATGCGGACAGCCTAGGCGGTGTCCGGCACCTCCCCGCGGCCCCGCGACGGCGGGCCCAGCGCCGCCCGCACTCGCGCCGTGGCGTAGGTTTTCCCTGGGAGCCTGCCCGACCGGCACGCGACGATCTCGACACTGCATGAGGAGACAACGCGCTCATGAGCGATGTACTGGAGCTGGTGGACGTATCGGTGGTCCGCGACGGACGCGCTCTGGTGGACGGCGTCTCCTGGTCGGTCAAGGAAGGGGAGCGCTGGGTCATCCTCGGCCCCAACGGCGCGGGCAAGACCACCTTGCTCAACATCGCGTCCAGCTACCTCTTCCCCAGCAAGGGCAGCGTCAGCGTCCTCGGCGAGCGGCTCGGCGGCGTCGGCACCGACGTCTTCGACCTGCGCCCCCGCATCGGCATCGCCGGCATCGCCCTCGCCGACAAGCTCCCCCGCCGCCAGACGGTCCTGCAGACGGTGCTCACCGCCGCCTACGGCATGACCGCCACCTGGAACGAGAACTACGACAAGGTCGACGAGGACCGCGCCCGCGCCTTCCTCGACCGGCTCGGCATGACCGCCTACCTCGACCGCAAGTTCGGCACCCTCTCCGAGGGCGAGCGCAAGCGCACCCTGATCGCCCGCGCCATGATGACCGACCCCGAACTGCTCCTCCTGGACGAGCCCGCCGCCGGCCTCGACCTCGGCGGCCGCGAGGACCTGGTGCGCCGCCTCGGCCGGCTGGCCCGCGACCCGTACGCGCCCTCCATGATCATGGTCACGCACCACGTCGAGGAGATCGCCCCCGGCTTCACCCACGTCCTGATGATCCGCCAGGGCAAGGTGCTCGCCGCCGGCCCCATGGAGACCGAGCTGACCTCGCGCAACCTCTCCCTCTGCTTCGGCCTGCCCCTCGTCGTCGAGCACCAGGGCGACCGCTACACCGCCCGCGGCCTCCCGCTCGCCTGACACCGTCCCGAAAACCCCGCCGCCCGATCGCGCCCTGTCCGTAAGGGCGTTGACGGCCCTACCATGACCATGTGGACATCGACGCGTGGGTGTGGTGGCTGATCGGCGCGGCGGGACTGGGCATCCCCCTCGTCCTGACCGCGATGCCCGAATTCGGCATGTTCGCCGTGGGGGCGGTCGCCGCCGCGGTCGTGGCGGCCCTCGGCGGCGGCATCGTGGCCCAGGTCCTGGTCTTCGTCATCGTCTCGGTGGCGCTGACCGCCGTCGTCCGGGTGATCGCCGTCCGCCAACGGGCCGACCGCACCCCCCGGCACGCCACGGGCATCGACGCCCTGAAGGGCCGTCAGGCCGTGGTCCTGGAACGCGTGGACGCGTCCGGCGGCCGGATCAAGCTGGCCGGGGAGATCTGGTCGGCGCGCGCCCTCGACGCCGGACTCAGCTTCGAACCCGGCCAGCAGGTCGACGTCGTCGACATCGACGGCGCGACGGCCGTCGTCATGTGACCGAACGGCCCCCACGGCACGGCGTGTTCTGTCAGACTCGATGACGATCATCAACCGAAGGGCACGAGGAAACGATGCAACCGATCATCATCGTCCTGATCATTCTGGTGGTGCTCGTCTTCATCGCCCTGATCAAGACGATCCAGGTCATCCCCCAGGCCAGCGCCGCCATCGTCGAACGGTTCGGCCGCTACACCCGCACCCTCAACGCGGGCCTGAACATCGTCGTCCCGTTCATCGACTCGATCCGCAACCGGATCGACCTGCGCGAGCAGGTCGTGCCCTTCCCGCCGCAGCCCGTCATCACCCAGGACAACCTGGTCGTCAACATCGACACCGTCATCTACTACCAGGTGACCGACGCCAGGGCCGCGACGTACGAGGTCGCCAGCTACATCCAGGCCATCGAACAGCTCACCGTCACCACCCTCCGCAACATCATCGGCGGCATGGACCTGGAACGCACCCTCACCTCCCGCGAGGAGATCAACGCCGCCCTGCGCGGAGTCCTCGACGAGGCCACCGGCAAGTGGGGCATCCGCGTCAACCGCGTCGAACTCAAGGCGATCGAGCCCCCCACCTCCATCCAGGACTCGATGGAGAAGCAGATGCGCGCCGACCGCGACAAGCGCGCCGCCATCCTCCAGGCCGAGGGCACCCGCCAGTCCGCGATCCTCACCGCCGAGGGCGAGAAGCAGTCCGCGATCCTGCGCGCCGAGGGTGAGGCCAAGGCCGCGGCCCTGCGCGCGGAGGGCGAGGCCCAGGCCATCCGTACGGTCTTCGAGTCCATCCACGCCGGAGACCCGGACCAGAAGCTCCTCTCCTACCAGTACCTCCAGATGCTCCCGAAGATCGCCGAGGGCGACGCCAACAAGCTCTGGATCGTGCCCAGCGAGATCGGCGACGCCCTCAAGGGCCTCAGCGGCGCCTTCGGCAACCTCCCCACCGGCGCCCCCGGCTTCAACACCGGCAAGGAGCGGCGAGAGGAACCCCCGCTCGACTGACGCGCACACCCCCCGTGCATGATTCGTGCACCAGGCACCGATCACGCACGGGGGATATGCCATGTCCATCTGGGAGATGCTCGCCGTCTTCACCGCGGGGATCAGCGCCGGGGCGATCAACACCATCGTCGGCTCGGGGACGCTCATCACCTTCCCCGTCCTGCTCGCCACCGGCCTGCCCCCGGTCACCGCCACCGTCTCCAACGCGCTCGGCCTCATCCCCGGCTCCATCAGCGGCGCCATCGGCTACCGCGCGGAACTCCGGGGCCAGCGCTCCCGCGTCCTCAAGCTCACCACCGGCGCCCTCGTCGGCGGCCTCACCGGCGCCACCCTGCTCCTCGCCCTGCCGTCGACGGCCTTCGAGACCATCGTCCCGGTCCTGGTCGCCCTCGCCCTCGTCCTGGTCATCTTCCAGCCGCGCATCAGCAGGGCCGTCCAGCGGCGACGGGCCGAGAAGGGCGAATCGGCCCACCCGGACGGCGGCCCGCTGCTCTACATCGGCCTGACCCTGGCCAGCGTCTACGGCGGCTACTTCACCGCCGCGCAGGGCATCATCTACCTCTCCCTCATGGGCATGCTGGTCGACGACACCATGCAGCGGCTGAACGCGGTGAAGAACGTCCTGGCGGCCATCGTCAACAGCATCGCCGCGCTCTTCTTCCTCTTCGTCGCCGACTTCGACTGGACCGCCGTCGTCCTGATCGCGGTCGGCTCCGCGCTCGGCGGCCAGATCGGCGCCAAGGTCGGCCGCCGCCTCAGCCCCACCCTGCTGCGCGGCCTCATCGTCACGGTCGGCACGGTCGCCATCGTCCAGCTGCTGCTCCGCTGAACGACCGGAGCCCGCCTCCCCTCGGGGAGACGGGCTCCGGTCGTGCACCGGGCGTACGGCGCCTACGCGGCGCTGCGCGCCAGCCAGTCCGGCAGCGCCGAGCGGTCACCGGCCCCGAGGGCCAGCAGCATCGCCTCCGCCGGGGACGGCACGAAGGGCTGCCGCAGCAGCGGCATCCCCGCCTGCTCCGGCGTACGGTCCGCTTTGCGGTGGTTGTCCTCGGCGCACGAGGCCACCGTGTTGAGCCAGGTGTCCTGCCCGCCCTGCGCCCTCGGCACGACGTGGTCGACGGTGCTCGCCCGCTTCCCGCAGTACGCGCACCGGTGCTGGTCGCGGACCAGCACCCCCCTCCTGGACCACGGGGCCTGTCTTCGGAACGGCACCCGTACGTACCGGCAGAGCCGGATCACCCTCGGCACCGGGATGTCCACGTCGGCGCCACGCATACGGAGGTCGGGGTGGGACTGCTCGACGACGGCCTTGTCCTGAAGGATCAGCACCACCGCACGGTTCAGCGTCACCGTCGACAGTGGTTCGAAGCTCGCGTTCAGCACCAGCGTGTCCCGCATCTCGCCCACCTCCCGTGTGCCGGCCGCCCCCCTGGCGGGCCCGGACCCACTCTGGCCGTGCACGCCGTGAGGGACAACGCATTAAAAAAATGCCCTGCCCTGATCTCTCCAGGACCAGGGCAGGGCAAACGGCAGCGGAAGTTTTGGTACTCAGCCGTTCGCGGCGGGCTCCGCGTACTCACCGATCAACTGGGCCCGGCCCAGGGTGTGGAACCGCAGGTTGAACCCGACCGCTGCGGGTGGGGTGTCGCTGTCGGTGCCGAGCTTCTCGGTGTCCACCGCGTACACCGTGAACACATAGCGGTGGTTCTCCCCGGCCGGCGGGGCGGCGCCCCCGAAGTCCTTGGTCCCGTAGTCGTTGCGCGCGTGCACGGCACCGGCGGGCAGTCCTTCGAACGAGCCGCTGCCCGCGCCCGCCGGCAGTTCCGTGACCGACGCCGGGATGTCGAAGAGCACCCAGTGCCAGAACCCGCTGCCCGTCGGGGCGTCGGGGTCGAAGCACGTCACGGCGAAGCTCTTGGTCTCCGCCGGGAAGCCCTCCCACCGCAGCTGCGGCGAGGTGTTCCCGGCCGCGTACACCTGGGCGTCGGCCAGCACGGCCCCCGGAGCGAGGTCCTCGCTCACCACGGTGAACGAGGGAACCTCCGGATGGAAGTCGTGCGGCAGCGGCGCCCTCTTCGGCTCGGTCACGTCAGCACCTCTCTGTCGGTTCCGTCGGACGGCGCGGGGGGAGATCACCCCCCGCCCGTCTTCCGACCCTAGAGCCAGTTGCGCTGACCGCCGACCTGGGCGAGCCACTGGTTCAGGTACGCCGCCCAGTCGGTCTCCTGGAAGTTGTGCAGACCGACCTTGAAGGCGCGGTAGGAGTCGCTGCCCTCGCTGAACAGGCCCGGCTTCTTGTCCATCTCCAGGACGACGTCCATCTCGCGGTCGTCCGCGACGAAGGACAGCTCCACCTGGTTCAGCCCGCGGTACTGCGACGGCGGGTAGAACTCGATCTCCTGGTAGAAGGGCAGCCGCTGACGCGTGCCGCGGATGTGGCCGCGCTCCATGTCGGCGCTGCGGAAGCCGAAGCCCAGCTGGCCGAAGGCGTCGAGGATGGCCTCCTGGGCTGGCAGAGGGTGCACGTTGATCGGGTCGAGGTCGCCGGAGTCCACCGCCCGCGCGATCTCCAGCTCGGTGGTCACGCCGATGTTCATGCCGTGCAGGTGCTGGCCCGCGAACATGGTGATCGGGGTCTCCCAGGGGATCTCCAGCCCGAACGGCACCACGTGCACAGCTCCGGCCTGCACCTCGAACGCGCCGCCGATCCGCAGCTTCGTGAACTCGATGTCCTGCTTGTACTCCTGGTCCTGCCCCTCGACCTCGACGCGGGCCTGGAGCCCCACGGAGAGTCCCTCGATCTGCTGGGCCACCGATCCGCCCTGGATACGCACCTCGCCCTGGACGACCCCGCCCGGAACGACGTTGACCTCGCTCAGCTCCGTCTCCACCGAGGCGCCGCCGGCACCCATGCTCGCGAGCAGCCGCTTGAAGCCCATCTTGTTTCCCTCCTAGGTCCTGACCCCTACATACGCGCGACGACCGTACTCGGTTCCCGCTAACCTCGAACCTCATGATCGATGGCCCGGACCGTACGCCGCTGACGCGGGACTTCTTCGACCGCCCCGTACTGGAGGTGGCGCCGGATCTCCTCGGCCGGACCCTGGTACGTGTCACCCCGGACGGGCCGATCGAGCTGCGCCTGACGGAGGTGGAGGCGTACGCCGGTGAGATCGACCCCGGCTCCCACGCCTTCCGCGGCCGGACACGGCGCAACGAGGCGATGTACGGGCCGCCGGGCCATGCGTACGTCTACTTCACGTACGGGATGTGGCACTGCATGAATCTGGTGTGCGGGCCCGAGGGCCGGGCGAGCGGGGTCCTGCTGCGGGCCGGCGAGATCGTGGAGGGCGCCGAGCTGACGCGCAAACGTCGAGTTTCGGCCCGGAATGACAGAGAACTGGCCAAAGGCCCGGCCCGGCTGGCGACCGCCCTGGACATCGGCCGTGCGCTGGACGGCACCGACGCCATCGCCCACGAGGGCGCCGAACTGTACGTGCTCCACGGCGCCCCGCCACCCGGTGACCAGGTACGGAACGGCCCGCGCACCGGAGTGGGCGGTGACGGGGCCGTGCACCCCTGGCGGTACTGGATCGACGGCGACCCGACGGTGAGCCCGTACCGTGCCCACGCACCGCGCCGCAGGCGAACTTGACTCGTTGCCCGGGGGACACCTAGTGTTGTCCGAGTCGCTTGACACGGGTATAGCTGTTGGTTCGGTCCATCGGATCGCACACCGCGCAGACCCGGAAGCGGCCAACCACTACCTACAACTCACCCCAGAGGGTGCGGATTTCGGCATGCCGGAATTCTGTTCCCACTGACTCGATTATGAGTAACCGGGAGAATCCGCTAAAGTAGTGGACACGCCGAAAGGGAAACGCGAAAGCGAAGACCTGGAAAGCGAAAAACGTTTGACCCGCTTCGACCGGGAATCGGACACGAAAGAGTCTGATAGAGTCGGAAACGCAAGACCGAAGGGAAGCGCCCGGAGGAAAGCCCGCAAGGGTGAGTACAAAGGAAGCGTCCGTTCCTTGAGAACTCAACAGCGTGCCAAAAGTCAACGCCAGATATGTTGATACCCCGGCCTGCTACGGCAGGTTGGTGGTTCCTTTGAAAAGCCCTGCACGGTCCCTTGCGGATCGGGCAGGCAAAAAACACAGCGAGGACGCAGTGGACGACGGGTCTTATTCCGGCCCGGTACGTTCCGCTCTCGTGATGTGTGGTCCCGATTACGGGAAAACATTCACGGAGAGTTTGATCC
>NZ_JAKRGC010000003.1 GCF_022347745.1 Streptomyces sp. OfavH-34-F
CGCCCGCGCGAGCGTTCCGCCCGGTCGATGGCGGCCAGGCCGCGCGCGTCCACGGCGTGCCGGTTGCGGCTGCGGACCAGGCGGCCGAACGCCCTGGCCGGATGGGCGGGGGAGGGGAGCGCACCGGCCACCGCGTCCGCCAGCAGCGTGCCGACCGTCTCGGCGGCACAGGTGCGGTTGGCGCCGATGCCCCCGGACGGCCCCCGCTTGATCCAGCCGACCACATACGTACCGGACAGGCCCGCCACCCGGCCGCCCTCGTGCGGCACGGTCCCGCTCGCCTCGTCGAAGGGCAGCCCCGGCACGGCCAGCCCTCGGTAGCCGATGGCCCGCAGGAACAGCCCCGCCGGAATCCGGGCCGCGTCCCCGTCCGCCGAGACCCGCACCCCCGCCACGTCGTCCGTGCCGATGACCTCCAGCGGCGCCGAGTGGAAGCGGAACACGATGCGGCGGCCCTCCCCGGCCGGCCGCGACCAGTCCACCCGCTCGCGCCGCACGTCCCGCAGCAGCGCCGCCGGACCGCCCGGCGCGGCGCCCTCGATCGCCGGACCGATGCGCGGGTCGTGGTCGTCCACCACCAGCTCCACCCCCGGCAGGTGCTTGAGCGCCAGCAGTTCGGACGCGGTGCACGCGGCCTCCCCGGGGCCGCGCCGGCCGAGCAGGACCACCTCGCGGACGGCCGACCCGCGCAGCGCGGCGAGGGCGTGGTCCGCGATGTCGGTGCCCGCGAGTCCCGCCGGGTCCGTGACGAGGATGCGGGCCACGTCGAGCGCCACGTTGCCGTTCCCGGCGACGACCACCCGCTCGGCGCGCGACAGGTCCACGGCGTCCGCCGCCACCTCGGGATGCGCGTTGTACCAGGAGACGAACGAGGTCGCCGCGATGCTCGACGGCAGGTCCTCGCCGGGGATGCCCAGCCGGCGGTCGGCGGCCGCGCCCACCGCGTAGATCACCGCGTCGTGGTGCGCGGCCAGTTCCTCGGCGGTCACGTCCTTGCCCACCTCGACGCCGAGGTGCATCCGCACCCGGGGGTGGGAGTGGAAGCGGGAGAAGGTCTCGCCCACCCCCTTCGTGCCCGGGTGGTCGGGCGCCACGCCGTAGCGGACGAGGCCGCCCGCCACCGGCAGCCGGTCCACCAGGGTCACCTCGGCGTTGGTGTGCAGCAGCAGGTCCTCCGCCGCGTACATCCCGGCCGGCCCGGTGCCGACGACCGCCACCCGGATCGGCGCGAAGTCCGACGGTAGGCTGCGCGTGAACGAAGGGGCGCCCCAGGCATGGAAGTTGGGCCCGGTCGCGGGCTCCGGCTCCCGGTCCGCGTAGTAGGCCGCGTTGACGGCGGCGTACTCCGCTTGCGACCCGGTGAGGCGGTCCGCCGGGAGGATCGCGTCCACCGGGCAGGCGTCGGCGCAGGCCCCGCAGTCGATGCAGCTCCGCGGGTCCACGTACAGCATCTCGGTGCGCCCGAAGTCCGGTTCGTCCGGCGTCGGATGGATGCAGTTGACGGGGCACACGGCGACACACGTGGCGTCGCTGCAGCAGGTCTGGGTGATGGCGTAGGTCATGGTCGGCTCGGGCTCTCGCTCGGGTCAGATCAGGTGGGCGCGCTTGTAGAAGAACATGGCCGGCCGCGTCAGCAGACGGGCCGAGGCCAGGAACTCCATCAGCCCCGAACAACTGGACCGCATCAGGGACTTGTGGTGCTCGTTGGTCTTCGCCTCGGCCCGTGCCCGCGCCGCGTCCAGGCCCGCGTGGGTGTAGACGTCCCGGTTCACCATGCTGGTGACGATGTAGTACGAGGCGATCGCCACGACGAGCGCGTTGAGGTGGCGGCGCACCGGACCGGCGTCGCGCAGCCGCTTGCGGGTCTCGTCGCGGGCGAACTTCATGTGGCGCGACTCCTCCACCACATGGATGTTGTTGATGGTGCGGACGAATGGCGCGACCCGCTCGTCGCGCATCCAGTCGCGCTGCATCACGTCGAGGACTTCCTCGGCCACCAGGATCGCCGCGTAGGCGGCCTCCCCGAAGGCGAGCGTCTTGAACGCCCGGCCCAGTTCGACCACCGGGCGGCGCGGCCGGTACGCAGGCGCGCCGAGCTTCGCCGCGCCCCGGGCGAACATGATCGAGTGCCGGCACTCGTCGGCGACCTCGGTCAGCGCCCACTGGAAGCGCGGGTCGGTGGGGTCCTTGGCGTACATGTCGCGCAGCACCATCTGCTGGAGGATCATCTCGAACCAGATGCCGGTGCTGGCGACGGATGCCGCCTCCTGCCGGGTCAGCGCCTTGCGCTGGGCCTCCGTCAACTCGCCCCAGTACGGGGTGCCGTAGAGGGTGCTCCACTCGGGGCTGGCCCCGTGGTGGTCCTCGTCGAGCGGGGTGTCCCAGTCCACTTCGACGGCCGGGTCGTACGAGAGCTTCGCGGACGAATCGAGCAGGCGCCGGGCGACGTCCTGCTCGGCGGCCCGGTCCTGGTCCTCCGGCCGAACGGTGCTGCTTGCCATGCTGCGGCTCCTTGACTGAATGGATCGGCCCCGGCGTCGTCCGGCCCCCATCCGCTTCCCGATGGGATCGCCCGCCGACGAGCGCCGCCCTCTCTTGTTAGACGTGGCGTCTAGCAAGCTGTTAGACGGAAGGTATAGCAAGAGGCGCGCGCGAACTACCCCCCGGGGCGAAATTCCCACGCACTCTCCACGGGGCGGGCGGGCACGTGGCCCCGGTGTGCACACCGGACCCGACTCGACATCGCCGAGGGCGGCGGCGCGTACCGCGCGATGGCCCGGCCCGCCCGCGGGGGTGTGCCGGAGCCTCCGGCGCCGTCCGCTTCCCGGTCGCCGCGAGGCCTTCGTCCAGCCGGTTGTCCGGGCGGGCGGGGGCCTCGCGGTCGTTACGGGAGGGTTGCGCCCGGTCACACCCCCTTTTGTCGTGCCCAATTCAAGAGAGCGCGTTCTTTCGCTGTTCACATCCTTGTCCTCGTGGGCATGACAGTTCTATTCTCAGCCACCAGAAAGCGCTTTCCCCCGGCTTCAGGTCTTGTTACGGCAGGCGTCACCCCGCGGTCATCCGCGCGGGCTGCTGCCCCCACCTCCAGTACCCGTGCACCGACGACGAATGGGAACGAACATGAGGCGACCAGTCGCGCTGCGACTCTCCGCGGCGCTGTCCACGATGGCCTTGGCGGCCGCGACCGGGGCGATCCTGACGATGCCCGAGGCGTCGGCGGCCGTCACGGGCGGGGCAACCGGCTACGCGACCCAGAACGGCGGCACCACCGGCGGCGCGGGCGGCAAGACCGTACGGGCCACCACCGGCACCGAGATCCACCAGGCCCTGTGCTCCCGCGCCAGCAGCAGCACCCCGATCGTCATCGAGGTCGAGGGCACCATCAACCACGCCAACACCGCCAAGGTGTCCGGCGACAGCTGCAACACGGCGGCCGGGCTCATCGAGCTGAAGCAGATCAGCAACGTCACCCTCGTCGGAGTCGGCAGCGGGGCCGTCTTCGACCAACTGGGCATCCACATCCGCCAGTCCAGCAACATCATCATCCAGAACGTGACGGTCAGGAACGTCAAGAAGTCCGGCTCGCCCACCTCCAACGGCGGCGACGCCATCGGCATGGAGAGCGACGTCCGCAACGTCTGGGTCGACCACGCCACCCTGGAGGCGTCCGGCGGCGAGGACGACGGGTTCGACGGCCTCTTCGACATGAAGGACAACACCCAGTACGTCACGCTGTCCTACAGCATCCTGCGCAACTCCGGCCGGGGCGGCCTCATCGGCTCCAGCGAGACCCAGCTCGACAACGGCTACGTCACGTTCCACCACAACCGGTACGAGAACGTCGACTCCCGCACCCCGCTGCTGCGCGGCGGCACCGCCCACATCTACAACAACTACTACGTCAAGCTGAACAAGTCCGGCATCAACTCCCGGGCCGGCGCCCACGCCAAGGTGGACAACAACTACTTCAAGGACTCCAAGGACGTCCTGGGCACCTTCTACACCGACACCACCGGGTACTGGCAGGTCAGCGGCAACACCTTCGACAACGTCACCTGGTCCCAGCCCGGCGCCGAGAACCACCCGGCCGGCCCGAACCCGCAGTCCAACACCTCGATCAGCATCCCCTACGCGTACACCCTCGACGACGCCTCCTGCGTGCCGGCCATCGTGGCGGCCACGGCGGGCGCCGGCAAGGGCCTCAAGGTCTCGGACGGCGACTGCTCCACGACGACCCCCACGCCCGGCCCGACCGACCCCACCCCGAGCCCGACCGATCCCACCCCGAGCCCGACCGACCCGACCACGCCCACCGGCACCAACCTCAGCCTCGGCGCGGGCTCGGACGGCTCCAGCAAGGCGAGCGGAACCAGCTACGGCAACGTGCGCGACGGTGACATGAGCACCTACTGGTCGCCCGCCGGCTCGACCGGCTCCGTCTCCATCAAGTGGGGCACCGCCACCACCGTCTCGTCCGTCACCATCCGCGAGGCCGCCGGCGCCCAGGGCGTCATCGGTTCCTGGCGGCTGCTGGACGCGGACAGCGGCGCGGTCCTGAAGTCCGGCAGCGGCGCGGGCACCATCGGCTTCCCGGCCACCTCGCTGCGCAAGATCACCTTCGAGATCACCTCGGCCAACGGCACGCCCAAGGTCGCGGAGTTCGAGACGTACGCCGGATAGCGGCGACCCGCCCGAGCGGGCGGCCCGGTCCGGGAGCATCGGCCCCGGACCGGGCCGCTTCATGTGCGGCGGCCGCGAGCGGGCTGTGGACGGGCGAATCCGGCGGTCATCGGGGAACGTGGATCACATGACTCCTTCACAGACCCCCGACCCCGAACCGCGCCCCGGCGACCCCGCCGCCCCGCCCGAACGCCTGGTGCCGCCCGGCGAGACCCCGCCCGCCGAGGGCAGCCTGTCGGGCGCGGGGCCGCAGGACACCACGTACAACCCGCCGAAGGGCTGGGCGAAGGGCCCCCTGGTGTTGATCGCCGCCGTGGTGCTGCTCGTCGCCGCGTTCTTCCTGGTGTATGCGATCATCCTGCTGGTCTGACGCGGGGGAGCGGCGACCCGGACGGCCGAACGCCCGGAGCGGGTGGCCCGCACGGACGGCTGGCCCCGCCCTGCCCGGCGGACAAACCTCGCATAACTTGATGGAAAGGAGCATACGTACACGTTTCGAAGGAGTCGGAGCACGTGACGGACGTATCGAGCAGGGGTGCCGCCCCCGGTGACGAGCGCGAGACGCTCACCAACCGGCAGGGCCATCCGGTCTACGACAACCAGAACCAGCGCACCATCGGCGCACGCGGCCCGGCCACGCTGGAGAACTACCAGTTCCTCGAGAAGATCAGCCACTTCGACCGCGAGCGCATCCCGGAGCGCGTGGTGCACGCCCGCGGCGTGACCGCGTACGGCTACTTCGAGGCGTTCGGTGCCTTCGGCGACGAGCCGATCTCGCGCTTCACCCGCGCCAAGCTGTTCCAGGAGCGGGGCAAGCGCACGGACGTGGCGGTCCGCTTCTCGACCGTCATCGGCGGCCGGGACTCCTCCGAGGCGGCCCGCGACCCGCGCGGCTTCGCGGTGAAGTTCTACACCGAGGACGGCAACTGGGACCTGGTCGGCAACAACCTGGGGATCTTCTTCATCCGGGACGCCATCAAGTTCCCCGACGTCATCCACGCGCTCAAGCCGGACCCCGTCACGTTCGAGCAGCAGCCGCGGCGCATCTTCGACTTCATGTCGCAGACCCCCGAGTCCATGCACATGCTGGTCAACCTGTTCAGCCCGCGCGGCATCCCGGCGGACTACCGCCACATGCAGGGCTTCGGCGTCAACACGTACAAGTGGGTCAACGAGGCGGGCGAGTCCTTCCTCGTGAAGTACCACTGGGTGCCCAAGGCGGGCGTACGCAGCATGACCGAGGAGGACGCCGCCAACGTGCAGGCGGACAGCCTCGGCCACGCCACCAAGGACCTGTACGAGTCGGTGGCGCGCGGCGACTACCCCGAGTGGGAACTGCGCGTCCAGCTGATGGACGACCACGACCACCCCGAGCTGGACTTCGACCCGCTGGACGACACCAAGACCTGGCCCGAGCAGGACTTCCCGCCGCAGCCGGTCGGGCGCATGGTGCTGGACCGGATGCCGGAGAACTACTTCGCGGAGAACGAGCAGATCTCCTTCGGCACCGGCGTGCTGGTGGACGGGCTGGACTTCTCCGACGACAAGATGCTGGTCGGGCGCACCTTCTCGTACAGCGACACCCAGCGCTACCGGGTCGGGCCCAACTACCTGCAACTCCCCGTCAACCAGGCCAAGAACGCCACCGTCCGCACCAACCAGCGCGACGGGCAGATGACGTACCACGTGGACGGCGGCGGGGAGAACCCGATCGTCAACTACGAACCGTCGATCACCGGGGGCCTGCGCGAGGCGCAGTACCCGACGCACGACGAGGTCGGCCCCGAGGTGCGCGGCCGGCTCACCCGCAAGCGCATCCCGCGCGCCAACGACTACCTCCAGGCCGGGCAGCGCTATCTCCTGATGGAGCAGTGGGAGCGCGACGACCTCGTGCACAACCTGGTCACCCTGCTCGCGCAGTGCGACCGCCCGGTCCAGGAGCGCATGGTCTGGCACTTCCTGCTGGTCGAGAACGAACTGGGCCTCGCCATCGGCAAGGGCCTGGACATCGCCGCCGGGGACGTCGCCCACCTGGAGCCCCTGCCCGGCCAGGACCTGACCGACGAGGACCGGGCCCGCCTCGCCCGCCTGGGCGACAACCCGCCCCGCGACGTCGAGGGTCTGACGATGACCCACTGCGTCCCGGACGAACGCCACGTCGTCACCCGCTGAGGCGCCCCACCGGCCCTCCCGCGACCCGTCGCGGGAGGGCCGCGGCGTGGTCGCCCGCCGTCAGGACGCGGTGCGGCCCGTGACGATCACGGACGCGCCCCCGGCGGCGAGGGTGGGCGCGAGGGCGCGGCCGAGGCCACCGCCCGCGCCGATGACGAGGGCGGTCCCGCCGGTGAATCCGTTCCTTGCGGTGACGCCCTGATATCTGACCGATCGGTTCATTATGCGGTCGTGCGGAGGGGTGGGAGCGGCCGTGGAGTGCGCGCCGCTCCGGGAGCCGGGGCCGGTCCGGGGAAGGGCGGGGGGTCAGTCCAGCAGGGTCAGCGCCTGTTCGGCCGCGTCCCGTACCCGCGCGGCGTCGTCCGACGCCTTGCCGACGACGTGTACGCCCTGGAGGAGTACGAGCAGCATCCGGGCCAGCGCCCGGGGGTCGCGGTCCTCGGGCAGCTCGCCCTGGGCCCGCGCCCGCACGAGCGCGGAGTGCAGCAGGGTCTCGGTGTGTTCCCAGCTCGTCTCGACCCGGCGGGCCGCCGCCGGGTCGTGGGGCGACAGTTCGGCGGCGGTGTTGGTGACGAAGCAGCCGTTCAGCCGGCTCCCGGGGGCGACGGCCTCCGCGGCGAAGCGGCGTACCACCGCGCGCACCGCGGGCAGGGCGGGGCCGGGCTGGGACAACTCGGCGACCAGGGCCGGCTCGCGCATCTCGGCGTACCGGTCCAGGGCCCTGAGGTACAGCTCGTGCTTGCTGCCGAACGTGGCGTAGATGCTGGCGCGGCCGATGCCGAGGTGCTCGACCAGGTCGGACAGCGACGTCGCCTCGTAGCCGCGCCGCCAGAACAGTTCCAGGGCCGCCTGCAGTGCGGCGTCCGGGTCGAACTCCTTGGTCCTGGCCATGCCGCAGACCCTAGGTGTATCTGGAACGAGCGGTCAATCAACGGGGTGCGCCGCCTGCGCCCCGCGGTCGCCGCCGCCGGTCGGCCCGCCCCGCGTTCGCCGCGCATGTTATCGCTCACTTAATCTCCTCTCGTTCATTCCTCCGCATGCCAGCGTCCTGCAAAGGTGCTGCGAGGCTCTTGCTCATTCGGTTGTGAGCGCTAACAATCATTGCCGGGTGTACGCCTCTCCCTTCCGCCCTGACGAGAAAGACCGCACCGTGACCACTCACGCCCTTCCCGTCTCCTTCGACCCTCACCATCCCGAGGCATGCACGGTCGGCGTCGACTTCGGCACCCTCTCCGGGCGCGCCGTCGTCGTCAGGGTCCGCGACGGCGCCGAACTCGGCTCGGCCGTCCACGCCTACCGGCACGCCGTCATCGAGGACCGCCTGCCGCTCACCGACGCACCGCTGCCCCCCGACTGGGCGCTCCAGCACCCCGAGGACTGGCGCGACGTGCTGCGCACCGCCGTCCCCGCGGCGCTCGCCGACGCGGGCGTGGACGCCGCGCACGTCATCGGCATCGGGACCGACTTCACCGCCTGCACCGTGCTGCCGGCCACGGCCGACGGCGTGCCGCTCGCCCTGCTGCCCGAGTGGGCCGACCGGCCGCACGCCTGGCCCAAGCTGTGGAAGCACCATGCCGCCCAGGACCAGGCCGACCGCATCAACGCCCTCGCCCACGAGCGGGGCGAACCCTGGATCGGCCGCTACGGCGGCCGGATCTCCTCCGAGTGGCAGTTCGCGAAGGCCCTCCAGGTGCTGGAGGAGGACCCCGCCGTCTACGCCGCCTGCGCCCGCTGGATCGAGGCGGCCGACTGGATCGTCTGGCAGCTCACCGGTGCCGAGTCCCGCAACACCTGCACCGCCGGCTACAAGGGCATCCACCAGGACGGCCGCTACCCGTCCCCCGACTTCCTCGCCGGGCTGCACCCCGACTTCGCGGACTTCCCCGCCACCCGCCTGGAACACCCGCTGTCCGCGCTCGGCTCCCGCGCCGGCGGACTGAGCGCCGTCGCGGCCGAGTGGACCGGCCTGCCCGAGGGCATCGCCGTCGCCACCGGCAACGTGGACGCCCATGTGGCCGCCCCCGCGGCCGGCGCGGTGGAGAACGGCCGGCTGCTCGCCATCATGGGCACCTCCACCTGCCACGTCCTCAACGGCGCCACCCTCGCGGACGTCCCCGGCATCTGCGGCGTCGTCGACGGCGGCATCGTGGCGGGCGCCTACGGCTACGAGGCCGGCCAGAGCGCCGTGGGCGACATCTTCGCCTGGTGGCTCCGCCAGGGCGTACCCGAGGACTACCGCACCGAGGCCGCCGCCACGGGTGAGGACCTGCACCAGCTCCTCACCCGCAAGGCCGCGGGCCGGCCCGTCGGCGCCCACGGCCTGGTCGCCCTCGACTGGATGAACGGCAACCGCTCCACCCTGGTCGACCACCACCTCTCCGGCGTCCTGGTCGGCCTCACTCTCGACACCCGGCCCGAGGACGTCTACCTCGCCCTGCTCGAGGCGACCGCCTACGGCACCCGCGTCATCGTCGAGGCGTTCGAGGCGGGCGGCATCCCCGTCGAGGAGTTCATCGTCACCGGAGGACTCCGCAAGAACGCGCTGCTCATGCAGATCTGCGCCGACGTCCTGCGCCGCCCGGTCTCCCTCGGCACCTCCGAACAGGGGCCCGCGCTCGGCTCGGCCATCCACGCCGCCGTGGCCGCCGGCGCCCACCCCGACGTCCGGTCCGCCGCCTCGGTCATGGGCAGCGTCCAGCGGCACGCGTACACCCCCGACCCCGCGCGGGCCGACACCTACGACGCGCTGTTCGCCGAATACCGCGCCCTGCACGACCACTTCGGCACCGGCCCGGACCTGCTCCTGCACCGCCTGCGGAGGCTGCGCAACACCGCGCGCGCCACCCCCACCGCCTGACCGCGCGCCCCGGGCACCCGCCCGGCCACCGGTCCCACCTCTCCACCACCGCACCCCTGAGGAGCACACCCGACATGACGCTCGCCCCGCCCGACCACGAGATCTGGTTCCTCACCGGCAGCCAGGGCCTCTACGGAGAGGAGACCCTGGCCCAGGTCGCCGACCAGTCCCGCACCATCCGGGACACCCTCGCCGACCAGCCCGGCATGACCGTCCGCCTGGTCTGGAAGCCGGTGCTCACCGACGCGGCGGCCATCCGCAGGATCTGCCTGGAGGCCAACGCCGACGACCGGTGCGTCGGCCTCATCGCGTGGATGCACACCTTCTCCCCGGCCAAGATGTGGATCGCCGGCCTGGACGCGCTGACCAAACCCCTGCTGCACCTGCACACCCAGGCCAACCGCCGACTGCCCTGGTCCACCATCGACATGGACTTCATGAACCTGAACCAGGCCGCCCACGGCGACCGCGAGTTCGGCTTCGTGCAGACCCGCCTCGGCGTCCCCCGCAAGACCGTCGCCGGCCACGTCACCACCCCGGAGGTCGCCGACCGCATCGCCGGATGGGCCCGCGCCGCCCTCGGCCGGTCCGAACTCTCCCAGCTCAAGCTCGCCCGCTTCGGCGACAACATGCGCGACGTCGCCGTCACCGAGGGCGACAAGGTCGAGGCCCAACTGCGCTTCGGCGTCTCCGTCAACACCTACGGCGTCAACGACCTGGTCGCCGCGGTCGACGCGGCCGGCGAGGACACCGTCACCGCCCTGGTCGAGGAGTACCAGGACCTCTACACCCTCGCCCCCGAACTGCGCGCCGGCGGCGACCGCCACGCCTCCCTGCGCTACGCGGCCCGCATCGAGGCCGGACTGCGCGCCTTCCTCATCGAGGGCGGCTTCCACGCCTTCACCACCAACTTCGAGGACCTCGGCGGACTGCGCCAGCTCCCCGGCCTCGCCGTGCAGCGGCTGATGGCCGACGGCTACGGCTTCGGCGGCGAGGGCGACTGGAAGACCTCCGTCCTGCTGCGCACCCTCAAGGCCATGGCGTACGGGCGGCCCGGCGGCACCTCCTTCATGGAGGACTACACCTACGACCTCACCCCCGGCGAGGAACTCATCCTCGGCGCCCACATGCTGGAGGTCTGCCCCTCCATCGCGGCGGCGACCCCGTCCTGCGAGATCCACCCGCTCGGCATCGGCGGCCGGGAGGACCCGGTCCGGCTCGTCTTCGACGCCGCCCCCGGCCCGGCCGTCGTCATGGGCCTCGCCGACATGGGCGACCGGTTCCGCCTCGTGGCCAACCACATCGACGTCGTCACCCCGCCGGAACCGCTGCCCAAGCTCCCGGTGGCCCGCGCCGTTTGGCGGCCCAGCCCCGATCTGCGCACCTCCACCGAGGCCTGGCTCACGGCCGGAGCGCCGCACCACACCGTGCTGACCACCGCGCTCGGCGGCGAGGAACTCGACGACCTCGCCCAGATGCTGCGCACCGAACTCGTCGTGATCGACGAGGACACCACCATGCGCCACTTCGCCCGGGAACTGCGCTGGAACCAGGCGTACCACCGACTGGCCCAGAGCCTGTGACCGCATCCACCCCCACCAGGACGGAGCCCTCCGTGGGCAGGACCGCTTCGCACGAACTGCGCCGAGAAGTACTGGAAGCCAACCTCCGCATCCCCCGAGCCGGGCTCGCCACCCTGACCTGGGGCAACGTGAGCGGCGTCGACCGGGACGCCGGCGTCTTCGTCATCAAACCGTCGGGCGTGCCCTACGAGGCACTGGGCATCGACGACCTCGTCGTCGTCTCCCTCGACGACGGCAGCGTCGTGGAGGGCCGGCTGCGCCCGTCCACCGACACCGAGACCCACCGCAGCCTGTATCTGGCGTTCCCGTCGATCGGGGGAGTGACCCACACCCACTCCACGCACGCCGTCGCCTTCGCCCAGGCCCGCCGCGCCATACCGGTCCTCGGCACCACCCACGCCGACACCTTCAACGGCCCCGTACCGGTCACCGCGCCCCTCACACCCGAGCAGTGCGCCAAGGACTACGAGTACAACACCGGGCAGGTCGTCGTGGACCTCCTGGAGCGCGACGACACCCGCGCGCGGGAGGTCCCCGGCGCCCTGGTCGCCCACCACGGGCCCTTCACCTGGGGCGCCGACGCCACCGCGTCCCTGGAGCACGCGATCATCTGCGAGGCGGTGGCCGAGATGGCCCTGCACACCATGGCCCTGGGCGCGGTGGAGCCGCCCCAGCACGTGCTGGACCGCCACTTCACCCGCAAGCACGGCCCGGACGCCTACTACGGCAACCCCGGGGCCGTGTAGGCCCGTTCACAAGGAGCGTACGGACGCCGTCCCGGCTCAGGCCCGCCGGGGCGGCCGCACGCTCTCCCGCCGCACGAGTTCCGGCGTGATGACGGGCTGGGCGTCCGCGCCGGCGGTCTCCGCCCCGTTCACCAGGCCGAGCAGCAGGTCGAGCGTCGTGGTGGCGACCGCCCCGAAGTCCTGGCGGACCGTCGTCAGCGGCGGGGAGTAGTACGCCGCCTCCGGCACGTCGTCGAAGCCGACGATGCTGACCTCGTCCGGGACGGAGCGTCCCCGTTCGGTCATCGCCCGCAGGGCGCCGAGGGCCTGGTGGTCGTTGGCCGCGAACACCGCGGTGACCTCCGGCATCCGGGCCAGCATCTGGCCGGCGAGATACCCGGAGGCGGCGGTCCAGTCGCCCGTGCTGACCGGGGGGACCTCCGCGCCCGCCTCGTCCAGGGCCCGGCGCCAGCCCCGGATGCGGCCCGCCGCGTCGAACCAGTCGGGCGGGCCGGAGATGTGCCACACGGTCTCGTGTCCGGCCTCCAGCAGGTGCCTGGTGGCCTGGTACGCGCCGTGCTCCTGGTCGACCGAGACCATGGGCGCGCTGCGGTCCGGGTCGCCGTCGACGGTGACCAGCGGGACCTCGGCGGGCGCACCGGCCAGCGCGGCGTCCGCCGACGCCGTGGGCGCGATGACCACGATCCCCGCGACGCGCTCGTCGCGGTGGCGCTCGACGGCGGCGGTGATCGAGGACCGGCCCAGCTCCGGCACCCGGTGCACACTCACGGCGAACCCCTGCCGGGCGGCGGCGATCTCGAACGCGGCCAGCAGCGAGGAGGGACCGTACAGCGTGGAGTTCTGGGCGATGACGCCGATGAGCTGGGAGCGTCCGGTCACCAGGGCGCGTGCCGCGCGATTGGGGCGGTAGCCCAGCTCCTTGACGGCCGCGAGGACCCTCAGCCGGGTCTGCTCGCGCACGTTGGGGTGGCTGTTGAGCACGCGGGACACCGTCTGGTGGGACACACCCGCGAGCCGGGCGACATCGGTCATCGCCGGCTCTCGTACCACTGGACTCGCCACCGCGGCGTCCTCCACACTCATCTCCTTCTGACGGTGACCGCCGCGGCCCGGCCGTGTGCCGTGAACCGCGGGCGATCCGCATGCCCGTTCAATCTACGCCCCGGCGGCCGTACGGCCCGCGCGATGCGGGACCTCGCCGCCGGTGGTTCGCCCACCGGCGGCGCCCCGCCTCTAGTGAGCGCTAACACTCGCCTCTTGCGCAACCCCTCCCACGATGCCAAGTTGTGGCTTCCCAGGGGGTTGACTGGGCAAATGTTAGCGCTCACTCTTAACGCCCGTGGCCCCGATCACATGAGATCGGTGGCAGGGACGCATGGCACACGATGGAGGACGACGCTGTGTTCAAGAGGATTGCCGTAGCAGGGTGCGCCCTGGCGCTGGCCACGCTGACCGCCTGCGGAAGCGGCGGCGACGGCGGAGGTACCAAGAAGTCCGGCGGCGACAAGCTGGTCATGGGCTTCGCACAGGTGGGCGCGGAGAGCGGCTGGCGCACCGCCAACACCAAGTCCGTACGGGAGGCGGCCGAGAAGGCCGGCATCGAGCTGAAGTTCTCCGACGCGCAGCAGAAGCAGGAGAACCAGATCAAGGCCATCCGCTCCTACATCCAGCAGAAGGTGGACGTCATCGCCTTCAGCCCGGTGGTGGAGACCGGCTGGGACGCGGTTCTGATGGAGGCCAAGCGCGCCAAGATCCCGGTCATCCTCACCGACCGGGCCGTCGACTCCAAGGACACCTCCCTCTACAAGTCGTTCCTCGGCTCCGACTTCGTCGAGGAGGGCCGCAAGGCCGGCAAGTGGCTCACCGAGAACGCCAAGGGCCCCGTCAACGTCGCGGAGATCCAGGGCACGACGGGCGCCGCCCCCGCCATCGACCGGCAGAAGGGCTTCAAGGAGGTCATCGGCGGCAAGTCCGACATCAAGATCGTGGCCTCCCAGAGCGGCGACTTCACCCGGGCCGGCGGCAAGCAGGTCATGGAGGCGCTGCTGAAGTCCCACCCGGACATCAACGTGGTCTACGCCCACAACGACGACATGGGCCTGGGCGCCATCGAGGCGATCAAGGCGGCGGGCAAGAAGCCCGGCACCGACATCCGGATCATCACGGTGGACGCGGTCAAGGCGGGCATGCAGGCGCTGGCGGACGGCGAGATCAACTACATCGTCGAGTGCAACCCCCTCCTCGGCGACCAGCTGATGGACCTGGCCAAGAAGGTCGTCAACGGCGAGGACGTCCCCGCGCGCGTCGTCACCGAGGAGACCGCCTTCACCTCCGAGCAGGCGGCGAAGGTCCTCAAGGACCGGAAGTACTGACGCGAGCCGCAGCCCCACCACCGGGCCGACCGGGCCCGGCGGGCGGGGCTGCTCCCCCCTGACGAAAGCACGGGTCATGACCGATTCCCCCGCGGCCGGCACCAGTCCGGTCGTCGACATGCGCGGCATCACCGTCGAGTTCTCCGGCATCAAGGCGCTCTCCGGCGTCGACTTCCGCCTCTTCCCCGGCGAAGTCCACGCCCTCCTCGGTGAGAACGGAGCCGGCAAGTCCACCCTGATCAAAGCCCTCACCGGTGTGCACCGGCCGACGGCCGGCACGGTCCGGCTGAAGGGGCAGCCGGTCGAGTTCACCACCCCCGGCCAGGCGCAGGCCGCCGGCATCAGCACCGTCTACCAGGAGGTCAACCTCTGCCCCAACCTGTCGGTCGCCGAGAACATCCTGCTCGGCCACGAACCGCGCAGGTTCGGCGCCATCGACGGACGGGCCATGCGGGTCCGGGCCGCCGAACTGCTCGCCCGCATCGGCCTCACCATCGACCCGGCCTCCGTCCTGAGCAGCCACTCCATCGCCGTCCAGCAACTGGTGGCCATCGCACGGGCCCTGGTCGTGGACGCGCGGGTGCTGGTCCTGGACGAACCGACCTCCAGCCTCGACAACGACGAGGTCGAGGAACTGTTCCGGATCGTCCGGGTGCTGCGCGACGAAGGGGTGGCGATCCTCTTCGTCTCCCACTTCCTCGACCAGGTCTACGCGCTCGCCGACCGGATGACCGTGCTGCGCAACGGCACCCTGGTGGGGGAGTACCTGCCCAAGGACCTCGACCGCATGGCGCTCGTCTCCGCGATGCTCGGCCGCGAACTGGGCGTCCTGACCGAGGTCGAACGGCGCTCCGAACAGCGGGCCCCGGGCAGCGAGCCCGTCCTGACCGCACGCGGCCTCGGCCGCTCCGGCGCCATCGAACCGTTCGACCTGGACATCCACGAGGGCGAGGTCGTGGGCCTCGCCGGACTGCTCGGGTGCGGGCGCACCGAACTGGCCCGGCTGCTGTGCGGCGCCGACCGCCCCGACCGCGGCACCCTCACCGTCGCCGGTGAGACCGTACGGTTCCGGGGCCCCCGCGCCCTCATCGCCAAGGGCGTCGCGTTCTGCTCGGAGGACCGCAAGGCCGAGGGCGTCGTCGCGGACCTCAGCGTGCGCGACAACCTCGTCCTCGCCACCCAGGCGGCACGGGGCTGGGCGCGCCCGGTGCCCCGCCGCACCGCCGAGGCCATGGTGGCCGAATACATCGAGCGGCTGGACATCCGGCCGGCCGACCCCGACGCCGTGATGGGCAACCTGTCGGGCGGCAACCAGCAGAAGGTGCTGCTGGCCCGCTGGCTCGTCACCAAACCCCGCCTCCTCATCCTCGACGAGCCCACCCGGGGCATCGACGTCGGTGCCAAGGCGCAGATCCAGAAGGTGGTCGCCGAACTGGCGGCCGAAGGCATGGCGGTGCTCTTCATCTCCGCCGAACTGGAGGAGGTGGTCCGGGTGTCCGACAGGGTCGTGGTGCTGCGCGACCGGCACAAGGTCGCCGAGCTGTCCGGGGACGACGTCTCGGTGGACGCCGTGATGTCGGCCATCGCGGCGGACGCCCACACCGACGCGGCGGTGGCCTCATGATGCGCGGACGCCTGCTCTGGCCGCTGATCGCACTGGCCGGCCTCATCCTGCTCAACGTCGTCTACACCCCGTCCTTCGTGGAACTCCGCATCCAGGACGGGCACCTGTACGGCAGCCTGGTGGACATCCTCCGCAACGGCGCGCCGACCATGCTCATCGCGGTGGGCATGACCCTGGTGATCGCCACCCGCGGCATCGACCTGTCGGTCGGCGCCGTCGCCGCGATCGCGGGCGCCATCGGCTGCACCTGGATCGCCGACGGCGGGGACGTCGTCACCGCCGTGCTCCTGGCCCTCGGCGTCTGCGTCCTGCTCGGGCTGTGGAACGGCTTCCTGGTCTCCGTGGTGGGCATCCAGCCGATCATCGCGACGCTCGTCCTGATGACGGCCGGCCGCGGTGCGGCGATGCTCCTGACGGAGGGGCAGATCGTCACCATCAGCAACCCGGCGTACCGGAAGATCGGCGCGGGCTTCCTCGTCCTGCCGATCGCGATCCTGATCAGCCTCGCCGTCCTCGGCGGCGTCGCCCTGCTGACCCGGCGCACCGCGCTCGGCATGCTGATCGAAGCGGTGGGCGCCAACCCCGAGGCCAGCAAGCTCGCCGGGGTGAGGTCCCGCACCATCACCTGGACGGTGTACGTGTTCGCCGCCCTCTGCGCCGGCGTGGCCGGGCTGATGATCAGCTCCAACGTCAGCGCGGCCGACGCCAACAACGCGGGCCTGTGGATCGAGATGGACGCCATCCTGGCCGTGGTGATCGGCGGCACCTCGCTCGCCGGCGGGCGCTACTCCCTCGCCGGCACCCTCGTCGGCGCGCTGGTGATCCAGACGCTGACCACGACCGTCTACACCATCGGCGTCCCGACCAACGTCACCCTGCTGTTCAAGGCCGTCGTCGTCATCCTCGTCTGCCTGCTCCAGTCCCCGCGCATGGCCCGCGTCGTCGCCGGCCGGCGCAAGTCCCCCGTGTCCGCACCCCGATCCGAGAAGGTGGCCGCCGGATGAGCGCGTCGACCCTCGCCGCCGCGGGGCGGCGTCTTCCCCAGCGATTCCTGCCCGTCGTCGCCACCGTGGTGGTCTTCCTGGTGACGTTCGGCATCGGTTCGGTGCGCTACCAGGACTTCGCCTCCGGCCAGGTCGTGGCGAACCTGTTCATCGACAACGCCTTCCTCATCGTCCTCGCGGTGGGCATGACCTTCGTCATCCTCACCGGCGGCATCGACCTGTCCGTGGGCGCCGTCGCCGCGCTGTCCACGATGATCGCCGCCGCCACCCTGCGGGCGGGCTGGCCGCCGCTGCTCGCCGTGCTCGCCGTCCTCGCCGTCGGCACGGTCCTCGGGCTGCTGATGGGCCTGGTGATCCACTACTTCGACGTGCAGCCGTTCATCGTCACCCTGGCGGGGATGTTCCTGGCGCGCGGTCTGTGCTTCCTGATCAGCGTCGAGTCGGTGTCCATCGACAACACCGCCTTCCGCGACTTCGCCACCGGCACGTTCGTCCTGCCCGGCGACGTCACGGTGACCTACAGCGTGGTGGTGGCCCTCCTGGTGGTCGCCGCCGGGGCGTACGTCCTCCACCTCACCCGCTTCGGCCGGACCGTCTACGCGGTGGGCGGCAGCGAGTCGTCGGCCCGCCTGATGGGGCTGCCCACCACGGCCGCGAAGGTGGGTGTGTACGCGGTGAGCGGTCTCTGCTCGGCCCTGGGCGGTCTGCTGTTCGCGCTGTACATGCTCTCCGGCTACGGGCTGCACGCGGTGGGCATGGAGCTGGACGTCATCGCCGCGGTGGTGATCGGGGGGACGCTGCTCTCCGGCGGGGTGGGCTATGTGGCCGGGTCGACCGCGGGCGTGCTCGTCCTCGGCACCGTCCAGGCCCTGATCTCCTTCGAGGGCACGCTGAGCTCCTGGTGGACCAAGATCGTCATTGGTGCCCTGCTGCTCGCCTTCATCGTGCTCCAGCGTCTGATCGTGCGGCAGCGTCGGTGAACGCCCCGGCACGTGGTCCGGCCGGCACCGTACGCGACGGTGCCGGCCGGACCCGCTGGGGTCAGCGGTTCAGCGTGAGCAGGCCCGGCCGGTAGGGCAGGAGGCCGTAGTCGCCGCCGGAGGAGGGGCTGCGGCCCTGGTAGAGGAGCTGGAGGTGGCAGGGGTCGACGGTCATGGTCTGGTCGGCGCTGGTCCGGATCAGCTCACCGTGGCTGATGTCGTTGGTCCAGGTGGCACCGCTGTTGGCCTTGCCGGCGAAGGGGTTGCTCTCGGTCGCGGCCTGGGGCGTCCACTGGCCGTTCAGGCTGGTGGCCGTGAACGAGCGGAAGTAGCGGCCCTGCGAGCCGATCGCCTCGACGATCATCAGGTACTTGTTCTGGCCCTGGAGCTTGTACACCTGCGGGGCCTCGAACAGGTTGTTGGTCGTGTCGCTCATGATGACGGTCGAGGTGGAGCCGAAGCTGCCGGGGAAGTTCCCGAGCGGCATGCTCGCCCGGTAGATCTTGCCGTTGTCACCGGCGAAGAACAGGTACATGTTGCTGCCGTCACCGATGAGGGTCTGGTCGATGGGCCCGGTGCCGGAGCCGCTGATGGACCCGGAGAACAGCACCTGCGGGGCCGACCAGCCGTTGGCGTTCGTGGGGTCGCTGGACGTGCGGTAGGAGAAGGCGGTGCCGCCCCACTGGTAGGTGAGCACCCAGATGTTCTTCGGTGCGAAGTAGAAGAGCGTGGGCGCCACGGTCGCGGACGACATCGCGTTCTGCCCGGCCGACGCCATCTGCGGCCAGTCGTCGAAGAGGCTGAAGTTCATCGACCCCCAGCTGGAGCCCAGGTCGTGGGTGGTGGCGTAGACGAGCTGCTTGCCGTTGTACGGGACGACCGTGAAGTCCTTGAGCGAGGCCCATCCGCTCCTGGGCTGTGCCAGGGCGCCGGTCGAGCTCCAGCGGTAGGTGGACGGCAGGTCGCACGCGCCGGGCGTTTCGCTGCCGACCTTGACCAGCTTCCACTGCTGGTTGGAGCCGTTCCAGTCGTCGTACTGGACGACCTCGGCGTTGTCGGCGGTGGAACCGCCCTGGACCTCCAGCGCCTTGCCGCTGTGGCGGGAGATGAGCCGGACGTAGCCGTCCGAGCTGTCGGCCAGCTTCCACTGCTGGTTGGTGCCGTTCAGATCGCTCCACTGGACGATCGAACCGCCGTTGGCGGTGGACCAGTTGTAGACGTCGAGCACCTTGCCGGAGAGGCGGGACTTGACGCGGTAGTAGCCGTTGCCGGAGTCGACGAACTGCCACTGCTGCTGGCTCTGGTCGTTCCGGGTCCACTGGGTGATGCGGGCGCCGTCGCCGGTCGCCAGGTTGTAGACGTCCAGGGCCTTGCCGCTGTTCCGGTTGACCAGGACGTACGAGGCGTTGGTGTCGACCGACGCGGCGTGCGCGGGCTGGGCGCCGAGGAAGCCGGCGACGAGCAGCAGCGGCGCCAGCAGCGCGAGCAGGCGCCCTGGACCGAGGCGGAGCGAATGGTGGGAACGCATGCGGAGACCTCCTGGGGAGGGATGGGTGGAGTGAGCCGAGCAGCCGGTGAGCGAGTGCGCGAAAAAGGGCAGAGTTCTGCTTCGAAAGATTTCGAGACGGCGTCAGCTCGTGTCGCCACAAGGTAGAAATGTTAGCGCTCACAGTCAAGATGTGGCGCGGAGATCCGTTGAGCTTCGTTGCTGATTGCCGGACCAGAGAGCCGGGTTGAGCTGCCGAAATATTTCGAGAATTCTGCGGAAATAATTTCTGTCCGAGGTATTGACGATGAACCGTCAAAACCTCAATCATCCGTGTCTGAGGGACCGGGCACCCCCGCTCACAGCTCCGCGCAGAGACCGGTCCGCCCGCTCACGACCCCCTGGGCGGACGGCGCACCTCGCTGCGAGGCAGTCCTTCTGTGATGTCTACCCTGGAGGCACCGTCATGGGCTCGTACGCCCTTCCGAGATCCGCACTCCGCCGGCCGCTGCGCGCGCTGCTGCCGGCCCTGCTCGTCGGCGCCATGGCCGCGACCGGCGCACTCACCGCCCCGTCGGCCCAGGCCGCCGAGTCCCCGCTCGGCGCCGCCGCCGCGCAGAGCGGCCGCTACTTCGGCACCGCCATCGCCTCGGGCCGGCTCGGCGACTCCGCGTACACCTCGATCGCGTCCCGTGAGTTCAACATGGTGACGGCCGAGAACGAGATGAAGATCGACGCGACCGAGCCGCAGCGCGGCCAGTTCAACTTCAGCGCCGCCGACCGCGTCTACAACTGGGCCGTGCAGAACGGCAAGAAGGTGCGCGGCCACACCCTGGCCTGGCACTCCCAGCAGCCCGGCTGGATGCAGAGCCTCAGCGGCAGCGCGCTGCGCCAGGCGATGAACGACCACATCAACGGCGTGATGGCCCACTACAAGGGCAAGATCGCCCAGTGGGACGTCGTCAACGAGGCGTTTGCGGACGGCAGTTCCGGTGCCCGGCGCGACTCCAACCTCCAGCGCACCGGCAACGACTGGATCGAGGTCGCGTTCCGCACCGCGCGCGCCGCCGACCCGTCCGCCAAGCTCTGCTACAACGACTACAACGTCGAGAACTGGACCTGGGCCAAGACCCAGGCCATGTACAACATGGTCAAGGACTTCAAGCAGCGCGGTGTGCCCATCGACTGCGTCGGCTTCCAGTCCCACTTCAACAGCGGCAGCCCCTACAACAGCAACTTCCGCACCACGCTCCAGAACTTCGCCGCCCTCGGCGTGGACGTGGCCATCACCGAGCTGGACATCCAGGGCGCCTCGCCCACCACGTACTCCAACGTGGTGAAGGACTGCCTGGCCGTCTCCCGCTGCCTCGGCATCACCGTCTGGGGCGTCCGGGACACCGACTCCTGGCGCTCCGGCGACACCCCGCTGCTGTTCGACGGCAACGGCAACAAGAAGTCCGCCTACCCGGCCGTCCTGGACGCGCTGAACGGCGGCTCGACCACGCCCCCCGACGGCGGCGGCAACGAGGGCGCCGGAGCGATCAAGGGCGTGGCCTCCGGCCGCTGCCTGGACGTCCCCAGCGCCGGCACCGCCGACGGCACCGAGGTCCAGCTGTGGGACTGCAACAACGCCACCAACCAGCAGTGGACGTACACCTCGGCGGGTGAGCTGAGGGTGTACGGCAACAAGTGCCTCGACGCCGCCGGCACCTCCAACGGCGCCAAGGTCCAGATCTACAGCTGCTGGGGCGGCGACAACCAGAAGTGGCGCCTCAACTCGGACGGCTCCATCTCCGGCGTCCAGTCCGGCCTCTGCCTCGACGCGGTCGGAGCCGGCACCTCCAACGGCACCCGCATCCAGCTCTACTCCTGCTGGAACGGCACCAACCAGCACTGGACCGTGTCCTCCTGACCGGACCACCGCACCACCCCGCAGGGCCGCCGCCGTCAGCGCGGCGGCCCTCGCGGCACACCCGTCCCGAGACAGGCGGACCTCCGTGCACCTGTACCAGAACCCGGTCATCAGCGGGTTCCACCCCGACCCGAGCGTGTGCCGGGCCGGTGACGACTACTACCTCGTGTGCTCCAGCTTCGAGTACTTCCCCGGGCTGCCGCTCTACCACAGCCGCGACCTCGTCCACTGGGAGCACATCGGCAACGTGCTCGACCGGCCGGACCAGCTGCCGCTGCCCCTCCCCGGCGCCAAGGCGTCCGGGGGCTGCTACGCCCCCACGATCCGTCACCACGACGGCCGCTTCTGGGTCGTCAACACCAACATCGACGGCGGCGGCAACTTCGTCGTGACGGCCGAACGGCCCGAAGGACCGTGGAGCGATCCCGTCTGGCTCGACCTGACCGGCATCGACCCGGACCTCGCCTGGGAGGAGGACGGCACCTGCTGGTGCGCCTTCTCCGGACCCGCCGGGGGCATCAACCTGGCCAGGATCGACCCGGAGCGGGGCCGGGTGCTGGAAGGCCCCTTCGCCACCTGGTCGGGCAGCGGCCTCAAGTTCCCCGAGGCGCCCCACCTCTACCGCATCGGCGACTGGTGGTACCTGCTGATCGCGGAGGGCGGCACCGAACGCGGCCACAGCGTCTCCGTCGCCCGCAGCCGCTCACCGCGCGGCCCCTGGGAGGGCGCCCCCGCCAACCCGCTGCTCTCCCACAGCGGCACCGCCCGCGCCATCCAGAACACCGGCCACGCCGACCTGGTCCGGGCCCCCGACGGCAGCTGGTGGATGGTGCTCCTCGGCGTCCGCCCCCGCGGCTTCACCCCCGACGTGCACGTCCTGGGCCGCGAGACGTTCCTGACCCCCGTGGAGTGGGACGAGGACGGCTGGCCCGTCGTCGCGCCCGTCCCCGAGACCCACCCGGCCCCCGCCAGGGCCTGGCACCCCGTACCCGCCCCGGCCGCCCGGGACGACTTCGACACCCCCGCCCTCGCGCCGCACTGGATCTCGCCGTTCGCCCGGCCCGCGCACTCCTGGTCGCTCACCGAACGGCCCGGCAGCCTCCTCCTCCACGCGACCGGCCCCACCCTGGACACCCCCGGGTACACCTTCGTCGGCAGGCGGCAGCAGCACCACGACTGCCGCGCCGGCACCCTGCTCGACGCGGGCACGGGAACCGGGGGCCTGTGCGTACGCCTGGACGAGGCCCACCACTACGAACTGGAGGCGGGGGACGGGGAGGTCCGCGTCCGCGCCCGGATCGGACCCCTGCACCGCACCCTGGCCCGCCGGCCCGTCCCCGCCGGACCCGTGCGCCTCACGGTGACCGTCAGGACCACCCGGCTCGTCCCCGCCTCACCCCACCTCACCGACGGCGGCACCACGGGCCCCGACACCCTCGCGTTCTGGCTCGGCGACCCCGACGCGCCGGACGCCCGGCCGCTCGCCGAACTGGACGGGCGCTACCTGTCCACCGAGGTCGCCTGCGGCTTCACCGGCCGGGTGATCGGGATGTACGCCACCCGCGGATCGGTCGCCTTCGACTGGTTCGAGTACGTCCCGGCCCCCCACGGAGAGGACCACCGCTTGGGCTAACCTTTTCCCATGCCGCCTCGACCAGCCGGATCGCGCCCCACACTCTCCCTGGTGGCCAGGACCGCCGGCACGAGCGTCCCCACCGTGTCCAAGGTGCTGCGAGGCGGGACGGACGTCTCCGCGGAGACCCGCGCGAAGGTCATGGAGGCCGTACGGGCCGTGGGCTACACCCGCCGCGCCGGCGCCAAGAGCGAGAGCGTACGGGACGAGAGCGGGCTGTCCCCGGTCATCGACCTCGTCGTCACCCACTTCGAGGGATCGTGGGCCAACCTGCTCATCGCCGGCGCCGGACGCGAGGCCGCCGCCGCCGGCGTCGACGTGGTCCTGACGCTGGCGGAGCCGCACAGCGACTGGGTCTCGCGGGTGCTGAGGAGACGCAGCACCGGCGTCGTCGGCGCCCTGGTCGATCCCGCGTCGCCGGAGTTCGGCGCCCTCTTCGCCGCAGGCGTCCCGCTGGTCCTGATCGACCCGATGAGCACACCCCCCTCCGGGGTGGCGAGCGTCGGCGTGGCGAACTGGGAAGGCGGCCGCATGGCCGCCGAGCACCTGCTGTCCCTGGGGCACGCGCGCATGGGAGTCGTCGCCGGCCACGCCCGCCACCTCTTCAGCCGGGCACGCGTCGACGGCTTCCGCGCCGCCGCCGACACCACGGACGTCGGCGACACCACCGTCTCGGTCGCCCACGGCGGCTGGAACCGCGCCAAGGCGGCCGCCGCCACCCACACCCTGCTCGACGGCGACCCGGACATCACCGGGATCTTCGCCTGCGCCGACTCCATGGCCCTCGGCGTGTACGACGCCCTGGCGGCCCGGGGCCTGCGCATTCCGCAGGACATCAGCGTCATCGGCTTCGACGACCTGCCGGAGGCGCAGTACATCACCCCCGGTCTGACGACCGTCCGGCAGCCCAGCACCGAACTCGGGGCCGCCGCCGTCAAACTGCTCCTCGAACTCTCCGGCGGCGAGAACGCCGGCGCCCGGTCGCCCGCCCGCATGGAGCTGGCCACGGAACTGGTCCTGCGCGCCTCCACCGGACCCGTCCCCGCGTCGCCGCGCTGACGCGGCCGGCCCGCCGCCCGGCTCCGTCAGCGCGGCGCGGGCACGACCCCCTGGAGGACGAGCCGGCTCGGCCGGTCCGCCCCGTACCGGACCGTGTACTCCGCGGTGACGGGCTCGGCCCCGGCCCCGTCGGGGTCGAAGACGTTGCCCCCGACGTCCCAGCGGGGGGACGAACTCGACGTGATGTCCACGCGCACCCGATGGCCCGGCAGGAACGTGTGGGCCGTCGACCACAGGTCCACGGCGAACTCGTGGTCCCGGCCCGGTTCCAGCGGCCGTCTCCGGCCCCTGCCCGTCACCGGGTCCACCGACCGCGCCGACCCCCGCCGCACCCCGTCGGTCACGACCCGGCCGCTCCCGTCCGGCCGCTCGTCGCACAGCCGCACGACCACGTCCGCGTCCGTGCCCGTGGTCGCCAGGTGGACGACGGCACGCACCGGACCCATCACCGTGAGCGGAGCGGTGAGCGGCGCGGTGCGCCACGACAGCACGTCCTGCCGTGCCCCGGCCTCCGCCTGCTCGGCGGGCCCCGCCTCGAACGGCCCGAAGAGCAGGACCGCACCGCCGCGCGTCGGCACCGGGCACGCCGGATCGCTGGTCATCCGCCGCTCCCCGGCCGGGCCCGGCAGGGGAGCCAGCACACCCGCCGGGTTCAGGTACAGCTCCACCGTCCGGGCGCCGGGCGGAGGGAACTCCGTAAGATCGACCCAGCGGTCGGAGCCCATCAGGAACACCCGGACCGGCGGGTCCTCCGACCGGCCCCCGCGCATCGCGGCGTCGAACCAGCGCAGGTGCTCCTCGGTCAGGTCCGTGCCGCCGGGCGCCCCGGCGCCCGCGGCCGGCCCGAAGTCGGCCCCGGCCGCCCGGCCCGAGAGGTCGAGGTGCGTCCAGGGACCGACCACCAGGCGCGGCACGGGCCCGCCGCTCTCCCGCGCACGGCGCAGGAGCCGCCGGTGGAGCTCCAGGGTCGGGCCGAGGAAGACGTCGAACCACCCGCCGGTCAGGAGGACCGGGACGCCGACCGCGTCGATCCGGTCCACGATCTTCCCCTCGCGGTGCCGCGCCGCGTCGAGCGGCTCCCGCAGCCGGTCCAGCCCCCACCGGACGATCGCCTCCGCGTCCCGGTGGATGCCCGGGGCCCCGGGCCGGAACGCGCCGGGGCGCGTGAGTGCCCGGTCGGTCGCCTCCCACCGCCGCCGCTCGGCCTCCCGGGCGGCGGCGGGTTCGATGCGCTCGATCAGGTCCGGCGCGATCGCGTAGTGCGTCCACGCCAGGGTGCTTCCGAACTCCGGCACCCCGCCGCGGAACCGGAATCCGTCGAGCGCCGAGAGGGCCGGGGTCATCGCGGGGGCGATCGCGCGCAGCGCCGGGGCCCCGCCCAGGAGGGCGGCGAACTGGGTGTCGGAGGCGTAGGACGCGCCCCACATGCCGACGTCGCCGGTGCACTCCGGCCGGGCGGCGAGCCAGGCCACCGCGTCGGCGCCGTCGGCCACCTCCTGCGCCCCCGGGTCGAAGACGCCCTCGGAGCCGTAGCGGCCCCGTACGTCCTGGAGGGCGACGAGGTAGCCGGCGGAGACGAGGCGCCCCACGTCGACCGCCCCGTCGCGCTCCTCGCCGGACACGTCGTAGGGGTGGCGGGTCAGCAGGGCGGGCCACGGCCCCGGGCCGTGCGGAACGAGCAGGACGGTGCGCAGGCGGGTTCCGTCGCGCATCGGGCAGCTCACCTCACGGCGCTCGGCGACCGGGTCCGGCCGGCCGCCGCCGCGCGTGCCGTCGCTCATCGCAGGGCGACCGCCGTCCAGGACGTCGGGGGCAGTTCGATGGTGAGCTGCCCGTCGTCGAGCGCCGCGCCGGTGTTCGCGGCGGGGGTCACCCGGTCCGGTCGCGCGAGGGTGTTCCTGGCGTACACGTCGGGGTCGGCGAGGGTCACGGCCTCGGTGACGCGCGTGGACCCGAGGCCGCGGACGTCCACGGTGACCTGCGCCGCCTCCGCCCGGTCGCGGTTGACGAGGAAGAGCGCGGCGCGGTCCTCGTCGACGGTGGCGACCGCCTCGACGACGGCCACGTCCCCGTAGCGCGCCGTCGGGTACACCGGGGTGTCGATCAGGGGGCGGATCACCTCGCCGGAGGCCAGCCGGCTCGTGATGGCGAACGGGTAGAACGTCGTCTGGCGCCAGGCCGGGCCGCCGGGTTCGGTCATGATCGGGGCTATCACGTTGACGAGTTGGGCGAGGGAGGCGGAGGTGACGCGGTCGCTGCGGCGCAGCAGGGTCATCAGCAGGTTGCCGACGACGACGGCGTCGGCCACGGTGTAGGTGTCCTCCAGGAGCCGGGGGGCGTGCCGCCACTCGGCGGGGACCTTCTCGGACTCCTGGTGTTCCTTGAGGTACCAGACGTTCCACTCGTCGAAGGAGACGTTGATCTTCTTCTTGGAGCGCTTCTTGTGCCCGACGTGGTCGGCGGTCGCGACGACGGTGTCGATGAAGAAGTCCATGTCGACGGCCGAGGCGAGGAAGGAGCCGAGGTCGCCGTCGTGCTCCTGGTAGTACGCGTGGCACGACACATAGTCGACGTGGTCGTAGGTGTGTTCGAGCACGGTGCGTTCCCAGTCGCCGAAGGTCGGCATGGCGGACCCGGAGGAGCCGCAGACGACGAGTTCGAGATCCTGGTCGGCCCTCTTCATCGCCGCCGCGGTGCGGGCGGCCGTCTTGCCGTAGTCCTCCGCGGTCATGAATCCGGTCTGCCAGGGGCCGTCCATCTCGTTGCCCAGACACCACATGCGTACGTTGTGCGGCTCGGCGGCACCGTTGGCGACGCGCAGGTCGGACAGGGCCGTACCGGACGGGTGATTGGCGTATTCGAGCAGGTCGAGGGCGGGGAGGATGCCGCGGGTCGCCACGTTGACGGCCAGCATCAGTTCGCCGTCGGTGAGCTTGAGCCACTTGGCGAACTCGTCGAGGCCGACCTGGTTGGACTCCAGCGAGCGCCACGCCAGGTCCCGGCGCACCGGGCGTGCTTCGCGCGGGCCGACCGAGTCCTCCCAGCGGAACCCGGAGACGAAGTTGCCGCCGGGGTAGCGGATCGTGGTGCTGCCGAGTTCGCGGACGAGGGCGACGACGTCCATGCGGAACCCGTCCTCGTTGGCGCTCGGGTGGCCCGGCTCGTACAGACCGGTGTACACGCAGCGGCCGAGGTGCTCGACGAATGAGCCGAAGGTGCGGCGCCGGACGGGCGCGACGACGGCCTGCCGGTCGAGTTCGATGTGGGCGCGGGGCAATGCGGCGTCCTTTCCAGGGCTGGGCGGCGGCGGGTTCGGGGAGCCGGGCGTACCGGTCTCAGCCCTTCACCGCGCCGGTGAGGCCGCCGACGATCCGCTTCTCGAAGACCGAGAAGAAGATCAGCGCGGGCAGCATGGCGAGCGAGGTGAAGGCGAGGACCTTCGCGGTGTCCGTGGAGTACTGGGAGGAGAACACCTGGACGCCGAGCGGCAGGGTGTAGTTGGCCTGCGAGTTGAGGACGTAGAGCGGCAGGAGGTAGTTGTTCCAGCTCCCGACGAAGCCGAGGATGCCCACGGTGACCACGCCGGGCAGCGACAGCGGCAGCACCATGCGGAAGAAGAACCCGAGCCGGCCCAGCCCGTCGATCGCGGCGGCCTCCTCCAGCTCATTCGGGATGGCACGCAGGAACGGCACCAGGATGATGACGGTCGTCGGCAGGCCGAACGCGATCTGCGGGATGATCACCCCGAGCAGGTTGTCGACGAGGCCGAGGTCCTTGATGACGAGGTACAGCGGGGTGATCGCGATGACCATGGGGAACATCAGGCCGGCCGCGAACAGGGAGTACATCGCGCCCTTGAGCTTGAAGTCGTAGCGCGCGATCGCATAGCTGACCATCAGGCCGAGGGCGACGATGCCCACGGTGCTGGTCAGCGCGACGATCATCGAGTTGGCGAACTCGCCCCAGAAGACGGACGATTCGAGGATGCCGGTGTAGTTGCCGATCACCCACGGCTCCGGCAGGGCGGCCGGATCGGTGGTGATCTGCGCGTTGGTGCGGAAACCGCCGAGCACGATGTAGCCCACCGGCGCGACGCACACGCCGACGAAGAGCAGCGCGATGAAGTAGGTGACCGGGCTGCCCCACTTCAGGGAGGTGTCGCGCCGGCCGGCGCGCGCCGCCGGTTCCTTCGCCGGGGACGTGCCGGGGGTGGTGGTGGCCGCGCTCATCAGACGGTCCCTTCGGTGACGGCGCCCCTGAGATCACGACGCAGGACGAAGCGCTGGTAGATGAGTGCGACGACGAGCGAGATGAGGAACATGACCACCGCCACGGCGCTGCCGTAGCCGTAGTTGCCCGCGTTGCGGCCCTGGGCGAGCATGTAGATCGCCATGGTCGAGGTGCCCGTCGTACCCGACACGTACGGGCCCCAGATGATGTAGACGAGGTCGAACAGCTGCAGGGAGCCGATGATGGACAGGAAGGCCCAGATCCGGATCGTCGGCGCCAGCAGCGGCAGGGTGATGCGGCGCTGGATCTGCCAGTAGGAGGCCCCGTCGATCTGCGCGGCCTCGAAGATCTCGTCGGGGATCGACTGGAGCCCGGCGAGCATCAGGATCACCGCGAAGCCGATGTACTTCCAGGTGATGATGGCCATCAGGGTCCACAGGGCAAGGTCCGGATCGGCGATCCAGTCCGCTTCCAGGGAGCCCAGGCCGATGCGCTGCAGCAAGTCGTTGGCGGCACCGTTGCTCTGCAGGATGAGGCCCCAGCCGATGCCGACGATGATCTCGGAGACGATGTACGGCACGAAGATCAGGACCCGGATGGCGGAGCGGCCGCGGATCTTCCGGTTGAGCAGCAGCGCGAGGGCGATCGCCACCGGCCCCTGGAGGACCAGGGAGAGCAGCAGGATCACGCCGTTGTGCCACAGGACGTCGTGGAACGCCGGGTCGGTGAGGATCAGCTTGTAGTTGTTCAGGCCGACCCAGTCGGTGGGATCGCCGTAGCCCTTCCACCGGTAGAAGCCGTAGTACGCGGCCAGGGCGACCGGGAGGATCACGAACGCGAGGAACGTGACGATCGCCGGGGCGGACAGGACGGCGATCTCGAGTCGCGTCCTGGCACGGCCTCGGCGGCGGGGCGCAGCCGCGCGCGGCGGAGCCGGGGGCGCCGACGCTGCCGCGTCCCCGGCTCCGGGCGTGCCCTGCGACTGGCGGCCGTCGGCCGGGTCAGTGCCCAGGGTGTCGCTCATGTCTGCCTACTCAGCCCTTCTCGGCGGCGGCTTCGACATCCTTGACGATGTCCGCGGCGGAGCCCTTGCCGGCCAGCAGGTTCACCACGGCGATGTTCATGGCGTTGCCGACGTTCTGGCCGTAGACGGTGTCCAGGAACTGCATCGAGTAGGCGGCCTTGTTGAACGCCTTGAGCGCCGAGACGTTGTAGGACTTGGTGACGACGCCCTGCGCCTTCTTGTTCACCGGAACGGTGTCGAAGGCACCGGCGTACGCTTCCTGCTGCTCCTTGGTGATGACGAACCGGAGGAAGTCCAGCGCCTCGTCGGGGGCCTTGTCGGAGAGGGAGTACCCGCCCGCGCCGCCCATGATGGCGCTCGGGTCGCCCTTGCCACCGGGCACGGCGGGGAACGGGAACCAGTCCAGGTCGGGGAGCGGCTTCTTGCCCGGGGTCAGGTCGGCGATCACCCCGGGGTTCCAGGTCCCCATCAGCTCCATGGCCGCCTTGTGGTTCGCGATCATGCCGGCCGAGGACCCGGCGCCCTGCTGGGAGGTCGCGGTGAGGAAGCCCTTCTGGAAGGGCTTCTCCTTCAGCAGCGCGGCCAGGTCCTCGCCGGCCCGGGTCCAGCAGGCGTCCTTGAACGTCAGCGACTTGGCGGCCGTGTCCATGGCCTCCCGGCTGCACTCGCGCAGGACGAAGTTGTAGTACCAGTGCGCGGCCGGCCACGCGTCCTTGGCGCCGACCGCAATGGGTGCGACGCCGATGGCCTTGAGCTTGGTGACGGCCTCCTTGAGTTCGTCCATCGTCGCCGGCGGGGTGGAGATGCCGGCCTGGGCGAACAGGTCCTTGCTGTAGTAGATGCCCTCGGGCTGGGTGTCGAGCGGCATCGCGTAGACCTTGCCGTCGATCGAGACGCCTTCGAGGGCGGCCTCGCCCACATTCGCCCGGTCGGTGTCGGTCAGCTCCAGCGGCCGGATCTGCCCGGCTTCGGCCATGGCCCGCATCTTGCCGCCGCCGCGCTGCAGGAAGATGTCGGGGGCGGAGTTCGAGTTGAGCGCGTTCTGCAGCTTTCCGTCGAGATCCTCGTTCTGCACCGACTGGATCTTGATGGTGGTGTCCGGGTGGAGGTCGTGGTACGCCTTCGCCGCGTCCTTCCAGTACTGCGCGCCGCGTCCCTCCATCGCGTTCGTCCACAGAGTCACCGTGCCCTTGCCGCCGGACGAACTGCTGCCGTCGTCACCGCCGGCGCAGCCCGCGACGGCGAGTGCGAGGCACATGCCGACGGCGGCAGCGGTCGCACTGCGGGTTCTCCTCGTCATGGTGGAACTCCTGATCTGTTGTCAGTGGCCCAACGGCTGCTAAGTTTGCGCAACTATTCGAGCCGTCGCCGAAGCAGGAGCAAGGTGTACCGCTTGAAATGAGCGGGCAGCAACCAATACTTTTCGCAAGTTGCGTGATTGTTATCGTCCATCAGGGCGGCCGTGGACGGCCTCTGGTACGTCTCTGGGCCCGCCCGTCGCACGAAGGAATCCCACGATGCGGATCGTCGTCCCCCGGCAGCCGTCGGCCACCCTCCCCGACGCCTGGCGCCACTGCGTCGGCACCGGCCGGCTGGACCTCGCGCTGCGGCGCGACTACCAGGACTCACTGGCCCTCGTGCAGCGGGAGATCGGCTTCCGGTACATCCGGGGACACGGCCTGCTCAGCGACGGGATGGGCATCCACCAGCCGTACGAACACGGCGGCGAGCGGCGGGTGCGCCACGCCTTCACCTACGTCGACCAGGTGGTGGACGCCTACCTGGAGCAGGGCATCGCGCCCTTCCTCGAACTCGGGTTCATGCCGTCCGGTCTCGCCTCCGGCGACGACACCGTCTTCTGGTGGAAGGGCAACATCACCCCTCCCCGGGACGAGAGGGAGTGGGCGGACCTCGTCCGGGCCGTCCTGCGGCACCTGGTCGACCGCTACGGCATCGACCGGGTGCGCGACTGGCCGATCGAGGTGTGGAACGAACCCAACCTGACGGGATTCTGGTCCGCCGGCCAGGACGCCTACCACCGGCTCTACGAGGTGACCTCGCTGGCGGTCAAGGACGTCGACGCGGAACTCCGGGTCGGCGGCCCCTCACTGGCGCCGGGCTACGAGGACGCATGGATACAGCGCTTCGCCGAGTTCGTCGGGCGACGCGATCTGCCGATCGACTTCGTGAGCCGCCACGCCTACTCCTCCGGCCCCGTCCAGCCCGTGCCCTTCGGCGCCCACCAGACGCTCATGCCGGCCTCGGCGCTGCTGGAGCAGTTCGCGGCCCCCCGGCGGCAGCTCGCGGGCACCGGACTCGACCGGCTGCCGCTGCACATCACGGAGTTCAACTCCTCGTACCGGCCGGACAACCCCGTCCACGACACCGCCTTCCACGCGGCGTACCTGGCACCGGTCCTGGTCAACGGGGGCGACCTCGCGGACTCCTTCTCGTACTGGACGTTCAGCGACGTGTTCGAGGAGGTCGGCATCCCCACCGCGCCGTTCCACGGCGGCTTCGGCCTGCTGACGCACCGGCAGATCAAAAAGCCGACGTACCACCTCTACGCGTTCATGGCCGAGATGGGCGACCGGGTGCTGGCACGCGGCGAGGACCACCTGGTCACCCGGCACGCCGACGGACGCGTCACCGTACTGGCCTGGGCACCGGCCGACCCGGCCGGCGGCACCCCCGTCAGCGGGCACACCGTCCGGCTGTCCCTGCCTGCAGGCCCGCCGGACGCGCGGGGCACCGCCTACCTCCGGCGCCGCTCGGTGAGCGAGGACTCCGGCAACGCGTGGGCGGCCTGGTGCGAGATGGGCCGCCCCCTCGCCCCCTCCGGCCGCCAGATCGACGCCCTCCACGAGGCCGCCGAACCCGCCCGCTCCCACCGCGGCGTGCCGGTCACCGGCGGACGCTCCGAGGTGGACGTCGTCCTGGGCCGCCACGAGGTGACACTGCTGGAACTCACCCCCGTCACCGACGAGACGCCCCCGTGGTGGAGCGAGGACCGGCTGTTCGGCCTGAACACCGGGAACGCCCCGACCCACTGATCCGGCCGCGCACCCCCGCTCCCCGTGGCGCGGGGCGCCGGCAGAGAGGAGCACCCCCGTGTCGGACCCCACGACGTTCCTGCTGGAGCGGCTGCACGCGTCCGGTCTGACCGACGTCACCGAGGTCGAACCGGTGACGGGCGGTCTCGCCGCGACCGCGGGCCTCGCGCGCCGCGCCGACGGCACATCCGTGTTCGCCAAGACCTTCGGCGAGCCCATGCCCGACGACGTGTTCGCCGCGGAGGCCGAGGGCCTCACCGTGCTGCGCGAGACGGGCGGCGTCGCCACCCCGGACATCCTCGTCGCCGACCGCGACCTGCTGGTCCTGTCGGCGCTGCGCCCCCGGCCGCGGACCACCGCGTTCTGGGAGAGGCTCGCCCACGCCGTCGCCCGCCTGCACACCACCACACGCCACCCCCGGTTCGGCTGGCACCGCGACAACTGGCTGGGCCGCCGCTGCCAGACCAACCCCTGGACCGACGACGGATTCGAGTTCTTCGCCCGGCACCGGCTGCTGCGCTGGCTCCCTGAACCCCGGGTCCGGCAGGCACTCGGCGCCGCGGACCGGGCGGCACTGGAGCGACTGTGCGACCGGCTCCCCGAACTGCTGCCCGCCGCTCCTGCCTGCCTCACCCACGGCGACCTGTGGACCCTGAACGTGATGGCCACCCCGGACGGCCGGCCGGCTCTGATCGACCCCGCCGTCTCGTACACCTGGGCGGAAGTCGACCTGGCCCACCTCTGGACCACCTCGCCCCCGCCCGAGGCACACGTCTTCTTCGAGGTGTACGCCGAGCTGACCGGCCTCGACGCCGGCTGGCGTGCCCGGATGCCCCTCCTCCAGCTGCGCCAACACCTGGCGGTCATCGCCCAGTTCACGCCGGACCTGGGTGCGGCCGACCACGTACGCGCGACACTGGCCCCCTTCCGGCGCCGCACCTGACCCGCTGCGCGGCCGCGCACCCGGTCGGCCCGCCACGCGTCGCCGCCGGGGGACAGGTACCCGGTGCGTGAGCGCCGCCGCGGCCTACTCGCCGGGCGGCGGTGTCGGCATCCCGTCGGCCGGGACGGCCTCGTGGGTCGCGGCGAAGGACACCTCGACCTCGCACCCCTCCGGCATCTCGTCGACGGGGACCGCACACTGCGCGGGATCGACCGGGGCCTCGCTCCCGGCCGCCCGCCGCTGGTCCGCCTCGGTCTCCGCGACCTGCGAACTGCGCGAGGACGGCGCGTCGTCCGAAGAGGCCGTGCAGGCGGTGGAACCGAGCAGGGTGAGCAGGACGACGGCCGCGGAGGCCGCGGCGGTGCGCGTACGCATGGGAATTCCCCCCGAAGTGGACGTGCCGGCACCGGACGCGGCGACCGGTCGACCGGGTCACCGTGAACGGCGGCAGCGGCGGAGTGCGCCGGGACGCGTTCGGCGTACCGGCCGTGCCGCAACCCCTGCGGACCGCTCCCGCACCGGCGTTGGACTGCCGATCATGCCAGACACGCACCGCGCCCCCCGTTCCGTTCCGGTGCCCCGGCCCCGTCCTCGGCTCAGGTCCCGGCAGGACGCGCACCGCCCGGTTCGGCGGTGGGCCGGAAGAACACGGCCGACGCGAGCCGGACCTTCGACCCCGGGGCGAGGAGTTCCACCGTCCAGGGCCACGTGGTGGGCTCCGGGAGGTCGAGCGCGGCCGACAGCCGTGCGGCGAAGCGGGGCATCACCGGAGCGGCCCCCGAGGCCAGCAGCCGGGCCGCCGCCAGCTCCAGGGCGACGGCGGTGCGGGTTTCGTCGTGCCAGTCGGCGGTGCCCGCGACCAGCCTCTCCGCCGCGCTGAAACGCACCACGTCCCGGACCATGCCGTCGAGTTCGGCGGCCGCCCGGCGCAGCGAGAACCCGTCCGGCCGCAGGCTCCCGGTGAGCGCGGCCAGCCGCGAGCCCAGCCGGCCGAGGAAGGCCCAGTGCTCGGGCGTCCAGTTCCCCGCGTCCGGGGCGGTGCCGTCGTAGTGCTCGACCACCCGTTCGCCGAGGCCGGTGAGCCACTTCTGCCAGGTACCGATGAGGACGTCGTGCAGCGCCGCCTCGTAGGCGTCGTGAGTGAAGTCGGTGCGCGCTCCTTCCGGGCGGGTGCTCGACAGGAACCAGCGCACCGCGTCCACACTGTCGGGCCCGAGGATCTCCTTGCCCCACACGGCGTGCCGGCGGCTGGTGGAGAACTTGCCGCCGTCCAGCGAGTAGAACTCGTTGACGTGGTAGTCGATGTCCGGACTCCACCCCGGGAACGCGAGCTTGTAGAGCACCGGGTAGAGCACACCGTGGTAGAAGCTGTTGTCGTAGCCGAAGAAGTGGACGATCTTCCAGTCCGGCTGCGGCTCCAGCGCCCGCCACGGCTCACCCAACCGCCGTCCCAGGGTCTCGACGCCGTGCAGGAACCCGTAGGACATCTCGGGCCACACCCAGATGACCTGACCGTCGACACCGTCCTCCGCCGGCGGCACACCCCACGGAGAGGGATGGGTGACCGGGAGGTCCAGACGCGGTCGGTCGAACACCCGGTGCGCCAGCTCCCGCAGCCGTGCGGGTACGCGGCCCAGCCGGTGGTGCTCGCGCACGGTCTCGCGGAACTCGTGCAGAGGCAGGGAGTACCTGCGCAGGGTGGCGCGCCCGGGGGCGGCCCCGGACCGCGCCGACGCGGGGTCCGTCAGGTCGGTGACCAGGTTGGGCTCACCGCACTCCTCGCAGATGTTCCCTCCGGTGCCCGCCCGGCAGTGCGGGCAGCCACCGCTGACGTCGCCCTCGTAGAGGTAGCCGCCCGTCTCGGCGTCGACGAGCGCCTCGCCCTCCGCCGGGACCACCGATCCGGAGCCGACCAGGCCGGAGAAGTACGCGCGAAGGCCCTCGGAGTAGGACTCACTCGTACTCGTCACCGTGTACTGGTCGAGCGGAATGTCCATGAGCCGGAGCGTCTCGGCGATCTCGGCACTGTAGTGGGCCGCCGTCTCGGCGGGCCCGCGCCCCTCCTTGCGGCCGGCCGACACCACATAGCTCTGATAGTCGTCGCTGCCCGTCAGGTGCCAAACCCGGGCGCCGTTCATCCGCTGGAAGCGCACGTACGCGTCGGCGCCGAGGTAGGGCCCGGAGAGATGACCGAGGTGCAGGTCCCCGTTGGGCGTGGGCGGGGTCGAGAAGACGAAGACCGGACGATCCCCGGTGGCCCCGCGTTCCGAGGAGACGGCGGACTTCAGCGCCCGGTCGGCGTCCCGCCAGTACTGGGTGAGGAACACCAGGTCCGTGTCCCCGGTGTTCTCCAGCACATGGGACTCGAACGGTTCGAAGACGGCTACGGTGCCGGGCTCCACACCGTGGCGCTCGCCGTCGACCAGCAGGTCGCCGCGACCGGCGACGATGACGAAGCACTCGGTCTCGTCGTGGCGGTGGCTCCGGGAACTGCGGCCCGGGGCCACCCGGCCCCACCCGGCGCCGACGCCCAGCCCGTCGATGCCGCTCATCCCGATGCCGAACGCCTCGTGCAGCGCGCTGCGGTCGTACCTGTTGATGATCACGTCTGGTTCCCTGTCGCGTGGAGGGTGGGGGAAAGCAGGCCGACGGCCTCGGAGGCCATCGCGGGAGCGAGCCGGTAGCCCGAGCCGTTGGCCGCGCCTGCGAAGATCACCCGGCGGTGGGTGTCGAGCGCCGCCACCACGGGCTCCCCGGTGGGGCTGTAGGCGTCGCAGAAGACCCGGCCGGAGGCACACCGGGACACCAGCTCGGGCGCGTACCGGGCGAGGAGCGCCCGCGCCTCCCGGAGGTTCTCCGGCGAGATCCCGGTGGCGACGGTGTCCGGATCGACGTCCCACTCCCGGCACGTGTAGCTGAACAGCCAGTGCCCGCGGTCGTGCAGAGGCAGCAGGAAGGCGTCCTCGTCGTAGAAGACGACGGCGTGGTCGTCCTTCTCCGGCCGCACGTCGACGTGCATCGCCACGACCTTCTTCACCCGGACGCCCAACGGCGCGACGAGGTCCTGCCAGGCGGGAACGCCGAGCCAGGGGCCCGGGGCGAGCACGACGCGGCCGGCCGAGACGGTCTCGCCGTTGCCCAACTCCAGCTCCACCACAGCCTTCCGGGGCCGGACGCCGGTGACCCGTACGCCCTCGCGCAGGGCGATCCGCTCGCGCAGCCCGCGTACGAGGAAGTGGGTGAGGCGGGTGACGTCCGCGTACTGGCAGCCGTCCACCTGCCACGCCGCGCAGCCGTCGGGGGTGCGCACCCAGTCGTGCGGGGCACGCGGGACGCGCCGCAGGCCGGCACTGTCGAGGTGCGCCTCGCGCAGCGCCCGCTCCCCGCTCTCGGCGGCTATCACCGTCGTCGGCAGGGGGCGGATGGGCGCCCCGGGGCACTCCTCCAGCAGCCTCCCGTAGTAGTCCTGGCTGTGGGCGGACATGCGGCGCACCCGCTCGGTCCTGCCCCGGGGGAAGTGCAGGCCCGCCGAGCGCCGGGTGGCACCGGAGGCGACGGTGTCCCGGTCCAGGACCATGACCGAGGCGCCGGGATGGCGCGCCAGGATCTCCCGAACGGTCACGGAGCCGATCACACCGGCACCGACGACCGCGACGTCGACGTCGGTACGCGTTCCGGCGCTCATGCGGCCGGCCACGGGGGCTTCACGGCGGTCTTGGACGACCACTCGATGAAGGACGCGAGCTGGTCGTTGCTGCGTACGCCGCGGAGGCGGTCGGCGATGCGCTGGCTGCGCCAGGCGTTCAGGCTGAGATTGGGGTCCGCCAGGCCGCGCTGCTGCCGGGCGGCGTTCTGGACGAAGATGTCGCGACCCGGCGGGCCGTCCCACTCCACGGCGAAGTCCTGATCCACCCGGGGTTCGCCGTCCTCCAGCTCCAACCGGTCGGCGAGAGGTGCGAGGAAGTCCATCGGCGCGGGCCTGAACCCCGTCGCCCAGATGACGACGTCGGCCTCGTGCTGCTCGATCTCGCGGGGGTGGTCGTTGTGCCGGGCCGTCACCACCCAGGTGTCCCCGATGCCGCGGTGCACCAGCGTGACCTCGCGGTGGGGGTACAGGCCGACCAGGTCGGGCAGGCCGCCGATGAACCTGTGCAGGTACAGCTTCTGGTAGATCGCCCGCAGCGTCTCCTCGGAGATCCCGTCGCTGCTGAGCACATGGCGTTCGTTGAACTCCCGGCGGGTCTCGGACGGCAGCCCGTAGAAGTAGTCCGAGTGGCACGGCATGTAGAAGTCGTTGGTGAACGGCGAGTCGTCCATGGGGGAGTAATTCCGTCGCCGCGAGATCCAGCACACCCGGCGCGGCAGTTCCGCACCCGACCGCGACACCAGGTCCAGGAACGCCTCCGCACCGGACTGGCCGCCGCCGACCACGACGACCCGCTTGTCGCCCAGGTCCCGCGCCCTGTCCAGGAACTGGCTGACGTGGAAGCTGGTGGGCCCGATGGACGCCTGCGCCTGGGGCGGCAGGAACGGACGGCTCCCCACGCCGACCACGATGTTGTCGGCCGTCACGGTGCGGCGGCCGGTGCGGACGCGGAAGACGCCGTCGAACCCGATCTCCCGGACGTCCTCTCCGAAGACCAGGTTCCGGTTGCGCTCGCAGGCCCAGGCGAGGTAGTTGCGGAACTCCTGCCGTGGCAGGCTGGAGAACTGCGCGTTGAGGAAGTGGTAGACGCGTCCCTGGTCGTGCAGGTAGGCGAGGAACGAGAAGGGGTTGGTCGGGTCGGCGAGGCTCACCAGATCCTTGAAGAGCGAGACCTGGAGGGACGTTCCGGGAATCTGCTGCCCGTCATGCCACTCGAAGGCCTCCTTCCGGTCGAGGAACAGGTTGGACACGGCGGGGTCGTCGTGGAGGAGCGACGCCAGGCTCAGGTTCGCCGGTCCCGCCCCCACGCCGACGCACCGGTAGTGCGCCGGGGGGCCGCCGGGACTGTCGTGACCCATGTCTGGACCTCTCTTTCGCGAGCGTCGGTGGATGGATACCGGCCCGGGCCGGACTCAGGACAGCAGGTGCTTCTCCTCGGACCCGGGCCGCACGACGACCCCCAGGAGGGTGTCTGACACATCCCCGCGGCGCGGGTCCTCACCGGGCCGCAGGGCAGCTGGACTCGGGAGAGGACTCGCCCGGAACGTGCGACCTCCACCACTTCTGTCCGTCCGCCGGAAGCGTGTAGATGGGGTCGTAGTACTCGTGCAGCTGGGCGAGATCGTCCGGGTGCCCCTGGTCCAGAGCGGTGCGGTAGTTCTTGGACCAGTACGAGATACCTCGCAGCCGGTCGTAGTCGGAGAGCTGATGGACCCAGCGCTTGCCCACCATGGGGACGTCGCAGACGATGCGCGGCGTCGCGAACCCGGGCAGGTATCCCATGATCGCGTGCTGGAGCTCCTGTGCCTCCACCACGGAGGTCCGCCAGTGCTCACTGTGCGGGATCATGTCGCACATGTAGAAGTAGTACGGAATGATCCCCGCGGAATCGAGCAGGGCGAAGCACAGGTCGAGCAGCGCGGCCGAGGTGTCGTTCACCGTGCGCAGGAGGACTCCCTGGTTGCGCACATCGCGCAGGCCGGCCTCCATCAGCAGCCGGGAGGCGCGGGACACGCTCGTGGTGACCTGCTGCGCCGCGTTGGCATGGGTGTGCAGGGCGATCTGTACGCCCCGCGAGCGTGCCGTCGCCGTCAGCCTCTCGATGCCGGCCAGTACGCGGCCGTCCATCCAGTGCTGCGGCAGCCCGATCAGGCCCTTGCTCGCCAGGCGTATGTCACGGACGGACCCGACGTCCAGCAGCGCTGCCACGAACGCCTCGACACGGGGCCAGGGGACGTTGGCGAGGTCTCCGCCGGAGACGACGACGTCCCGCACGGTCGGGGTCTTGCGCAGGTAGTCGATCATGGCCTGGAGCCGCGCCTGGGGCGCGAGGACGAAGCGCGTCTTGGTGACCGACGGCGTCGAGTTGCCGACCAGGTCCATCCGGGTGCAGTGCCCGCAGTACTGGGGGCAGGTGGCCACCAGTTCGGCCAGCACCTTGGTCGGGTAGCGGTGGGTGAGGCCCTCCACGGCCCACATGTCGCGTTCGTGGAGGGAGTCCCGTTCGGCGTACGGATGGGAAGGGAAGTCGGTACGCCGGTCGGAGTGGACGGGCAGCATGTACCGGCGCACGGGATCCGCGTAGAAGGCGTCGGTCAGACTCCCGGGCCCGCGCGGTGGCGTGTCGGGGGCCATGGTGTTGATCATGTGCGGGGTGATGAGCAGGGACATCGTGGCACGTTCCCGCTGGTCGCGGTCGAGGTCGGCGAAGAAGGAGTCGTCCAGGAGATTTCCGGTCACGGCGCGCAACTGGCGGATGTTCTTCACGCAGTGCGCACGCTGCCACTGGACGGAGTTCCACTCCTGCGAGGTGACGTCACGCCACCCCGGTAACCGGTGGGGATCGGGTTCCCGGGCCTCGCGGAATCGGTACGAGTAGGGCTGCTGCACGCTGTCGGACATGCCTTCCTCTCGCTTGGCTCCACCCGGCTCCGGGCCCGGGCCGCGGCGGCCGGGCCGCCGCGCCGGACCCGGCTCGGAGCGCGTCGCGCACCGCACGGTTCGTCATCCGGTGACGAAGGCGGGCGCGCACACGCTCGCGCCGGTGGAGACCTGCTGGAGTTCGGTCTTCCCGCCGAGGAGCCGGCGGTAGGGTTCGCTCAGTTCCTCCAGGACGTCCCGGAGGGGTTGTTCGACGCCGGCGACCCTGGGCAGCGCCGCGTCGATCCGTGTGCGCCAGATCCGCCGGAGGCCCGGGTCGACGCCTTGTTCGGTGGTGACCCGGCCACGGCAGCGGGGGCTGCCGCAGCGGCACTCCATGCTCCACCCGCCGTCCTCGACGAAGGTGGCGTAGTCGCAGGTGATCTCCTCACCGGGAGCGATGTCCCGGACGGCCAGGCCGAAGTCGAGCCCCAGGTCGAGGACGTTGGCCTCGCAGGAGTGGTTCATCAGGTAGGCACCCAGGCACGGCAGGAGCAGACTGCCGTCCGTCAGCAGATGCCCGTAGGTGTCGAGCGTCCGGAAACGGGCGGGGGGCAGGTCCGCCACCTCCTCCTTGGACCACCGTGAGCACTTGGTGCACGGGAGCCAGATCACCGTCCCGGTGGGAAGCGCCTCGGTCGCGAACAGCCCGACGTTGTGCGTGCGGCTGGGGCGGACGTCGATGCCCTGGGTCAGCATGGCGTCACACCAGACCGAGCACGTCGGCGAGGCGGGCTTCCAGCGCGTCGACCCCGCTGTGGCTGGTGCCGAGGACGAGGTAGCGCCACTTGCCGTCGAAGGCGAGCGTGTCGGAGGTCAGCACGACGCCCTCGGTGGCTCCCGGCGTGAAGTCCAGGCCCGCTCGCCGGACGCGCGCGAGTCCGGCCGCGAAGTCCCGTTCCACTCCTCCCACCCGGGAGTCGGCGACCCAGACGGCCCGCGCCGCCCGCTCCTCGCCCAGCAGCCGCCGGACCAGCAGGTCCAGGTAGGTGCATCCCGTCTTGCGGACGTTGCTCTCGGTCGAGTAGAGGACACCGGCCGCGGTGATGCCTCCGTCGATGTCGAACGGGCCGCGGTACCCGGCCTCGTACAGGTGCCGGCCCAGGGCGAGACCGGCTTCCACGAGTTCGTCCGTCGCGGAGGAACTGGCCACCAGGGGGGTCACCTGACCGCTGAAGCTGCCGTTGGGCGTGCGCATCTCGCCCACGTGCATCACCCGCGGGCCGGCGTCCGCGACCTCCATCTCCACCGTCACGACGCGGGCGAAGTCGAGGCGTTCCTCGACGACCCAGCCCGGCGGCTGCTCGGCGACCGACGCGAGGTACGCGCTCACCTCGGCGTCGAGCGCGGGCAGTTCGGCGGCCTCCCAGAAGCGGACGCCGTACCCGTTGGATCCCCGGGCCGGCTTGACGACGGCCGCGCCGCGGTCCGCCAGCACCTTCCCCAGCGCCGCGGTCAGCTCTTCCGGGGTGGCGCAGGCGAAGCCGTGGGCGACCCGGATGCCCAGCTCACCCGCCAGCTCCCGGAACCCGCCCTTGGTGTTGATCCGGTAGACCGCGTCCACGGCCGCGGCCGGCGGGCCGTCGCCGGCGTACCCCTCGAGCGGGACGCCGATCTCCGCCGCGGCCGCGAGAGCCGGACGGTCCTGGGCGAACGGCTGGAACCGTATGCCGGAACGTTTCTTCGCCTCGGCCCGCAACCGGTCCGCCACACCGTTGCGGCGAACCGCTTCCGTCAGGGTCACCAGGCCGTCCGCGGGCGCCTCCACCACGGTGACGTCGTCCGGGGAGAACCCGAGCACCTCGCAGGCGTAGTCGCGCAGCGGCGACGACATGGGCCTGGGGATCACCAGCACGTCGCCCGGCCGGGTCAGCCATATCTTGCGCGGGGAGACGGCGACCAGGGCGTCGGCATGACGGTGCACCGGGACGGTGACCATCAGCTCGTTGACGAGGTTGCCGAAGACCATCAAGGGGTAGTCGCGCCGCATACCGCTCTCCTCACTCACCGGGCTTCACACCGCCGTAGATGGCATGGCCCGCCCTCATCCAGTAGGCGTCGACCTCGGTGAATCCCGCGTCGCGGAGCCATCCCAGCTGGTCGAAGAGCGGGGAGGGCTTGTCCAGCTCGTCCGGGTACTCGAAGCAACTCCACTCCAGCGCGTGGAACTTCTCGTACGCCTCCGTGCCGCCGGTCCCGGCGATGCTCTGCTCGCGCACGGCCTCGTTCCACATGCGGCGCGCGAGTGCCACGCCCCGCGGCGCGACCGGCTGGACCAGATCCGCGATGAGCAGGACCCCGCCCGGCCGCAGCATGGCGAACACGTCACGGAAGAGATCCTGCTTCCCGTCGCCGTCCAGGTGGTGGACGGCCAGCGAGGAGACCACCGCCGCGGGAGCCTGTGCCCGCTGCCGCCAGTCCTTGTCCGCCAGGTCGAACCGCTCGGTACGGAAGCGGTCCCCGTACCCGGCCAGGTCCTTCGCCGCGGTGCCCAGCATGGTGGGGCTGAGATCCAGGCCCACCACGTTCGCCCGGGGGAACGCCGCGAGCAGCGCCTCGCTGAGCCGTCCCTGACCGCAGCAGAGGTCCAGCATCTCGGCCGGCCCCCCGGGCTCGGGAATCAGCGAGGTGATCGTGTCCATCTGGGTCTTCCGGTCGGGCACGAAGTACTCGCCGAACTCGACGAAGTCGCTGGAGTCCTCTTCCTGCCAGTCCTGCTGTACGGTCACGCCGCGTTCCTTTCGCCGGGAGTGGGAAATCGTTCGGTTCGCGGATCAAAAAGCCGTTCCGAGAGCGGTACGGCGTCCGGAAACATGCCGCGGAAGGTATGCCGGACCCGCGCGGAATGGGATGCACAACGACTCGGAAAAGCGCATGCCGAAGAAGGCGCACGCTTTCGATAAGTGGGTGCGAAAACGGTGCACTCACCGTGAGGGCAACGCCGGACGTACGCCTTTCGGCAGTTGGGCCGACGTCACCTGTGAAGGGCTTCGGAGTTCGGTGCAGCGCAGGGCGAGAGCGTCACTGAACTCAGCCTTGAATGATTGCTGGAGGGCAGCCCGTGTTCAACGGGACGCGAGTCCGGCCGGGTGTCTCAGTGGGGGGTGGAGAAACATTGTGGAGTTGGCTCCTGACACATGCCTGGGGTTCTCGTAACGGCATCTTGTCACAGCATGCGCTGCCGTGGAATCGTGGCAATCATGTCAGGCGGAAAAACAGCGGTCACTCGACCCCGTCCCAGCCGAAGGGCACCATGGAAACCCCTGGTCGAACCTGTCCCGGCCGTAATGAAGATCCGCTGGGAACAGGCGGGATATGAGGGTCGGCCGACCTAGTTTCAGCCACCATCCGCCTACGGCCGACGGCAGCCTTCTTCGCGGTGTCCGGAATGGGTCTGCCAGGTGGCCGCGCAGTGACGTATATGTGAGCGCGTTCCACCGGGCGCGCCCGAACCTGGAGAAGCCATACGTGTTGACTGAATCGACGCCCTCGATGCCCGAGCCGCGTGACCCACAGGCTTCGCACCCGCTGGACCCGGTCACCGCCGCCGAGATCACGACCGCCCGCGAGGTACTGGCCGAGGCCGGAAAGGTCACCGGGACGACCCGGTTCACGGTCATGCAGCTGCGGGAGCCGGCCAAGTCGGAGGTGCTCTCCCACCGCCCCGGCGACCCGGTGGAGCGCACGCTCGACGCGGTCCTGATCGACACGGCCACCGGCTCCGTCCACGAGGCGGTCGTCTCGGTGACGCGGCGGAAGCTGCTCTCCTGGACGCCCGTCGACACCGCGCACCATCCCTACGGGCAGCCGCCCCTGGTCATGGAAGAGGGGCAGACCGTCACGGACGCCGTCCGGGCCGACCCGCGATGGAAGGCCGCCATGGCCTCCCGCGGAATTCACGACACCGACCTGTGCGTGATCCTGTGCTTACCCCCGGGCAACTTCGGCCACACGGGCGAGAAAGGGCGTCGGGTGCTGCGCGCTCTGACCTTCTGGCGCGCACATGAACAGGACAGCCCCTGGGCACATCCCGTGGAAGGAATCGTCGCCAGTGTCGACCTCGTGGAGCGGCGTGTCATCGAACTCCACGACTACGGCAGCGCGCCGTTGCCGCGGGAGCACGGAAACTTCCGGGAAGGGGACTGGGGGCCGCCGCGAACCACCGTCAAACCCCTGGAGATCACCCAGCCGGAAGGGCCGAGCTTCCAGGTCGACGGGCGCTGCGTCTCGTGGCAGAACTGGCACTTCCGGGTCGGATTCGACCAGCGTGAAGGACTGGTCCTCCACCAACTCGCATACCGGGACGGTGAGCGGGACCGGTCCATCGTCTACCGGGCCTCCATGGCCGAATTGGCCGTCCCCTACGGCGATCCGCACCCGGCCCGATACTGGGTCACCTACTTCGACGAGGGTGAGGACCTGCTGGGGCGCGTCGCGACCTCACTGGCACTCGGCTGCGACTGCCTCGGAGTCATCCACTACTTCGACGCCGTGCTCTCGGACGACCACGGACGCCCCTACACCGCGCCGAACGTGGTGTGCATGCACGAAGAGGATTACGGAGTCCTCTGGAAGCACACCGATTACTTCACCGGCGTCAGCGAGACGCGGCGCTCACGACGGCTCGTCCTGTCGACGTTCACGGCGATCGGCAACTACGACTACGGCTTCTTCTGGTACTTCTACCAGGACGGCACCATCCAGTTCGAAGTCAAACTCACCGGCATTCTCTTCGCGAACGCGCAACACGAAGGGACGCACAACCCGCACGCCACCCCCGTGGCACCGGGCGTCGTCGCGCCCTACCACCAGCACCTGTTCAACATGCGCCTGGACATGACGGTCGACGGTGTACGCAACACCGTCGAGGAAGTGGATGTCGTCCCCCTCCCCATGGGCGACGGGAATCCGCACGGGAACGCCTTCACCACGGCCGGCACGGTCCTGCGGCGCGAATCCGAAGCGGCCCGCCTCGCCGACGCCTCCGTCGCGCGCGTCTGGAAGGTGTCCAACCCCGAGTCCCGCAACAGGCTGGGGCAGCCCGTCGCCTACAAACTGGTGCCCAACGAAGTGCCGGTGCTCCTGGCCCGGCCGGAGTCGCCGCTGGCCCGGCGGGCCGCCTTCGCGACCCGGCACCTGTGGGTCACCTCGTACGACCCGGCGGAACGCTACGCCGCCGGCGACTACCCCAACCAGCACGCCGGAGGGGCCGGCCTGCCGGCCTGGCAGGCCCGGGACCGGCCGCTGGCCGGAGAGGACATCGTGCTCTGGCACACCTTCGGCACCACCCACATACCGCGCCCCGAGGAATGGCCGGTCATGCCGGTGGAGTACACCGGGTTCACCCTCAAACCCGTCGGGTTCTTCGACCGCAACCCGAGCCTCGACCTGCCCCGCTCGCCCCGCCCCGGCGAAGGCGGCGCATCCTGCCACGCGCCCGCACAGGGCCCGGGGACACCCGGCGAAGGCCCCCACCCGACCCGTTGAGGAGACAGGCGTGAAGTACGGCATCTATGTGCCCAACTGCTGGAACTACGGCTCCGTCGCCGCCCTCACCCGGCTGGCCCGCGCCGCCGAACACGCGGGATGGGACGGCTTCTTCATCTGGGACCACCTCTTCGTCGCGGACGACATCCCGGTGGTGGACCCCCAGATCGCCCTGGCCTCGATCGCGGCGGCGACCGCACCGGACGGCCTCCGGCACATCGGCGCGCTCGTCACCCCTCTGGCGCGCCGCCGCCCGTGGAAGGTGGCCCGGGAAACGGCCGCCCTCCAGGAACTGTCCCAGGGACGGCTCGTCGTCGGGGTGGGACTGGGCAGGCCACCCGAGTACGACTTCGCCACCGGGGAGCCGGCCACGTCGGCCGCACGTGCCGCCGCACTCGACGACGGGCTGGAACTCCTGAAACTGTTCTGGGAGGGCAAACCCGTCCGGTGGAGCGCACCGGACGGCGACCGGCCGGCCTCCGGCCGTACGACGGAGGTCGACGCTCCCGCCTTTCTCCCCGCTCCCGTTCCCAGGCCGCCCGTCTGGGTCGCGGGCGCCATCCAGTACGACGATCCCGACGCGGAGCGAGCCGCCACCGGACCGTCGGCCGGCGGGGGCGGCCGCAGGTCCGCGGAACGGACCGTGCGGCAGCCGCGCCGCCCCTTCCGGCGGGCCGCCGCCCACGACGGGCTGTTCCCGGTGCGGATGCCCTGGGACAACGCCCATCCCCTCAGCCCGCAGGACCTGTCCCGGGCCATCCGGCTCACCTTCCCCACCCAGCCGCCTCCCCGCGACTACGACATCGTGGTGACGGGGCGCAGCGCGGGGCCCGACGCTCCCGTCCCCCCGGGCGACCTGGACGCCTACGAGGAGCGGGGCGCGACGTGGTGGCTGGAGGCGATGCCCGACCTCGCCACGCTCGAAGAGGCGCAGGCCGCGATCGCCGCGGGACCTCCCACGCGCTAGCGCGGCGCCCCCGCCCTGCGCGGGCGCCGCGCCGCACAGACCGAGTGAACAGACGACGACGCGGGAGTACGAGTGACCGATATCCAGCTCCTTTCCCTGGCAGAAGCGCAGCGGTCGCGGGACTGGGCCGGACTGTGCGGCTCGGCGGACCTCTTCGCCCATCCCACGTGGCTGGCGGTCGAACGCACGGGTTCCGGGCCCTGGGTTCCGGCCGAGAGCGCCTGCCTCGCCCTGTCGGAGAACGGGCGTACGACCATGGGGATGACCTTGCAGCAGTTCGACACGTCCGTCGACGACGTCATCGTGCGGCCGGACCGGATGATGCGCTCGCATCCGGCGTGGCGGGATCTGGCCGAGGACGAACTCGCGGACACCCTGCTGCCGTCCCTGGTGTGCGGCGGCTGGTTCAACTCCCGGATTCTGACCCGTCCCGGCACGCCACCCGGGGAGGCCCGGACGGCCCGGAGAGCCCTCATCGCGGAAAGTCTCGCTCTGGGCCGTGACCGGGGCAGCGCCACCGTCGTCTACCCCTACCTCGACGCCGCGAGGACGGAACTGCGCGCCGACCTCCGGGACGCCGGGTTCGTGGAGATCCCGGCCCCGAACCGGCATGTGTTCCACAGCGACTACTCCAGCTACGACGAGTACTTCGGCAACGTCCTGAAAAGGAAGACGAGGAACCAGATACGCCGGGAGCTCAAACGGTTCGACGAGGCGGGCGTGAAGACCGCGCACGAACTCATGGACGACTCCAACGTCGAGAAGCTCGCACGGCTCGCCCACAACCTCGAGGTCAAGTACGGCCAGAAGTCCACCTACGAGCACATGGCCGGATGGTTCTCCGCCATCGCCCGGCACACCCGGACCTCCGTCTTCACGGCCGAACTGGACGGCCGGCTCTTCGCGATGAGCATGTGGGTCCACCACGAGGGCCGCATGTACGGATTCCACTGCGGCTTCGACTACGAGGTGGGCGAGGGGCTGCACACGTACTCGGTCGTGGTCTACCGCCTGCCCATCGCCTTCGCCTGCTCGGATTCGGGCACGCGGCACCTGGAGTACGGAGTGGGCGGCGACCACGCCAAGCTCACGCGAGGCACGGAGGCGGTCCCTCAGGTGCTGAGCGTCAAACCGCTCACCGCGCAGGCGGAAGCCGTGGTGGCGCGGCTGCGGGACGTTCCCGAGGGCCTCGCCGGCCCCGTGGGCACATGGGTGTGAGGCCGGTGCGTGCGCGCGTGGGTCCGGCGGGGCCCCCGGGCGCCCGCGCACCGGTGAGCGGGCTCCTCGGGCACGGCGACAGCGGCCCGCCCACGGGCAGCCCCGTCACCGTCGTACTCGTCCACGGCTGGTCGTGCTCACGGCGCCAGTGGAAGCACCAGCTACCGGCCCTGTCCCGGCGCTACCGCACCCTGGACCTCGATCTGCCGGGACACGGGGAGAGCCCCGCCGACCTGCTGGCCGGACCGCCGACCGTCGGGGCGCTGGCCGATTCCGTCGTCGCGCTGATGAAGGCCCGTGTCCCGAGCGGCCCGGTGGTGGTCGTCGGGCATTCCCTCGGCGCCGCGGTGGCCGTCGAGGTCGCACGCCGGGAGCCCGGGCGCGTCGTACACGTCATCTCGCTCGACGGACTCGTCCACCTGGGCGTGTACGAGAAGCAGGACGAGGCCGCGGCGGCCGGGCTGCTGGCACCGCTGGTCGAGGACTTCGGGCGGTGCGGGGACTTCGGGGCCGCGGCGGTGCGCATGCTCGACGGCTTCGTCGTGGCGCGGGACCGCCTGCCCCGTGACGAACTGGCCGCCACGTGTTCGGCGCTCGACGCGCGTTTCGGCCTGGACCTGTACCGCTCGATCCTGGCCTGGGACATGCGCGAGGCCCTGGCGCACACGGCGGTCCCGGTGACCGCCGTGTGCGCCGCGGCCACCCTGTCGCCGTGGGTGCGCCGTCGCTACGGCACCCGGATCGGCCTCGTGCCCGTCCCGGACGTCGGCCACTTCCTGCACCTAGAGGCCCCCGAGGTCGTCACCCCGCTCGTCCGGGAACTGATCGACACGCTCGCCCGATAGGGCGGCCGCCCGCTGCTCCCGCGGGGACGCCGTGTCCTTCGTCCTTTTCACGGTGGGGCCGCGACCGGCCACCGTGAAGAGGACGAAGGCCACCGCGGCGAGCACCTCGAAGCCGGCGGCCACGACGAGGGAACCGGAGAGGGACCAGGTGGCGATCGGCCCGCCGATACCCGCCCCGACGGCGTAGCCGGTGATCTTCAGGCTCGCGCCCGTGGTGAAGATCTGGCCGCGCAGCCGCTCCGGCGCCTCGCGGTGACGCACGGCGAACAGGGCCGTCAGCTGCGGCCCCGCGCCCGCTCCGGCGAGCACCATCGCCACGAAGAGGTACACCGGTGAGACCGTGGCGGCGAGAAGGAACGCGGCGGCGAGGACCAGCGTGCTGCCGAGCACCGCCGTGTCGGGGCGCAGCGAGTCGGGGCGCTTCGCCAGGAGGGCGTTCGCGGCCAGCGAGGCCGCGGCGAGAGCGGCCAGCAGGAAGGTGCCGGAGTTCGCCCCGCCGAGCGCTTCCTCACCGAGGAGCGGGCTGCACGTGACGAGCATGCCGACACCGATGTACGAGATCACGGAGGTGACGGTGGCGCGGGCGAGGAACCGGGCCCGCACGATGGCGACGAAGCCGGCGGCCAGGTCGGCGACGACCGACGTGTCCGGTCCGCGTCCGGACGCCGACGGGTTGCCGGGGAGCGTCCACGCGGCCGGCAGCGCGAGGATGATCAGCGCGACCGCCGCCACGACGCCGGACGTGGCACCGGCGAGGATGGCGATCGCTCCGGCGAGGGCCGGGCCCGTCAAGCTCGCCAGGTTGTACGTCATGGCGTCGAGCGCGTTGGCCCGCGGGAGCCTCCCCGGCTCCACCAGCCGGGGAAGCTGCGAGGTCCACCCGCCGGCCAGGGCGGGCCCGAGGAGCCCGCCGAACACGGCGGTCGCGATGACGACGGGCAGCGGGAGGTGCCCCAGGGTCAGCAGGATCGCCACGAGCACGGCGGAGTACGCGGCCAGGGCTCCGGTCAGCAGCCGCCCCGGCGCCGCCGACCTGTCGAGCATGGCTCCGAAGACGGGTCCGCCGACTGCCGCCGAGATCATGATTCCCGACAGGAGCGCCGAGCCCGCCGAGGCGGAGTCGGTGACCGCGATGCCCACCAGGAGCAGGGCCGGGCCCGACATCTCGTCGCCGGTGCGCGCGGCAGCGGCCCCGGCGATGTAGAGCGGCAGTCTGTAACGTGTCGGCATGATTTTCACGTTACATGGTAACGGTGGATCCTCCCATAAGGCGTTACGCTCTTCCTCGTGCCCCCCAAGAACCAGCCTCGCGACCGGCCCCGGAGCGCCGGGGACGCCAGGGGCGACTCGTACACCCGCCACTCCGTCCTGCAGACCGCTCAGCGCGCCGCCGACCTCGTCAACGTCCTGGCCGCGGAACGGGTCGCGCCGGAGGACGTCGTGGCCGTACTGCGCGAACACGGCGAGGCCGACCCCCTGGACGTGTCGCGCGAGGACGTGGAGCAGATGCGCGTCGTGGCCGATTCCCTGCGGGACGTATTCGCCGCCCCCGACGTGGCCGAGGCCGCCTCGCGGCTGAACCGGCTGCTGGCGGAGGGCTCCGGCACGGCGCGCCTCACCTCGCACGACGGGCGCTCACCGTGGCACATCCACCTCGACGGCGACGACGAGGCGCCGTGGTCGGAGTGGTTCCTCGCCTCCTCCTGCATGGCCATGGCCGTCCTCATCTGGGACCGCCAGCGCCCTCCCGGCGGCGTGTGCGCGGCGTCGCGCTGCACCAACGTCTACGTCGCGGGCGGCAGCGGGGCGCCGCGCCGGTACTGCTCGGGCCGCTGCGCGACACGGGAGCGCGTGGCCAGCCACCGCCGCTCCCGGCCCGCCGGGTAGCCCGTCCCACGCCGCCCAGGACGCGGCGCAGGAGAGCCGGTGCCTCACATCGCTCGCAGGCCGTGGGCGCGGAACTGGTCGCGCACGCGGTCGATCAGAGCACCGTCCGGTACGGGGTTGTCCTTGAGGGGGAAGGGGAGGCCGAGCGCGTCGTACTTGGCCGCGCCGAGCTTGTGGAAGGGCAGGACGTCGACCCGGTCGATGTTGTGCAACGTCGCCAGGAAGCCGGCCAGTCCGTCGATGGCCGCGGGGTCGTCGGTCCAGCCGGGGACGAGGACGTAGCGGATCCAGGCGGGGGCGCCCAGCCGGGCCAGGCGGGTGGCGAAGTCGAGGGTCGGGGCGAGGTGCCCGCCGGTCAGGCGCCGGTAGACGCCGGCGTCGAAGGACTTGATGTCGAGCAGGACCAGGTCGGTGTCGGCGAGCAGCGCGTCGTCGGCCCTGCGGCCGAGGGCTCCGGAGGTGTCCAGGGCGGTGTGCAGGCCGAGTTCCTTGCACCGGTGCAGCACTTCGGCGGTGAAGGCGGACTGGAGCAGGGGTTCGCCTCCGGTGACGGTGACTCCTCCGCCGGCCCGGCCGGCGAACCGGCGGTACCGCTCGATGCGGGCCATGACCTCGTCCACGGTGACCTGCTGCCCGTCGCGCAGGTGCCAGGTGTCGGGGTTCGCGCAGTACAGGCAGCGCAGGGGGCAGCCGCTGAGGAAGAGGACGAACCGGGTTCCGGGCCCGTCCACGCCGGTGGACAGGTCCCAGGAGTGGATGCGGCCGGTGGTCATCGGGCACCGTGGAACGTGCGGTTGATGACGTCGAGCTGCTGCTCGCGCGTGAGCCGGATGAAGTTGACGGCGTATCCGGAGACGCGGATGGTCAGCTCCGGGTAGTTGTCCGGGTGCTCCATCGCGTCTTCCAGCGTGGCGCGGTCGAGGACGTTGACGTTCATGTGGAAGCCGCCCTCGGCGGTGTACGCGTCGAGCAGACCGACGAGGTGGCCGGCACGTTCCGCGGGGTCGTGGCCCAGGCCCTCGGGGGTGATGGTGGAGGTCAGCGAGATGCCGTCGCGTGCCTGGTCGTACGGGATCTTGGCGACGGACAGGGCGGAGGCGGCCATGCCGTGGCGGTCGCGGCCGTTCATCGGGTTGGCGCCCGGGGCGAAGGGCGCACCGGCGCGGCGGCCGTCGGGGGTGTTGCCGGTGTGCTTGCCGTACACGACATTGGAGGTGATCGTGAGCACCGACTGGGTGTGCTCGGCGCCGCGATAGGTGGGGTGGCGGCGCACCTTGGCCATGAAGGAGCGGACCAGGTCGACGGCGATGGCGTCGGCGCGGTCGTCGTCGTTGCCGTAGGCCGGATAGGCGCCCTCGACCTGGTAGTCGACGGCGAGTCCGGTGGCGTCCCGGACGACCTTGACGCGGGCGTACTTGACGGCCGAGAGGCTGTCGGCGGCCACGGAGAGGCCGGCGATGCCGCAGGCCATGGTGCGGTGGACCGGGTGGTCGTGCAGGGCCATCTCGATGCGTTCGTAGGCGTACTTGTCGTGCATGTAGTGGATGACGTTCAGGGCGTTGACGTAGGTCGCGGCGAGCCAGTCCAGCATCCGGTCGTAGGCGGCCGCCAGCTCGTCATGGTCCAGGTAATCACCGGTCAGCGGCGCCACAGCGGGGGCGACCTGTTGGCCGGTCATCTCGTCGCGGCCGCCGTTGATCGCGTACAGCAGGGCCTTGGCGAGGTTGACGCGGGCGCCGAAGAACTGCATCTGCTTGCCCGAGGCCATCGCGGAGACGCAGCAGGCGATGGCCGTGTCGTCGCCGGTGCGGGGGCGGAGCAGCTCGTCGGACTCGTACTGGAGGGAGCTGGTGTCGATGGACGCCTGGGCGCAGAACCGCTTGAAACCGGTGGGCAGCCGGGGGGACCAGAGCACGGTGAGGTTGGGCTCGGGGGCGGGGCCGAGGTTGTAGAGGGTCTGCAGGAAGCGGAAGGAGGTGCGGGTGACCAGCGGCCTGCCGTCCTCCCCGATGCCGCCGATGGACTCGGTGACCCAGGTCGGGTCGCCGGAGAACAGCGCGTCGTACTCCGGCGTGCGCAGGAACCGCACGATCCGCAGCTTGATCACGAAGTCGTCGACGAGCTCCTGGGCGCGGCTCTCGTCGATGCGCCCCTCGTCGAGGTCCCGCTGGAGGTAGACGTCCAGGAAGGTGGAGGTGCGGCCCAGGGACATGGCCGCGCCGTTCTGCTCCTTCACGGCGGCGAGGAATCCGAGGTACAGCCACTGGACGGCCTCGTGCGCGGTGGCCGCCGGACGGGAGACGTCGCAGCCGTAGGAGGCCGCCATGCGCTCCAGCTCGCCCAGCGCCTTGATCTGCTCGGCGAGTTCCTCGCGGTCGCGGATGACGTCGGGCGTGGACGGGATGGCGTCCAGGCGGGCGCGCTCGGCATGCTTGGACTCGATCAGCCGGGCGGTGCCGTACAGGGCGACGCGGCGGTAGTCGCCGATGATCCGGCCCCGCCCGTACGCGTCGGGCAGGCCCGTGATGATGCCGGCCTTGCGGGCGCGCAGCATCTCGGCGGTGTAGGCGTCGAAGACACCGTCGTTGTGGGTCTTGCGATACGTACCGAAGACGGTGGCGACGAACGGGTCCGGCTCGAATCCGTACGCGCGCAGCCCGTTCTCCACCATGCGCAGCCCGCCGTTGGGCATGATCGCCCGCTTCAGCGGAGCGTCGGTCTGCAGTCCGACGATCAGTTCACGGTCGCGGTCGATGTAGCCGGGCGCGTGGGAGGTGATCGTGGACGGCGTCGCGGCGTCGACGTCGAGCACGCCCCTGCGGCGCTCCTCGGGGAACAGCGCGGTGACGGCGTGCCACACGGCCAGGGTGCGGTCGGTGGGGCCGGCCAGGAACGCGGCGTCCCCCTCGTACGGCGTGTAGTTGGCCTGGATGAAGACCCGCACGTCGATGCGCTGCTGCCACTGCTCACCGGTGAATCCGCGCCACGCGGAGTCGGCGGGGCGGGTGTCGGCGGAAGGCCGGACGGTCACGGTCATGTCGTCATCTCCAAGAGGCGGCGGTCGGCGAGGCGGGCGGGGCCGTCCTCGCCTTCGATGTTCGTCGTCCGCATGTCGGCGGCCGAGGGCCGCGAAGGCCGTGCGCAGCCGCTGACCGGCCTCGTCGTTCCGGGCCGGCGGGGCCGGTGGTCCCGGTGTCGGGAGGGACCTTTCGCCCTCCGCTGGCGGCGCCGTGGCCGAACCGCCGGAAGTCAGGGCCGAAGGGCCCTCGGCGGACCGCGCCGACTCACGGATGCTGAGACCAGTGAAGGGGCGGCCGACGCGGCCGGGCCCGTCGATCCCTAGGGAGGCACCCCCATGACCAGCGCCATCGCCGTAGGAGTGGACGGTTCCGCGGAAAGCCTGGCAGCGGCCGGCTGGGCGGCGCGCGAAGCCGCCCTGCGCGGCATGCCGCTGCGTATCGTGCACGCCTGGCTCTGGCAGCCGCTGGACGTCCCCCTCGTCCAGGACAGGGAGACGCAGGCCAGATCCGCCCACGCGGTGCTCCGTGCAGCCGAGACACACGTCGCCGGCACCTACCCGGCCCTCAAGGTGACCTCCGAAGTGCTTCAGGACACCCCGGTCGCCGCTCTGCTGAGGGAGGCCGAAGCGTCCGAGATGCTGGTGCTGGGCTCTCGTGGGCACGGAGCGTTCGCCGGGTTCCTCCTCGGCTCCTACGGTCAGCAGGTCATCGCCGCTGCCAAGCGGCCCGTCATCTCCGTGCGCGCCGGTGGCGGGCCGGCCCGGACGGAGGGCGGCGAGGTCGTCGTGGGCCAGCAGGGCACACCCGAGGACAGCGACGCGGTGCTCGGCTTCGCCTTCGGGGAAGCGGCCGCACGCGGCGCGGCCCTGCGCGCGGTACGGGCCTGGAACCTCCCGCCGGTCTTCGCCTACAGCCCCGGTTCGATGCTCCTGGCCAACGAGGCCGGGGGGCTGGAGCCCTTCGAGAGGAAGGCCCTGGCGGAGGCGCTCGCCCCGTGGCGGACCCGGTTCCCCGACGTGCCGGTGACCGAGCACGTCGAGATCGGCGGCGCGGGAGAGGTACTGCTGTCGGCCGCGTCGGACGCGCAGCTGCTCGTGGTCGGCCGAAGGACGCGCCACGCGCCCGTCGGTACCCGCATCGGATCGGTCGCCCACGCCGCACTGCACCACGCCCGCTGCCCCGTCGCCGTCGTTCCGCACGACTGACCACCTCCCGTCGGCGGGGGAGCGGCGCATGGCCGGCCCCCGCCGCGAAGCGGACTCCGCCCGGACCCGCGATCCGTCCAGACCTCGCCGGAAGCCCCCATGCGCAGGTTCGATGCGGCCGGCCGCCGTCCCCGCCCTGCTCTTCGTACGCCGGCGACGACGACGGCGGCCCCTGCTCCACGTACGGAGCAGGGGCTGCGGTTCATCGGTACGCGTCCGCGCAGCGGACCGGCGGTCAGCCTCGCGGGCGGCCCTCCCGCCCGGCTGCCGGGCCGCCCTGGCCGCCGTGAGCGGCCAGGGCCTGGGTGGCGATGACGGCGGCCTGCACCCGGCGTTCGACACCCAGCTTGGCCAGCAGCCGCGAGATGTTGTTCTTGACCGTCTTCTCCGCCAGGTAGAGCCGCTTGCCGATCTCCCGGTTCGTCAGCCCCTCTCCCACCAGCGCGAGGATCTCCCGCTCCCGCTCCGTCAGCCCGGGAAGCCCCTGCGGCTGCTCCTCCTGGGAGAACCCCCCGCGCAGCCGGGCCATCACCCGGGCCGTGGCACCGGGGTCGAGCATGGACTGGCCCGAGGCGACGGTGCGTACGGCGGTGACCAGGTCGGTGCCGGTGATCTGCTTGAGGACGTAGCCGGACGCGCCGGCCATGATCGCGTCGAGCAGCGCCTCCTCGTCGTCGAACGACGTCAGCATCAGGCAGGCCAGGTCCGGCATGCGGGAGCGCAGCTCGCGGCAGACACTCACTCCGTCCCCGTCGGGCAGACGCACATCGAGGACGGCGACCTGCGGGCGCAGCGCGGGAACCCGCACCAGCGCCTGCTCGACCGTGCCGGCCTCTCCGACCACGGTCAGATCCGGCTCGGCGTCCAGCAGATCATGCACACCGCGGCGCACCACCTCGTGGTCGTCGAGCAGGAAGACCCTGACCGGTTCCTTCCCGGTGAGGACGCCGCTGCTGTCTGTCATCGCATACTCCGTGTTCGCCGAATTCTCCGCCCCGAAGGAGCTCCATACGCATCGTGCCGCGCGAGAGGGACCATCGCCCAGGGCCGGATGGCCCTCGTCCCCGGGCGATGCCACCGAAGATCCGTACCCCGGCCGCGAGACCCCATGCCGGACCACAGGGTGACGGCCGTCGCCCCGCCGGACGTCACCCTCGGAAGGATCCGGCCTGCGGGGACGGCCGAACCGTACGCCGAAAAGGTCCGTTCGGCCCTATTGAGGCAGCGGGTCACGGGAGACGCTGGCTGCGAGGCAGCGAATGCGCCCAGGACCGAGCTGGGCAGAAGGTGGGCACCATGAAGGACGAAGCCGCGCACCCCACGGTGGACGGCCACCGGGAGGCGGTGGCGCCCCGGCGGATGGGACAGCTCGATCGCGCCGAGGCCCTGCGGCTGCTCGGCAGCATCTCCCTGGGGCGCATCGTCTTCACGCAAGCGGCCCTGCCTGCCATCCGCCCGGTCAACCACTTCATGGACGGCGAGGACATCATCGTCCAGCTGCACGACGGCGCCACGCTCACCTCCATCGTGACGCCTGCCCATGCCGCCGGTGTCGTGGTGGCCTACGAGGCGGACGTCATCGACCCCGAGACCCACGTCGGCTGGAGCGTGGTGGTGACCGGCTACGCCCACCGGGTCACCGACGAAGGCCAGCTCGCGCGCTTCGCCGCCCGCCTGCGCCCGTGGGTGCAACACCCCGCCATGAACTCCGCCTTGCGCATCCGGCCGGACCTCGTGACGGGCTTGCGGCTCACCGTGTAGGGGCCCGCACGTACCCGTCACCGCGACGGCGGAGGTGATTCCCGCCGCAGAGGCGCGCGCCACACCAGCCGGCTGCCGCCCTCGTCCGGGCGCCCGATCTCCAGCGTCCCGCCCACCCCGTGGGCCCGCTCCTCGAGGTTGCTCAGGCCGCTGCGCCTGCCGTCGGCGGGGATGCCGCAGCCGTTGTCCGTCACGGTGAGGACGACTTCGTCGGCGGTGGCTCGCAGCGCGACCTCCACCCGGGTGGCGTGGGCGTGGCGCGCGGCGTTGCTCAGCATTTCGGTCAGGGCCGCCGTGACGTGATCGGCCACCTGCGGGGGGACATCGGTGTCCAGCAGGCCCTCCATGCTCAGGTGGGGCGGGAAGCCGAGCGTGGTCGCGGTTTCGCCCACGGTGCGTGCCACGCGTGCGCGCAGGCTCGGCCCGGTGTCCTCCTCGCGGGCGCGCAGGCCGAAGATCGTGGAACGAATGATCTTGATGGTCTCGTCGAGGTCCCCGACGGCGCGTGAGACGCGTTCGGCGGCGCCCTCGTGCTGGACGAGGCGTGCGGCGCTCTGCAGGGTCATGCCGGTTGCGAACAGGCGCTGGATGGCGAGGTCGTGCAGATCCCGGGCGATGCGGTCACGGTCCTCCAGGAGGGCCAGGTGTTCGGCGTCGCTGCGGCGTTCGGAAAGCTCCAGAGCGAGGGCCGCCTGACCGGCGAAGGCCAGCAGCGGCTCCAGTTCCGCTTCGGTGAAGACCGGCTCTCCCTTGCGGCGGGCCAGCAGCAGCACGCCTCGGTTGTCCTTGGCGGTGGCGCCCAGGGGGACGGCGACCGCCGGGCCCAGGCCGTCGAAGCGGCGGGGCCCGGCGGTGTACCGGTCGTCCTCCCCGAGGCCGACGGTGGTCACGGACGCACCGGCCTGGTACGCGGCGCCGGAAAGCGTGCCGTCGACCGGAACCACGAGGCCGCGGCGGGTCTCGCCGCCGGCGCCGATGGCCAGCTCGACGACGAGGTCGTCCGTCCCGGCGACGGGCACGGAGACGTCGGCGAGGGCCGCCCCGGTGATCTCCAGGGCGCGGCGGGCGATGAGCCCCAGTACCGCCAGTCGCGGGCTGCCGGACAGGAGGCTGTGGGTGATCTCCGCGTTCGCCTGGAGCCAGCGCTGCTGGCGCTGCGACGCCTCGTACAGGCGCGCGTTGTCGATGGCGACGCCGGCGGCGACCGAGAGGGTGGAGATCACCGACTCGTCCTCGGCGTCGAAGTCCACGCCACCGTGCTTGTCGGTCAGGTAGAGGTTGCCGAACACCTCGTCGCGCACGCGGATGGGGACGCCCAGGAACGTCCGCATCGGCGGGTGGTGGGCGGGGAAGCCGTAGGACGCCTCGTGAGCGCCCAGGTCGGTCAGACGCAGCGGTTCGGGGTTGCGGATGAGTTCGCCGAGGATGCCGTGCCCGGCCGGCAGGGGGCCGATTCTGGCGATCTCCTCATCGGTCAGTCCGACGGTGAGGAACTGCGACAGGGTCCGGCCGTCGGGACCTATCACCCCGAGCGCCGCGTACTGGGCGTCGACCAGGAGCGCGGCGGCCTCCACGATGCGCCGCAGTACCTGCGAGAGGTCCAGTTCGCGGCCGACCGAGACGACCGCCTCCAGCAGACTGTGCACCCGGTCCCGGGTGCCGCGTACGGCGTTGATGCGCGCCTGCAGCTCCTCCAGCAACTCGTCGAGCCGCATCTGGGGCATCCGCGAGAGCGGCTCCTGCACGCCCACTGGGCCTCCTCCGTCGATCACCCGCCCGTACCGTGACCAGCCTATCGGCCGTACGGGCGGGCCGGAGGATCACGTCAGGGGCAGTGGCCGGGGACCGGCGTGGTAGGCGGCGCGCATGATGTCCTCCATGTCGTCGAGCATCGGCATGCGCGGGTTGGCGGGCGCGCACTGGTCCTCGTAGGCGTTCAGTGCCTGCTGCGGGAGCGCCTCGACGAAGGCGGTCTGATCGATGCCCAGGGCGCGGAAGGACGGTTCGATTCCCACGGCGTCGCGCAGGCGTTCGACGGCGGCGGCGTAGGAGGCGACGCCTTCGGCGGCGGTCGAGGCCGGCAGGCCGAGGGCCCGGGCGATGTCCTGGAAGCGTTCGGGCGCCCGGTAGCTCTCGTACTTGGGCCAGCCGGTGAGTTTGGCGGGAACGGTGCCGTTGTAGCGGATCACGTGGGGCAGCAGGATGGCGTTGGTCCGGCCGTGGGCGATGTGGAAGGTGGCTCCCAGGGTGTGGGACATGGCGTGGACGATGCCGAGGAAGGCGTTGCCGAAGGCCATGCCGGCGATGGTGCCGGCGTTGTGCATCTTCTCCCGGGCGAGGGTGCGCGGTGTGTCCCGGCCGGTGACGGCGGCTTCCAGGTTCTCGAAGATCAGCTTGATGGCGTGCAGCGCCAGGCCGTCGGTGAAGTCGTTGGCGTAGACGGACACGTATGCCTCGGTGGCGTGCGTGAGGGCGTCGAAGCCGCTGTCGGCGGCGAGCGCCGCGGGCAGGTCGGCGGTGAGTACCGGGTCGACGATGGCGACGCTGGGTGTCAGGGCGTAGTCGGCGAGCGGGTACTTCTTGCCGGTCGCCGGGTCGGAGATGACCGCGAAGGGGGTGACCTCGGCGCCGGTGCCCGAGGTGGTGGGGACGCAGACCAGACGGGCCCGCTCGCCGAGTACGGGGAAGCGGAAGGCGCGCTTGCGGATGTCGGAGAACTTCTGCCGCATGTCGGCGAAGTCGATGTCCGGCTGTTCGTACAGCAGCCACATCACCTTCGCCGCGTCCATGGGCGATCCGCCGCCCAGGGCGATGATGGTGTCCGGCCGGAAGTCGCGCATGAGGGCGGCCCCGCGCTGGACGGAATCGATGCTCGGCTCCGGTTCCACGTCGTCGATGACCTGGAGGGTCACGGGCTGCTCCCGCTGCCGCAGGACGCGGCCGACCCGGTCGACGTAGCCGAGGCGGGTCATGGTGGCGTCGGTGACCACGGTGACGCGGTGTACGTCGGGCATCGAGGTGAGGTAGCGGATGGCCTGGGGCTCGAAGTAGATCTTCGGCGGGATCTTGAACCACTGGAGGTTGTTCTGCCGCGTCGTCACGCGCTTGATGTTGAGCAGCTGGGCGGCGGAGACGTTGTCGGAGACGGACGTGCTGCCCCACGAGCCGCAGCCCAGGGTCAGCGAGGGCAGCAGGCGGTTGTAGATGCCGCCGATCGCGCCCTGCGACGACGGCGAGTTGACGATGATCCGTACCGTCTTCATGCGGCGGCCGTACCTTTCGGCCAGGTCCGGGTCGCTGGTGTGGATCACCGCGCTGTGTCCCTGTCCGTGGAAGGCGACCATGTCGGCCGCCAGATCGAAGCCCTCCTCGGGCGAGCCGGCCCGCAGGACGGCGAGTACCGGGCAGAGCTTCTCCCGGGTGAGCGGCTCGCCCGGGCCGACGTGGCTCGCCTCGGCCAGGATGAGCGACGTGCCGGCGGGGACGGTGAACCCTGCCCGCTCGGCGATCCAGGCGGGGCTCCGGCCCACCGCCGCCGGATTGACGCGGCCCTGTCGGCCGGCGGGGTCGGGCGGGAAGAGGTAGGTCTCCAGCTTCCTCTTCTCGTCGGCCGTCGCCGTATAGGCGTGCAGCCGCCGGAACTCGGCCAGAGCCTGCTCGTAGACGGCGGTGTCGAGGATGACCGCCTGTTCGGACGCGCAGATCATGCCGTTGTCGAAGGACTTGGACAGCACCAGGTCGTTCACGGCCCTGCGCAGGTCCGCGCTGCGGTGCACGTAGGCGGGTACGTTGCCCGCGCCCACGCCGACGGCCGGCTTGCCCGCCGAGTAGGCGGCCTTGACCATGCCGTTTCCGCCGGTCGCGAGGATCAGGGCCACGCCCGGGTGGTGGATGAGGAGGCCGGTGGCCTCGATGGAGGGCTGCTCGATCCACTGCACGCAGTGCTCGGGCGCCCCGGCGGCGACGGCGGCGTCCCTCACGACGCGTGCGGCCTCGGCGCTGCACACCTGCGCGGAGGGATGGAAGGCGAACACCACCGGATTGCGAGTCTTCAGCGCCAGCAGTGCCTTGAACACGGTCGTGGACGTCGGATTGGTGACCGGCGTCACCGCGCAGATCACCCCGACGGGTTCGGCGATCTCGATGATTCCCTCGATGTCGTCGCGGCCGACCACGCCGACCGTCCTGGCCCGGGACATGCTGTGCGTGACGTGCTCGCAGGCGAACATGTTCTTCGCCGCCTTGTCCTCGAACACCCCGCGACCGGTCTCCTCCACCGCCAGGCGGGCCAGGGCGGTGTGCTGGTCCAGAGCGGCGACGGACGCCTTGGCGACGATGTGGTCGACCTGCTCCTGCGTGAAGGACTCGAAGCCGGCGAGCGCCTTGGCGGCGTTGTCGACGAGTCGGTCCACGGCGATCCGCGCGTCGGAGGGGACACTTCCGAGGGAGGTGTCGTGGCGGTCGCTGGTCACCTGAGTCATGGAAGCTCCCTGGATGCGGGTGAAATCGGCCGGTCACCGACGGTGGCCGCTCGGCGTCTCAGCCACAGCCTGGAGCCGGAGACGTCCATGGCGAAGGTCCCGAAGGTCCCGGGCAGGGGCCCGGTGGTCTCCGAGGTCTTCCGGCCGGGCGTTCTCGCGGTCCCCCTCGGGGCGGCCCACGCCCGGTCCCGGCCCGTACGCGTGGTGCCGTCGGGCGTGGGGGCCCTCACCTCCGGCATCGCCGAGTGGCCCGGCAGGACACGGGCCGAACGGCCCCCGATACGGGTCCTGACCGGTTCTGCCGCCTGCCTGAGCGGCGTACGACGCTGGAAGCAACGACGAGGACAAGGAGCAGGTCATGAAGGCAGCAGTGGTGAAGACTCTCGGAGAGCCGCTGGTGATCGAGGAGCGGCCCGACCCCGTGCCCGGCCCCGGGCAGGTCCGCATCCGCGTCGAGGCGTGCGGGCTGTGCCACACGGACATCCACGCCGCCCACGGCGACTGGCCCGTCAAGCCCACCCCACCGTTCGTCCCCGGGCACGAGGGCGTCGGCGTCATCGAGGAACTCGGCGACGGCGTCACCCACCTGTCCGTCGGACAGCGCGTGGCCGTGCCGTGGCTGGGCTGGGCCTGCGGACGCTGCGAGCCCTGCCTCACCGGCTGGGAGACGCTGTGCGAGCAGCAGGTCAACACCGGATACGGCACCGACGGCGCCTACGCCGAGAAGATGCTCGCCCACGCCGACTTCGCCCAGCCCGTCCCCGACGGCATCGACCCGCGCGAGGCGGCACCACTCACCTGCGCGGGAGTCACCACCTACAAGGCCCTGAAGGTGGCCGGGGTCGGACCGGCCGACCTCGTGGCGATCTCCGGCATCGGCGGTCTCGGGCACCTGGCCGTGCAGTACGCCAAGATCGCCGGTGCGACGGTGGCCGCGATCGACATCTCCGACGAGAAGCTGCGACTCGCCGCCGACCTCGGCGCGGACATCCTCATCGACGCCCGCAAGGAGGACCCGGCGGCCGTGCTCCAGCGCCATGGCGGGGCCCACGCGGCGCTGGCGCTGGCGGTGAACGAGGAGACCTTCGCGACGGCCCTGGCCGGCCTGCGCCGTGGGGGCAAGCTCGTCATGGTGGCCCTGCCCGCCGATGGCGTCGTCCAGGTCCCGGTCTTCTCGACCGTGCTCGGCGGTACGTCCGTCATCGGGTCCATCGTCGGCACCCGGCAGGACCTGGCCGAGGTGTTCCAGCTGCACGCCGCCGGCCGCACCCGCGTGGTCTACGAGACCCGGCCGCTGTCGTCCGTCAACGCATGCATCGACGAGGTCCTTCAGGGCCAGGTCAAGGCCCGCATCGTGTTCGACATGTGAAGCGCCCTGCGCGAGCGAGGGGAGTTGAGAACCGTGGTGAAGCACCGGACGGTGGGCGAAGTGATGACCAGCGAAGTGGTCCAGGCGCACCCGGACACGTCCTTCAAGGAGCTGGCCCGCCTGCTCACGTCCCACCGCATCAGCGGCCTGCCGGTGGTGGACGACGACGACAAGGTCATGGGCGTGGTGTCCCAGACCGATCTGACCCGGAGACAGGCGGCGCGCGGCCGGGCCGGGTCCGGCCGGGACCGCGTGCTGCGGGCCCTGAGGCGGATCGCCCGCGCCCACCCCACCGCCCCGCCCCCTCTGACGGCCGGCCGGCTGATGTCCACTCCCGCGGTCACCGTGCATCCCGAACATCGCGTGGTCGACGTGGCGCGCATCATGGAACGCCGCCACATCGACCGGCTGCCCGTGGTGGACGAGGAAGACCGTCTCATCGGCATCACCACACGCCGCGACCTCCTGCGCGTCTTCCTGCGCACCGATGAGGAGATACGCGAAGAGGTGGCCGGTGCCGTCCGCAGCCGCGGTTCCGCCTGCGACGCCGACACATGCACGATCGATGTCCGCGAGGGGATCGTCACCATCGAGGGCGTCGCCGGACCTCAGACCGACACCACGGCGCTGGTCCGGGCCGCATGGCGGGTCGACGGCGTCGTCGGCGTGGTCAACCGGCTGACGGCCGACCGGCGCCACGCCTCTTCCGTACCGCCGAGCGGGGCGTAGCAGGGGGGCCGAGAAGGCCCGGTGCCGACTGCCCGTCCCAGGAACAGCCCGGGGAGGCGAACCGCCCCCGTACTGCCCGGGTCGTCCCGCGACGCCACGTGTACGGCCCCCATCTCCGTACACGCGCCTGGCGCCGACGACGCCGACACAGCGAAAGCGTCGCGGTAAGGGCCGGACGGCCCACTTCAGCGAGGTACCGGTCGCTCCTCGGCGGCGGCCCGGTCGGCTCTGCCGACGGCGGCCGGCGCCGGACAGGCTGAGAGCGATCAAGGAGGAGTTCCCATGACCGGTCTCAAGACCAGCCAGGCAGTCGACGTCCAGGTCCGCAGCCGGGGGCAGGTGCCTCGTGGTGCGGACGCCTACGCACGGGAAAAGGTGCTCGCGGCCCTCGACCACGTCAGCGAGCCGGTGCTGACCGCCCAGGTGAAGCTCACTCAGCAAGTCAGTGGTTCGGCGGCTCGTCCGGCCGCCGCCCGGGCCGTGGTCGATGTGAACGGCCGGCTCGTACGGGCCCACGTGGCCGCGAGCACCATGTTCGAGGCGGTCGACCTGCTGCGGGAGCGGCTGACCGCGCGGCTGGCCCGAGTACGGCGGCACGGGCCGCGCGGGCTCTCCGGCACCGGCCGGGAGGCGTGGTGGGACAGCGCGGGGCACGACCACCGTCCGCACCGGCACCACCTGCCGGCGGAGGAGCGCCGCATCGTGCGGTACAAGGCGTTCGGCCAGGCCCGGCAGACGCCCGAGGACGCCGTGATCGACCTGGAGGCCATGGACTACGACTTCTGGGTCTTCACGGACCTGGCCTCCGGATACGACAGCGTGGTCTACCGCGACGCCACCACCGGCCGGCACCGCCTGGCATCCCTGGGGCCGGTGGCCCAGGAACCGGAGGGCGAGGGGCTGTTCAGCGTGAGCACGGTACCCGTGCCCAGGAGCACGGTGCCCGAGGCCGTTCAGCGCCTGAACCTCACCGGGCTGCCGTTCGTCTTCTTCGACGACACGGCCACCGGCCGGGGCAGCGTGCTGTACCACCGCTACGACGGCCACTACGGGCTGATCGCCCCGGCCCGATAGTCCTTCCCCCCCCAGGCCGCAAGGCCCCACCCCGGCTCCGCCCCTGCCCCGGGCTTCCCGCTGCCGGCCGCCGCAGGACCGACCGCCGACGCGTGCCGCGCCCCGGCAGCGGGGCCCGGGTCCTCGCCTCGGTCCGCGGCCACTTCCCCGACGGAAACGTCCCCTCATCCGGAGGATTCCATGTCACAAGGCACTGTCATCGCCGCTGTGGACGGCTCGGCCGAATCGCAGGCCGCCGCTCAGTGGGCTGCCCGAGAGGCGCTTCTGCGCGATCTGCCCCTGCACATCGTCCATGCCTGGCAGGACTGGTCGCCGGGCTTCGCCCACGCCCCGTTCACGGGCACGGAGACCGCGCCGGGCGACGCGGCGGTCACCCGGCACTGGGCCGAGCGCGTCCCGAGGGGTGTGGCCGACCGGCTGCGCGAGAGCCACCCCGGTCTGAGGGTCGGCGTCGAGCAGATCTTCGGCCGTCCGGCGGAAGTACTGCTCGCCGCGGCGAACAAGGCCGAGGTCCTGGTGCTGGGTTCACGAGGGCTGGGTGCCCTGGGCGGCTTCCTGGCCGGATCGGTGTCGATGCCCGTCCTCGCGCACGCCGAGCGCCCGGTCGTCGTCGTACGGGCCGGCGAGCGAGCCGAGGACGAAAGGCGGCCCGGGGACGGCGCGGACCGCCCGGCGCGGTACCTCGACGTGGTGCTGGGGCTCGACCTCACCAGGCCGTGCGACGAGCTGATCGAGTACGCCTTCTCCGCCGCCGCCGCACGCGGGGCCGCCCTGAGGGTCGTCCACGGATGGGACACCCCGATCGTGTACGGATACGAGCCCGAAGCCGCCGATCCCGGACACGGCGTCGCGATGGGGCTGCGGGAAGCAAGCGCCCTCACCGACGCGCTGCGGCCCTGGCGGGGCAAGTTCCCGGATGTCGACGTCAAGGAGCAGTGCGTGGTGGGCCGGGCGGCCGACCACCTCGTGGACGCCTCGAAGGACGCCTCGCTGCTGGTCGTGGGCCGGAGGGTACGCCGCGCGGCGATCGGCACCCACATCGGCCCGGTCACGCATGCGGTGCTGCACCACGCCGCGGTGCCGGTGGCGGTGGTGCCGCACCCCTGACCGTCCGCGAAGGCGCAGCGTGGCTGCGGACCGCGTTCACCGAGGCCGGGTGCGGCCGCTCCCCTCCAAGGGCAGCGGCCGCACCCGGCCTCGGCCTTTCGGCGGGGCGGCCGGTCGAGCCGACGTCGGCGCCCGCACGCCCGGCGGCTATGCGGTCCCGGGACCGCGGTCGGTCTCACCGGCCCAGCGGGCGGCGAGTTCCGCGGCACGCCGGGCCGCGGCGGCCACGGCGTCCGGTCCTCCGCCCGCCCGCCCCGCCGCGTACCCGACGAGGAAGGTGGTCAGCGGGGCGGCCGGCCGGGCGACTGCGTGAGCGGCGTCGCCCGCGAGTGCGAGAAGCAGGGCCCGGTCGACTTCGAGGTCTATCCCCAGGTCGGCCTGCACCACGCCCGTCCATTTCTTCAGCACGTCATCCATGATCGTCTTTCCTGGTTCGTGAGCGGGCGGTGCGGAGCGCGGTGGCCGTCACAGCAGGCTGCTCCAGTACGGCCAGAAGCGGATGAGGACGAGCAGGGCGATCACCCCGTACCAGGCGCCGAGCAGCATCCCGTGCGTGTCGCGGGCGATGTCCACTACACCCCTGGGCGCGGGGAGGATGCCTCGTTCCAGGCAGTGGAGTGTCAGGTACCAGAACAGGGCGATGGTGGCGGCCCAGACGACGGCGCAGTAGGGGCAGAGCTTGTTGAGCTCGTACAGCGACTGCGCGATCAGCCAGTGCGCGAACACCACTCCCACCAGCGCCCCTGCGTCCAGGACCAGCCACATCCGGCGGTGCAGACGTGCCCCGGCCAGCACCGCGACGCCCAGGGCGGTCACGGCGGCGAACGCGCCGAGTCCGAGCAGCGGGTTGGGGAAGCCGAAGAGGCTGCCCTGCGGGCTGGACATGACGCTGCCGCAGCTCACGACGGGGCTGATGTTGCACGGAGGTTGGTAGGCCGGGTCCTTGAGGAGCCGCCAGGCGTCCACGGCGAGCTGGAAGGAGGCGAGCCAGCCGGCGACCCCGGTGAGGATCATCACCCAGCCCGTACGGCGGCTCGTGCCCGACGACGGCCGGCGCCGGACGGTCGTCGCGTCCGGCGCCGGCGTGGTTCCGTGGCTCATGCGGCTCGCCGTGAGCCGGACGTGGGCCGGCTCCGGCCCGTGCTCGTCGGGGCCGCGGTGGCCGGTGTGGCCCGGCGCCGGTAGACGAGGTACGGGCGGGCCAGGTATCCGACCGGGGCGCTCCACACATGGACCAGACGGGTGAAGGGCCAGGCCGCGAACAGCAGGCACGCGCTCAGAGCGTGCAGCTGGAACAGCAGCGGCGCGCCTGCGACGGCCTCGGGTTGCGGCTGGAGGACGAACAGGCCGCGGAACCAGACGGAGACCGTGGAGCGGTAGTCGTAGCCGGCGCCGAACACGTTGTGGGCGAAGGTGGCCGTGATCCCCAGCAGGACCGTGGCGGACAGCAGGGGGAAGAGCAGTTTGTCGCTGCGGTCCGTGCCGAGCCGGATCGATCGTGTCAGCAGCCGGCGGGCGCACAGCATCCCGAGTCCGGCGACCATCGCGACGCCCGCCACCGAGCCGGCCCAAACGGCCGTCGTGTGGTACATGTGCTCGGTGATGCCGACGGCCTCGGTCCACGCGTCGGGAACGGCGAGTCCCACGACGTGCCCGGCGATCACCATGAAGGCGCCGAGGTGGAAGAGCGGGCTGCCGAAGCGCAGCCAGCGGTGTTCGAGGAGCTGGGTGGTGCGGGAGGTCCAGCCGAACTGGTCCTGGCGGTAGCGCCAGACGTGGCCGACGGCGAAGACCGCGAGACAGACGTACGGGACGGCGACCCACAACAGGAGATCGGCGCCGCTGGTGGACGGGGCGGCCAGGGGGAGGGGTACGGCGTTCATCGAGGGCCTTCCCTACGGTTGGTCGGAGCGGGCGGCACACAGGTCGGCGGGGCGGCCGTCGGCGGCGCGAACGTGCCCGGCGGTGCGAACTCGCCGTCCCCGTAGGTCCCGTAGGGGTCGAGGCCGACTTCCTCGTTCGGCGGGCCCTCGGCGACGAGCCGGGCCACCGCCGCGCGGTCGGCCTCGGTGGGCGGCGGGAGCAGGGTGAGCAGGGCGGCCAGGACGTGCCGGTAGGGGGAGGCGGCGTCGGTCAGCGCCTGCTGGATCAGTTCGAGCCCACGCCGGTGCTGGCGCAGCGGTGCCTCGCCCCCACCCGGCCCCGCGAGGGCGGCGAACTCCAGTACGACCGGCAGGTGGTCGGGCAGTTCACCCGTGCTGGTGTCCCAGCCTCCGGCCCTGTAACGCTGGTTCAGGGTGAGCAGGGCCATGCCACGGCGGCGGGTGTCGCCGTGGAGGTAGTACGTGAGGTAGAGGCTGCTCTTGCGGCGCAGGTCGAACATCTCGACGTAGTGACGCTCCAGCGCCTCGGGATCCTGGGCGGCGAACCAGTCGGTGAACCGGGTGAGGTGTGCCGCCGCAGGCGTGGCCGGCAGAGCCCGGACGACGGTGCTCAGGTCCGACCGGCTCTCCGCCAGCTCGGCGTCGGGATACTGCAGGAGCAGCGACCCGAGCCGCAGTATCAGGGATCGGCCCGCAGTCTCCTCGGGGGTGAGCTGGGACGGCCGGCGCACGGCCGCGCGGACGCGGGTGCGGACAAGGGCGGGGAGCGTTGAGGGCAGCGGGCTCACGGACGTCCTCCGGCAGGGGTTTCGGATGTGCGGCGACGCAGGGTCGGGATGCCGAGCATGACGCGGCGGCCGTCGGCGGGCTGCGGGTCGCCGGAGGACTCCACCGGGCACCGGTTCTCCATCGCGGTCAGCGCGGCGGCGTCCTCCTTGTGCGCGGCAGGGACGACGTAGCGGTCGTCGTACTTGGCGACGGCGAGGAGCCGGTGCAGGTCCTCCGCGTCGCGCGCGGTCAGGCCGACGGCCTCGAGCACGGCCTCGTCGCCGGCCTCGCCGAGGGTGCGCTCGCGCATGTACGAGCGCAGCGCGGTGAGCTTCATCAGCACACCGGCGACGACGTCCGTGTCCCCGGCGGTGAACAGTTCCGCCAGGTACTCCAGCGGGATGCGCAGCCGGGTGACGGCGGCGAAGACGTGGTCGGGGTCGTCCTGGTTGCCGCCCGCCGCGTCGACGGCGTCCAGGACGGGGGAGAGCGGCGGCACGTACCAGACCATCGGCATCGTGCGGTACTCCGGGTGCAGCGGGAGAGCCACCTTGTACCGCATGACCAGGTCGTACACGGGGGAGCGGCGGGCCGCGTCCAGCCAGTCCTCCGGTATGCCGGACTCCCGCGCCGCCGCGATCACTTCGGGGTCGTGCGGGTCGAGGAAGACGCCCCGCTGGGCGTCCAGCAGGTCCTGCTCGTTCGGCGTGGCCGCGGCCTCGCCGACCTTGTCGGCGTCGTACAGCAGCAGGCCGAGGTAGCGCAGGCGGCCGACGCAGGTCTCGGAGCAGACGGTGGGCTGGCCGGCCTCGATGCGCGGGAAGCAGAAGGTGCACTTCTCGGCCTTGCCGGTTGCGTGGTTGACGTACACCTTCTTGTACGGGCACGCGGTCACGCACATCCGCCAGCCGCGGCAGCGGTCCTGGTCGACGAGGACGATGCCGTCCTCCACCCGCTTGTACATCGCACCGGACGGACAGGCCGACACGCAGGCGGGGTTGAGGCAGTGCTCGCACAGGCGGGGCAGGTGGAAGAGGAAGGTCTGCTCGAACTCGAACTTCACCTTCTCCGCCCAGGCGCCGGAGAGGTTGGGGTCGCCGCCGGCGTGCTCGGGTGCGCCGCCGAGGCCGTCCTCCCAGTTGGCGCCCCAGGTGATCGCGGTGGGCCTGCCGGTGAGGACCGAGCGCGGGCGGGCGACGGGCATGTCCTTCTGCGCCGGGGCGCTGACCAGGTTGTCGTAGTCGTAGGTGACCGGCTCGTAGTAGTCCTCGATGGAGGGCAGGTCGGGGTTGGAGAAGAGGGACAGCAGGCGCTTGATCCGGCCGCCGGAGCGCAGGACGAGCCGTCCGCGCCTGTCGAGCATCCAGCCCCCCTTCCACTGCTCCTGGTCCTCGTAGCGGCGGGGATAGCCGACACCGGGCTTGGTCTCGACGTTGTTGAACCAGGCGTACTCGACACCGGTGCGGTTGGTCCACGTCTGCTTGCAGGTCACCGAGCAGGTGTGGCAGCCGATGCACTTGTCGAGGTTCATCACCATCGCGATCTGTGCCATCACGCGCATGTCAGTACTCCACATCCTGCGACCGGCGGCGGATGACCGTGACCTCGTCGCGCTGGTTGCCGGTCGGTCCGTAGTAGTTGAAGGCGTAGGTGAACTGCGCGTAGCCGCCCGCGAGGTGGGTGGGCTTGAGCAGCAGCCTCGTGAGCGAGTTGTGGACGCCGCCCCGCTTGCCGCTGACCTCGGTCTTCGGCACGTTCACGTTGCGGTCCTGTGCGTGGTACATGTACACCGTGCCCTCGGGCATGCGGTGGGTGACCACGGCCCGGGCGGCGACGACGCCGTTGCGGTTGTACGCCTCGATCCACTCGTTGTCCTTGACGCCGATCTTTTCGGCGTCGGCGGTGGACATCCAGATCGTGGGCCCGCCCCGGGAGAGGTCGAGCATGTACTTGTTGTCCTGGTAGTTCGAGTGGATCGACCACTTCGAGTGCGGGGTCAGATAGCGGACGGTGACCTCCGCGCGGCCGTCCTCGCCCAGCCGCTCGTCGCCGTAGTGGCGCGGCGTGTTGAGCGGGGGCCGGTAGACGGGGAGTTGTTCGCCCAGTTCGGCGATCCAGTCGTGCTGGACGAAGAAGTGCTGGCGTCCGGTGAGGGTGTGCCAGGGCTTCTTGTGCTCCGTGTTGATGACGAACGGCGAGTAGCGGCGGCCGCCCGTCTCCGAGCCCGACCACTCGTAGGAGGTCATCACCGAGCGGGGCTGGGTGCGGGTGTCGGCGAAGGTGATCCGCTCGGCCTCGCGTTCGGAGGCGAGTTCCACCAGGCCCTCGCTGCCGGTCTGCCGCTCCAGCTCGCGGAAGCCCTCGGTGGCCAGCCGGCCGTTGGTGGTGCCCGACAGGGCGAGGATCGCCTCGCACATGTCCGAGGCGGTGGCGAGGGAGGGCCGCCCGGCGGCCACCCCCTCACGCACGGTCCCGTTGCGGCGCCGCAGCTCGTCGATCTCCTCGTTCGGGTGGACGGTGACGCCCTTGGTCGTGGTGCCCAGCGTGTCGAGCAGGGGACCGACGGCGCGCATCTTCTGCGCGATCGCGGCGTAGTCCCGCTCGACGACCGCCAGCTTCGGCATCGTCCGGCCCGGAACCGGCTCGCACTCGCCGGTCTTCCAGTCCTGTACCGTCCCGCCGGGCTGTGCGAGTTCGTCCGGGGTGTCGTGCAGCAGCGGCACGGCGAGGACGTCGGTGCGGGTGCCGAGGTGCTCGGCGGCCAGCTCGCTGAACCGGTCGGCGATCGTCAGGAACGTGTCGTAGTCGGTGCGGGCCTGCCAGGGCGGTGCGATGGCCGGGGTGAAGGCGTGCACGAAGGGATGCATGTCCGTGCTGGACAGGTCGTCCTTCTCGTACCAGGTCGCCGCCGGCAGCACGACATCGGCGAGCAGGCCGGTCGATGTCATGCGGAAGTCCATGCAGACGAGCAGGTCGAGCTTGCCCTCCGGGGCCTCCTCCCGCCAGACCACGTCCTTCGGCCGGTGCTCGGGCGGGGTCTCCTCGGAGCGGACGGCCGCGTCGGTGCCGAGCAGGTGGCGCAGGAAGTACTCGTTGCCCTTGCCGGACGAGCCCAGCAGGTTCGCCCGCCACACCGTCAGCACCCGCGGGAAGTTGGCCGGGTCGTCGGGGTCCTCGGCGGCGAACCGCAGCCGCCCCGACTTCAGCTCGTCGACGACGTGCTCGGCGACCTGCTTGCCCCCGGCCCGCGCCTCGTCCGCCAGGTCGAGCGGGTTGCGGTTGAAGCCGGGATGACCGGGCGTCCAGCCCAGACGGACGGCCTGCGCCAGGCAGTCGGCGAAGCCCTTGCCCTTGAACCGCCCTTCGCCCAGCGGGGAGGCCAGCTCCTCGGGCCCGAACGCCTCGTAACGCCACTGGTCGGAGTTCAGGTACCAGTACGAGGTGCCCGCCATGTGCCGGGTGGGGCGCTGCCAGTCGAAGGCGAACGACAAGTGCTGCTGGCCGGTGACCGGGCGGACCTTCTCCTGCCCGACGTAATGGGCCCAGCCGCCGCCGTTGACGCCTTGGCAGCCGGTCATCGTCGTCAGCGCCAGGAAGGCCCGGTAGATGGTGTCGGAGTGGAACCAGTGATTGGTGCCGGCCCCCAGCGCGATCATGGAGCGGCCGTTGGTGCGTTCGGCGTTGCGCGCGAACTCCCGGGCGATCCGGGCCGCCTGCTCGGCCGGCACGGAGGTGACCGTCTCCTGCCAGGCCGGGGTGTACGGCTCGGACGCGTCCTCGTAGGACGTCGGCCAGCTGCCCGGCAGACCCGGCCGCCGCACACCGTACTGCGCCAGCATCAGATCGAACACCGTGGTGACGAGGCGGCCGCCGAGCCGACGCGCGGGCACACCGCGCACCATGACCGAGCCGCCTTCCGTGCCGCCCTCGTCGAAGCGGGGGAGGGCCACGGCCACGGTCTCCTCCGCACGGTCGAACAGGCTCAGCTCCGGCACGGTGTCGCCGAGGTCGAGGTTCCAGCGGCCGGCTTCGGCCGTGCCCCAGCGGAAGCCGAGAGAACCGTTCGGCACGACCGGTTCACCGGTGGCGGAGTCGATGAGGACGGTCTTGGACTCGGCGTGCTCGGTGTCGTGGCCGAGATCGGCGGCACTGAGGAATCCGTCCGGGACCAGGCCGCTCTCGTGTTCGCGCAGGGTCACCAGGAACGGGGCGTCGGTGAAGGTGCGCAGGTAGTCCTGGAAGTAGGGCACTTCGCGGTCCACGAGGAACTCCCGCAGGACCACATGCCCCATGGCCATCGCGAGCGCGCCGTCCGTACCCGGGTGCGGCGCGAGCCACTCGTCGGCGTGCTTGACGTTGTCGGCGTAGTCGGGGCTGACCGCGACGACCTTGGTGCCGTTGTAGCGGGTCTCGGTCAGGAAGTGCGCGTCCGGGGTGCGGGTGACCGGGATGTTGGAACCCCACATGATGAGATATCCGGCGTTCCACCAGTCGGCCGCCTCCGGCACGTCCGTCTGGTCACCGAAGACCTGCGGGGAGGCGATCGGAAGGTCGGCGTACCAGTCGTAGAACGACAGCAGCGTGCCACCGATCAGGGAGTGGTAGCGGGCGCCGGCCGCGAACGACGCCATCGACATCGCCGGGATGGGGGAGAAGCCCGCGACGCGGTCCGGGCCGTAGCTCTTGACCGTGTGGACCTGGGCGGCGGCGATCAGCTCGCTCACCTCGTCCCACTCGGCCCGCACCAGGCCGCCCTTGCCGCGTGCCTTCTTGTAGGCGCGGGCCTTGGCCGGATCGCCGGTTATCTCCGCCCAGGCCGCCACCGGGTCGCCGAGCCGCTTGCGGGCCTCGCGCCACAGCTTGAGCAGCGCGCCGCGCACGTACGGGTAGCGCACGCGGCTGGGGGAGTAGGTGTACCAGGAGAACGACGCCCCGCGCGGGCAGCCCCGGGGTTCGTACTCGGGGCAGTCGGCGCCGATCGAGGGGTAGTCGGTGGCCTGGTGCTCCCAGGTGATGATGCCGTCCTTGACGTACACCATCCACGAGCAGGAGCCCGTGCAGTTCACCCCGTGAGTGGAGCGCACGACCTTGTCGTGGGCCCACCGGTTCCGGTAGAAGCCCTCCCACTTCGGGTCGCCCGTGCCGAACACTGCACGGCCGTCGGCCGACACCTCGCTGCGGGTGAGCAGGCGCCGGGCGGCCAGCGGCCAGCCTTCACCGGCGCTCGGCGTCTGGCGCCGTGCGTTCTGATCGTTCTCCATGACCGGAACGCTAAGCGGCCCGCACTCCGGTCCGCCCGGATCCGGCGGTCCCCGCCCGGTGGCCCTCCGGCCCTCTCCGACCAGCCCCGATGAGGGCCGAAGGTCCCGATGACGGGGCCCGGTCGGCCGGGAAGCGGACGGTGGGCGGCGCTGCATGCTGAGTCCTGATCGAACGCAGGTGCTCACCTGTACGAGCGCATGGCGTGTCTGCCGGCCGACCGGTCCCCCGTCTTCCGGTCGTCGCAGGCGCGGCCCGTACGGCGCGAGCCGCCCGGTCCGGTCGTGCGTCCGGCCGCCGCCCGCGGCCGGACGCGGCCTTCGCCGCAGCACCTGCGTGGACGCCTCGCCCACCCCATGGGCCGGCTGAGACCGGCCCGACCAGCTGGAGACCGCCATGAGCGAGCTGATCCTGGCCTCGACGCCCGAGGACGCCACGGCCCTGCACACAGCAGAGGCACACCACGCCGGACTGGCAGGCGAGTTGGCCGGACGGGTGAAGATGCTGCTCACCGCCGTGGACCGCGACCCCGGCGCCGCCGAGAAGATCCACGCCGGTCTGGTGGCCTTCTGCGACCGCTCGCTCCTGCCCCACGCCGCGGCCGAGGAAGCGGCGCTCTATCCCGCCGCCCGCCGCATCCCCGAAGCCCGCCTGCTCGTCGAGAGCCTGATCGGCGAGCACCGCTGCCTCACCACGCTCGTCCGCGCCCTGCGTGCCGCACCCGGCCCGGCGGATGCCGCAGCCGACGCCCGCGCCCTGCAGGTGCTCTTCGAGGAGCACCTGGCCAAGGAGAACGGCCTCGTGCTGCCGCTGCTCGCCATGAAGCCCGACGTCTCCCTGGCGCAGCTGCTCGTCACCATGCATCACCTGCTCGCGAACGAGCCCACCACGGACGAACCCCGGGACGCGCACCACGAGGAAGGCCACGACATGGACGAACAGCGGACCGGGGAGCGCGGCGGTTGCGGCGGAGTGTGCGGCTGCGGCGGCGGCCGGGAGGACGACGAGCCCCAACTGGACGTCCGGGACGTGCCGCACGCCATCCGCCACGCCACGGTCTTCGGCGCCCTCGACGCCGTCCCTTCCGGTACCGCGATGGTGCTCGTCGCTCCCCACGACCCGCTGCCGCTGCTCGCGCAGATCGAGGAGCGCAGCCCGGGGGTGTTCTCGGTGGAGTACCTCGAACGGGGGCCCGCAGCCTGGCGGCTGCGGCTCAGCCACCGCTGACCGCACGCCCGCGCCCGGTGCCCCTCGGCATCGGCGGTCCACCGCGGACGCCCTGACACCCCGCTCCTCCCACCCCACCCCACCGCCGTCGGCGGATGCCGACGGCGAACGATCCGGAGGTATCCCGTGCACGACCCCGCCGGCCGAACCCCAGGCCGATCCCACCCGTGCCGCTCACGGCGGCTGCCGCGCGCGGTCCGGCCCGGCCATCCTCCGGCCGGCCGCCGACTCTGCCCCGACTCCAGGGCGGCCGGACACAGCGCGAGGGCGCTGGGAAGGGCCGCACGGTGAGCGCCACCGCCCACGCCGTCCGCCGCCAGCGGCACGACGCGGGCGAGCGCCCGTTCATCGTCATCTGGGAGTCCACCCGGGCGTGCCCGCTGGCCTGCCTGCACTGCCGGGCCGAGGCCGTCCCCGACCGGGATCCGCGGGAACTGGACACCGCCGCCGCCGAAGACCTGCTGGATCAGGTGGCCGCCTTCGGGCAGCCCGCCCCGCTGTTCGTGATCACCGGCGGCGACCCGTTCCAGCGCCCCGACCTCGCCGAACTCATCGCCTACGGCCACAAGGTCGGGGTCCGCGTCGCCGTCTCTCCCTCCGGCACGCCGACGCTCACCGAGGAACGCCTGCGGGAACTGCACGCGGCGGGCGCGGTCGGTCTCTCGCTGAGCCTGGACGGCTCCACCGCCGACCTGCACGACGGCTTCCGCGGAGTGCCCGGCGTGTTCCGCTGGACCCTGGACGTCTGGGACACCGCCCGCGCCCTCGGCATGAAGGTGCAGATCAACACCACCGTCGCCCCGCACAACGTGCGCGACCTGCCTGACATCGTCCGCCTGGTCGCCGAACACGGGGCGATGCTGTGGAGCGCCTTCTTCCTGGTGCCCACCGGCCGCGGCCGGAACCTCGGCGCACTGACCGCGGGCGAGGTGGAGGACGTCCTCAACTTCGTTTACGACGTCGGGTTGAGCGTGCCCGCGAAGACCACCGAGGCCCACCATTTCCGTCGCGTGGCCCTGCAGCGCCGGATCCTGGCCGACCGCGGCGAGGACCACGCGGCCGTGCTCGGCCTCGGGCCGCTGTACCAGGAGCTGACCGACCGGGCCGCCCGCCTGGGCCTGGGCCGTACCCGCCGGGTCCGGCGCCCGCCGCTGGACGTCAACGCCGGCCGCGGATTCGTGTTCGTCTCGCACACCGGCACCGTCCACCCCAGCGGCTTTCTGCCCCTGGGCGCCGGAAACGTACGCCGGACCCCCCTGACCGCGATCTACCGCACATCCGACCTGTTCACCGGGTTGCGGGACGCCGACCGGCTGGGCGGCCGGTGCGGGACGTGCGAGTTCCGCCGGGTCTGCGGCGGCTCGCGGTCCCGTGCCTACGGCGTCACCGGCGACCCGTACGCCGAAGAGCCCTGGTGCGGCTACCTGCCTGGCTCCTTCCCGTATCAGCGGGAACTGGCCGCGCTGCTGTCCGAAGCCGGCGACGCGCCCGCGCCTGCCCGTCCCCGTCCGACCGCCGCCGAGGGCGGCAAGGAGCACCGTGTACAGCAAGAACGATGACCCGGCCGGGGGCGATGGCCGCCCGCCCAGCAGGTTCAGGGCGTCCGGCCTGCGCGGCCGGCACCTGGCCGCCCACGTCCTGGTGGCGGCCTGGGGGGTCCTCGCGCTGCTGGCGGCGAGTGCCCAGCAGACCATGCCGGCGGCACGCTGGCTGGCCGTCCACCTGTTCCTGCTCGGCGCCGCGACCACCGCCATCGTGGTGTGGAGCGAGCACTTCGCCGTCGCCATGCTCCACGCCGGGCTGCCCGACCGCAGGTGGAGCCATGCCCGGCTGGCCGGTGTCAACGCCGGCGCCGTGGGCGTCCTCACCGGCATGTGGACCGACCGGCCGGTCCTGACCGGCGTCGGCTGCGCCCTGCTGGTCACCGCGGTCGGCGCCCACTTGGTGGTGCTGGTCCGCATGGGCCGGGGCGCGCTGGGCGGACGTCTCGCCCCGATCGCCGACTACTACCGGGCCGCCGCGGTGGCACTGATCATCGGCGCGGTGCTGGGCTGGTCACTGGCCACCGGCAGGGTCGGCGCGCAGCACTACGGCGGCATCAAGCTCGCCCACGTGCACGCCACTCTCCTCGGCTGGATCGGTCTGCCGGTCCTCGGCACGCTGTTCATGCTCTGGCCCACCGTCATGGGCGTACGCATGGCCGAGCACACCACCCGGCTGGCACGCCGGGTGCTGGTGCTGACGGGGGGCGGCCTGCTCATCGCCGTCGCCGGGCTGGCCGCGGACCGGCGCCCGGGCGCCGTGCTGGGCGTCGCGCTCTACGCGGCCGGTGTCGCCGTCGCGGTGCACCTGTTCGTCCGGACGGTGCGCCGACGGCCCGCGATCTCGGCGGCCGCCGCATGGACGCTGGCCGCGGCCGTGGGATGGCTGCTGGTCGGGGTGGCCGTGGACCTGGTGCTGCTGGCCGCGCGGCCGCTCACCGACGTACGGGACGACTTCGGGGCGGTGATCCCCTTGCTGCTCGTCGGGCTCGTCGCGCAGGTCCTCATCGGGGCGCTCACCTATCTGCTCCCCATCGTGCTGGCCAGTGGCCCCAAGGAACGGGCCTCGCTGCGAGCCGTGCTGGAGTGGGGCTGGGCGCCGAGGCTGGTGGTGCTCAACCTGGGTGTGGCCCTGCTGGCGCTGCCCCTTCCCGACCCGGGCGGCTCGGCGGGCATGCCGCTGGTCGGCGTGGCCGGGCTCGCGTTCCTCGCACGGGTGGTGCGTGTGCTGGTGCGCAGTGGGCGGGCGCAGTTCACGGACGAGGGCAAGGCCGGTGCCCTGCGGCACCCCGCCCTGTGGGGAACCGCGGCGGGGGCCGTACTGACCGTGCTGGCCGTGCTCGTCGCCAACAGCGGCGGGGACACCAGCAGTCGGGCGAGCGGTGCCGGGACGGCAGCCGCGGACGCCGGGCCCACCCGCACGGTCGCCGTCACCCTGGCCGACATGCGCATCCGCCCGGCCCGCATCGAGGTCGCCGCGGGCACCACGCTGCGGCTGAAGGTCACCAACACCGACGCCCAGCGCCACGACCTCAAGGCGGAGGACGGCCCCACCACCCCCATGCTCGCCCAGGGCCAGACCCACGTACTCGACGTCGGACGCGTCACCGAGAACCGCCAGGCGTGGTGCACCCTGCCGGGCCACAAGGCGGCCGGCATGACCATGGACATCGTCGTCACCGGCGCCGCCGGCACTTCCGGCGAAACGAGTCGTGCCGGCGGGCACGACGGCCACTCCGCCACGACCACCTCAGGCGGCCTTGACCTCTCCGCCGACTTCTCCCCGGGCTGGCGGCCACGCGAGGCCGACCTGGCGCCCGCGCCCACCGGGACGGTGCACAAGGCCGAACTGCACGCCGCGCACACCACGGTGGAAGTGGCGCCGGGAGTGAAACAGCAGATGTGGACCTTCGGAGGCACCGCACCCGGCCCCACCCTCCACGGCAAGGTCGGCGACGTTTTCGAGGTCACCCTCGTCAACGACGACGAAGGCATGGGCCACGGCATCGACTTCCACGCCGGATCCCTCGCCCCGGACAAGCCCATGCGCACCATCCGGCCCGGCGAACGCCTCGTCTACCGATTCCGCGCCGAAAAGGCAGGAGCGTGGCTGTACCACTGCAGCACCGCACCCATGCTCCAGCACATCGGCAACGGCATGTACGGCGCTGTCATCATCGACCCGCCCGACCTGCCCGAGGTCGACCACACCTACGTGCTGGTCTCTTCCGAGCTGTACCTCGGCACGCCCGGCAGCACCGCCCAGGTGGCAAAGATGCGTAACGGAACCCCGGACGCCTGGGCGTTCAACGGCGTCGCCAGCCAGTACGGCAAACAGCCCCTGAAGGTGAAGGCCGGCGAGCGGGCGCGGTTCTGGGTCATCGCCGCCGGACCGTCCGACGGCATCGCCTTCCACATCGTCGGCACGGTCTTCGACACCGTGTACAAGGAGGGCGCCTACCTCCTCGACCCGGACCAACCCGGCGGCTCCCAGGTACTGGACCTGGCCACCGCGCAGGGCGGTTTCGTCGAAACCACCTTCCCCGAAGCCGGCCACTACACCTTCGTCGACCACGACATGCGCCACGCCGAAGCCGGTGCCCACGGCACGGTGGAGGTGCGTGACTGATGGACACCGTCGGCTGGTGGTCCCTGGTGCGATTCGCGCACGTGTGCGGCGCCGCCCTGTGGGTCGGCGGCCAACTGGCCCTGTCCCTGGTGATCCTGCCGCTGGCCCGCCGCCGGCTCGCGCCGGAGGCGAAGGACACCTTCACCGCGGCAGCCGGCCGGCGGTTCGGCATGCTCACCGGAGCGCTGTTCCTGCCCGTGCAGCTGGCCACCGGCTGGGCCATGGCCTGGCACGGGGGAGTCACCTGGGCCTCCCTCGCCGAACCCGGATACGGCCGCACGCTCGCGACCAAACTCGCCCTTTTCGTGGTGGTGATGCTCACCGCGGCAGGCCACGGAATCGCCCACTCCAAGGGCCGCGCCGAGCTGGCCCGGGCCCTGGCGGTCACCTCCCTCGTCGGCTCGCTCGCAGTCGTCCTGCTCGCCACAGCCCTGCCCGCCACCTGACCCGTGGCACGGCAAGGAGAACCGGCCGCTCCGCTGTCGTAGCCGGGGCCCGGGTCCGCCCCGGACCGGACCGCCTCCGCAGTCGTGGTGCGCCGTGCCGTCCGACCCGGCCCCAGGAGGCCACACGTCCCGCCCCATGGGGCCGGTCAACCCTCCTGACGAGCCGGACACCGGCACAGGCTTGGCACAGGAGCAGCGGAGCTCGACGAAAGGATTCGCGATGCAGACCCGGGAAGTGGATGCCGCAGCCGTCCAGGTCCTCCTGACCGCGGCGGTGGCAGCCCCGTCGATCCACAACACCCAGCCATGGCGGTTTCTTCTGGACCCGGACACCAGGTCGATCCAGGTCCGTCTCGACCGGGGGCGACAGCTGCCGCTCGCCGATCCCCAACGCCGCGCCCAGCACCTGTCGGTGGGCGCGGCGGTCTTCAACCTGCGGGTGGCCGCTGAGCACCTGGGCTGGGCGCCCGTCGTCCGGCTGATTCCGGCCGTCGACGACGCGGATCTGTTGGCCACGGTGCGGCTGACCGCGCCCGCCACGCAGGGGCAGTCGTCCTCGCGTGAGCTGTACGAGGCGGTCGAACGGCGCCACACGAGCCGGATGCCCTTCACCGGGCGGGCGGTGCCGGACCCGATCGTGAGCGAGATGATCACATCGGTCCGGGCCGAGGGGGCGTACCTGGATGTTCCCGACATCGTGGCGAGCCGACGCCTGCTGCGCCTGACGGCGGCGGCCGAGGCCCGCACGGCCACCCACCCGGCCCGCGTGGCCGAGACGCGCACCTGGATCACCGCCCCGGGAGCGGACGCCGTCTACGGCATTCCCCTCACGGCCCTCGGGCCGAGGGACGAGTCCCGGCGGATACCGGTGCGGGACTTCATCGGTGCGCCACCCGGGCCGCAGCTGCCCGCCACGCGCTTCGAACGCCATGCCCAGGTGGCCATGGTGTGGACGCCCCACGACCGGCCGGCGGACTGGTTGCGCGCGGGACAGGCCCTCGAACGCGCGCTGCTCACGGCGACGGTGCACGGGGTGCGGACCTCGACGCTGCACCAGGCCATGGAGTGGCCGGACCTGCGTGAGGCGATGGCCGGGGCGAGGCAGCGCTGCTGCCCCCAGGTGCTGATCCGCTTCGGGTACGGACCGGACGGCGGTCGTACGCCCCGCGCGGCGGCGCACTGCGCACCCGGCTCCCTCCGGGGGCTGGAGCCGGGGGCCCACCGCAGGGGTGCCGGGTCGCGGGACAGGTCCCTCCAGGAGAGGGCCCTTCCGGCCTGTGACCGGGACTGATGGCCCATGCCGCCGACCACTCCGGCGGCGGAGATTGATCACGGGACGCCGTCGGCCGGGCAACGGGCCCGCCGCGCGCATGCGATCCCGGTGGTGCAGTACCACCGTGCGGAGGAAAGGGACGGACAACATGGTCCAGCCGTTGCATTCGAAGGGCGACAGCTCATCGTCCGGGGCTCAGGTATCCGGCCGGGCATGGCTCATGCTGGCTCTGGCCACGGTCGGCTTCGCCGTGAACTTCTGGGCGTGGGCGTTGCTGAGCCCCCTGGGACCGGGCTTCAAGGACAGCCTCGGTCTCTCGTCGTTCGAGCAGTCGCTGCTGGTGGCCGTACCCGTCGTGGTCGGCTCCCTGGGCCGCATACCGGTGGGGGCGCTCACCGACCGGTTCGGCGGACGGGTGATGTTCCCGATCGTGTCGGCGGTGACCATCGTGCCGGTCCTCTACCTCGGCCTGGCGGGCCACTCGTCGCTCGCGGCGCTGTTGACCGGCGGGTTCTTCCTCGGGATCGGCGGCACCGCGTTCGCGGTAGGGGTGCCTCTGGTCAGCGCCTGGTTCCCGCCCGAGCGACGCGGCCTTGCCATCGGCGTCTTCGGCGCCGGCATGGGCGGCACCGCGATCAGCGCCCTGACCACGGTGAAGCTGGTCGACGCGAGCAGCATGGCGACCCCCTTCCTGATCACCGCCGGGATGCTCGCCGTGTACGCGGTGGCCGCCGCTCTGCTGCTGCGCGACGCGCCCGGACGTGCCGTGCCGACCGAGCCGCTGGCCCGCCGCCTGGCCGCCACCGCCCGCCTCGGCATCACCTGGCAGGCGTCCGCGCTCTACGCCGTCACCTTCGGCGGATACGTCGCGTTCTCGGTCTACCTCCCCACCTACCTCAAGGCCGGGTACGGCCTCACCCAGGCCGACGCTGCCAACCGCATGGCCGGCTTCGTCCTGCTCGCGGTGGCGATGCGCCCCGTCGGCGGCTGGCTGTCCGACCGGCTGGGACCGGTCCGAGTGCTGGCCGGTTCGCTGGCCCTGGTCGTCGCCGGAGCGGTCGTACAGTCGTTCACCCCGCCGCTGGCCCCACTCGGCACGATCGCCTTCCTCCTGATGGCGGGCGCGCTCGGCGCGGGCAGCGGGGCGACCTTCGCGCTGGTCGCCCTTCTGACTCCGGCGACCGAGGTCGGTTTCGTCACCGGTGTGGTCGGCGCCGCGGGCGGCCTCGGCGGCTTCCTCCCGCCGCTGGTGATGGGCTCGCTGTACGGGGAGTACGGAACGTACGCGGCAGGTCTCGCACTGCTCGCGATCGTGGCCGCGGCGGCGCTGGCCTACACCCTCACCGGTATCCGCACCGCCGTCCAGGGCGGCGACCGGGCTCCCCGGACCGGCCGTGGGCGTCGCCACCGCACCGCGCAGACCACGGTGTAGAACACGCTGCCGAGCACGACGGACCGGGTGTGCAGGGAGCAGCACCGGTGAGCGAGTACTGCGGTCGCCAGGCCCCGGCAGGGCCCAGGCGAGAACTGTGCAGCCGGTCCGTCGTGGTGAGAACTGTACGACGGGCAGGTGCGCGGCGGTCTTCGGCGAGCTGCGGACGAGGGGCACGGCCGGGGCGGTGCGTGGGCCGCTGGTCCCGTCCCCCGGGCCCGGCCCCAGGCCGTGCGGCCCGATCACCAGGGCCGTTGGTCCCCGTTCCCGCCGGGGAGCGGGGTGGGGCGGTCCGGAGCTGCTAGACCTGACGACGGCCGCTGTCGCAGGCCCTGCTCCCTCATCATCTTCCTCTCTCAGGAGTGTCATGCTGTCTGCCGAGTCGGCCTCGCTGATCCGGGCCACCCTGCCTGCCGTAGGCGGGGCACTGGACGAGATAACCACCCGCTTCTACGCCACGATGTTCGCCGGGCACCCCGAACTGCTGGACGGCATGTTCAACCGCGGCAACCAGGCCAGCGGCGCACAACGCCGGGCACTGGCCGGATCGATCGCCGCCTTCGCCGGAGCGCTGCTGGCCGACCCCGGCACCCGCCCGGACACCCTGCTCGCCCGCATCGCCCACAAGCACGTCGCCGTCGGGGTCACCGAAGACCAGTACACGATCGTGCACAAGTACCTGTTCGCCGCCATCGCCGACGTCCTGGGCGACGCGATCACCCCGGACGTCGCGGGCGCCTGGGACGAGGTCTACTGGCTGATGGCCGGGGCCCTCATCGCCCAGGAAGCGCGCCTCTACCTCGAAGCACAGGTGCGGCCCGGCCACCCCTGGCGGCAGTGGACCGTCGTCGAACGCCGCCAAGAGACCGATGACACCGTCTCCTTCCTGCTCCGCCCCGCCGACGACGCCCCCGCACCCCGCGCCCGGGCCGGGCAGTACGTCAGCGTGCGCGTTCGGATGCCCGACGGAGTGCACCAACTCCGCCAGTACAGCCTCTCCTCGGCCCCCGGCGACCGGACGCGCCGCATCACCGTCAAGCGCGTGACCGGCCAAGGAGCCCCCGACGGCGAAGTGTCGAGCCTGCTGCACCGCACCGTTGAGGCCGGTGACGAGCTGACCCTCTCCGCCCCCTTCGGCGACATCGTGCTGGACGATGCGGACACACCGCTGGTCCTGGTCTCCGCCGGCATCGGCTGCACCCCGATGGTCTCCATGCTGGAGCACCTGGCGTCCACCGCATCCACCCGCCCCGTCACGGTCCTGCACGCCGACCGCTCACCCGCCGACCACGCGCTGCGCGCCGACACCCGCCGGCTGGTCGGCACGCTGCCGGATGCGCGCGCCACATTCTGGTACGAGCACGACGCGACCGAAGAGCCCGGCTCCCGGACGGGGTTGATGAACCTCGGCACGCTCGAGCTGCCCGCCGACGCGAGCGCGTACCTGTGCGGCCCGCTCCCGTTCATGCGCGAGGCCAGAGCGCAGTCGCTGCGCGGCGGAATCCCCGCCCGCAACATCCGCTACGAGGTCTTCGGCCCCGACCTGTGGCTCGCCGACGCCACCGCCTGACCGGCGCCGGCCCCCGCTCGCGCCACCGCGCAGTCACCACCTGCCGTAAGGATCACTCCCATGGCCGCCACCAGCCCCACTGCCGCCATCACGCCGCTGACCCATCCTCAATGGCCCTCCGCGCGTCGCGCCGCGCACCACGCGGCACGACCGCTGCCGGCCGTGCCGATGCCGCTGTCCATGGCGGCCGGCTGCGTCCTGGCCGAGGATCTGACCGCTCGGACGGCGATGCCCACCGCCGACTCCTCGGCGATGGACGGCTGGGCCGTGCAGGGCGAACCTCCCTGGCGCGTCGTCGGCTCCGTCCTGGCAGGTCGGCCCGTCGGCCCGCGCCTGGCCCCAGGCACGGCGGTGGCCATCGCCACCGGAGCCGCGCTCCCAGCCGGATGCGAGGCGGTACTACGAAGCGAGCGCGGAGCACTGGACGCCGCAGGGCTTCTGCGTACCTTGCCCGGGATACCGTCCCCGCAGGCCCGTGCGGACGTGCGCCGTCGCGGCGAGGAAGCCCATCAAGGCGATGTCCTGCTGGCAGCGGGGGTCCGGCTCACCCCGCCCGCCCTCGGCCTGGCGGCAGCTTCGGGCAACGACACCGTCCGGGTCCACCGTCCTGCGGCGGTCAGCTGTCTCGTCCTCGGCGATGAGCTGGTCACACGCGGCGTTCCCGGGCCGGGGAGAGTCCGGGACGCTCTCGGGCCGCAGCTGCCGTTGTGGCTGGCGGCGCTGCACACCGGCCCGGTCCGTCTGCGGCACGTCCCCGACACCTTCGACGGCGTCCTCGACCGGGTCACCGCGGAGTTGCGCACCGCCGACGTGCTCGTCACCACCGGAGGCAGTGCCCGGGGCCCCGTCGATCACGTGCGTGCCTGTATGGAGCAGGTCGGCGGGCGGATTCTCGTCGACGGGGTCGCCGTACGGCCCGGACACCCGATGATGCTGGCCCAGCTACCGGACCACCGCTGGTGGGTGGCCCTGCCCGGCAACCCCCTGGCGGCCTGCGCGGCCATGCTCACCCTGCTCGAACCGCTGGTCGCCGCGCTGCGCGGGCAGCCGCTTCCCCGTCTTCAGCAGGTGCCCCTGGCGACCGATGTCTTCTCTCCTTCGGAGGACCACCGTCTCCTGCCCTACCGGCTCGACGCCGACGGATTCGCCTCTCCTCAGCGACACAGCGGATCGGCCATGCTGAGGGGCCTGGCCACCTCACCGGGCCTGCTGGTGATCCCGCCCGACGGAGCGTACGCCGGCCAGACCGTGGAGGTCCTGCCCATGCCCTGGTGACCACGCAGGTGGGCCCGGCCGTTTCCGCGCAGGCCGGCGGGTCTCGTGGCCTGCACGGCGATGGGTGTCGGGGACCGGCGGGTCGGTGCGGCCATTTACGAAAGTGTTTCGTCACTGGAGCGATCCATCTTCTTGTCGGGGGTGTGAATGGCGTGTCAGTGTCCCGGTTCATCAGGCAGGGAGCCCGAGCCGTACAGCTCCGAAACCCTTTCGGGGAACTCACCCGCCTGAACTGTGGACAGAGCACGGCCGAGAGAAGCGGGACGAGAACATGCACGGGAACCTGGGACCGGGTGGAGCCAGAAGCCGTAAGCGCGGGACGAAGGGGCGGCACTTCCTGGTGCCGGCGGTTGCCGTGGCGGCGGCGCTGAGCCTTGCGGCATGCGGGTCTTCGGGCCCGTCAGCGGCTACGTCGGACAAGGGGCTCACCATGTGGGCGCTGACGGACCAGACCATCCTCAAGGAGTCCGTGGATGCCTACAACGAGGATCACCCCGACAAGAAGATCACCCTGAGACTGTTCGCCAACGACGACTACAAGCAGAAGCTGCGGGTGGCCTTCGGCGCGAACCAGGCCCCGGACCTGTTCTTCAACTGGGGCGGTGGAGCCCTGAACGACTACGTCGAGGCGGGGAAGGTCGAGCCGCTCACGGACAGGCAGGTCAACCTGCTGCGCTTCATGCCCAGCGTGCTGCGCAGCGCGGAGTTCAGCGGCAGGACCTACGGTGTCCCGGCCAATGGGCTGGCCCCGGTGGTCCTCTACTACAACAAGAAGGTACTGAAGGAGGCGGGCGTCGAGCCGCCCAAGACCTACGACGGCCTCTTGTCCGCTGTGAAGAAGCTCAAGGGCAAGGGAGTCACGCCGATCTCCCTCGCGGCCAACTCGAAGTGGCCGACCATGATGTATCTCGAGTACCTGCTCGACCGCCAGGGCGGCGACGAGGTGTTCCAGAAGATCGCTGCCAGCGGCCCCGAGAACTGGAAGAGCCCGGCGGTCACCAAGGCCAACGCTCGGCTCCAGGAACTCGTGAAGGCCGGGGCCTTCGGCGACAACGCCTCCTCCGTCGGCTACGACCAGGGCGCTTCCACAGCCCTGCTCTACACCGACAAGGCCGGCATGGAGCTCATGGGCACGTGGGAGTACGCCAACCTGGTCAAGGCCGCGCCCGATTTCGTCAAGCAGGACCTCGGCTACATCGCCTTCCCCGCCATCCCCTCGGGCGCAGGCGACCCCAAGAACGTCGTCGGCAATCCCTCGAACTTCCTGTCGCTGAACGCGGACAGCCGGAACAAGACCGACGCGTTGGACTACCTGAAGAACTACGTCATGAACGAGGAGCAGATCGACAGCTACCTTTCCGCGGGCAGCGTGCCGCCCGTCAACAAGCTGAAGAGCAAGCTGGCACAGACGAAGTCGGGCGCCGACAAGCAGTGGCTGACCTTCGTCTACGGCCTGGTCGAGGAGGCGCCGAACTTCCAGCTCTCCTGGGACCAGGACCTTCCTTCGAGCCAGGCGGACGCGCTGCTGACCAACGTGGACAAGTCGTTCCTGGGCGAGATCAAGCCCGAGCAGTTCGGTGAGAACATGAGCGAGGCGTCGAAGTAATGGGCGCCCTTGCTCGTACGCCGCGTCCGGTCGCGCCGCACAGGGCACGGCCGGACGCGGTCCGCCCGGGGCGACGCGGTCCGAGCGGTCTCCTCATGGCTGCTCCCGCTCTCCTCCTGTTCGGCCTCTTCGCCCTGGTCCCTCTGGCGGGCGTAGTGGTGCTCAGCCTGACCAGCTGGGACGGCCTCGGCTCCATCAGCTGGGCCGGCCTGCGCAACTGGAGCGGGGTCCTGACCGACGGCACCACCTGGCAGGCGCTGTGGCTCACGGTCAAGGTCATGGTGGTCAGCTGGCTGTTTCAGACACCTCTGGCCCTTGCACTCGGGCTCTTCCAGGCACCCCGGGGCCGGACGCGGGCCTTCTTCGCGGTGCTCTGGTTTCTGCCGCTCCTGCTGTCCGCGGTGGCGATCGGCCTCACCTGGCAGGCCCTGCTGGATCCCTCGTTCGGCATCGGTTCCACCCCCGGCCTGCACTGGCTGGCCCGCCCGCTGCTCGGCTCGCCCGACCTGGCTCTGTACACGGTGATCTTCGTGATCGCCTGGCAGTTCGTTCCCTTCCACGCCCTGCTGTACCAGGCCGGGATCCGGCAGATCCCGGCATCGCTGTACGAGGCCGCGGCCATCGACGGCGCCGGGGCGACGACCCGCCTCCTGCGGATCACACTGCCGCAGCTGAAGTACACGCTCGTCACGTCGAGCACGCTCATGCTGGTGGGCTCGCTGACCTACTTCGACCTGATCTTCGTTCTCTCGGGTGGTACAGGCGGACCGGGCACCGCGACCCGCGTGCTGCCTCTCGCCATGTACATCACGGGGTTCCAGGCGCACGACATGGGCCGGGCCAGTGCGCTGGCCACGCTCCTGGTGCTTTTCGGCCTGGGCCTGTCCATGATCACCACCCGCCTGTCCGGCTTCACCCGGATGGACAGCCAGCAGGAGGGCATGTGACCACCACTACGACCAAGGCCCCGCCCGTACGCGGACGCCACCAGGCCACCCGTCCCAGGGTGCCGGCCGCCGCCGGGTCACCACGGGGCGCCACGCCCCTGCGTCGCAGTCTCTCCGGCATCGCCGCTCTGGGCTGGACGGCACTTGCCGTCGTCCCGGTGTACTGGCTGGTCGTGACCAGCTTGCGTACCCGCACGGACTTCACCACCGACAGCCCGCTGGCCCCGCCCGGCAGCCCGACTCTGGAGAACTACAAGACCGTTCTGAACGGTGAGTTCACGACTTACCTCGTCAACAGTGTCGTCGTCACCGTCGTCACCGTGGCGGTCACCCTGGTCGTCGCCCTCATGGCGGCCTTCACAGTCGTACGGTATTCCAACCCCTGGTCTCGCCTGTCTTTCCGGCTGTACCTGCTCGGACTGGCCATTCCTCTGCAGGCAGTGATCATCCCCGTATATCTGCTGATCATCCGCTTGCAGATGTACGACAGTCTGCCGGCGATCGTTCTGCCTTCTGCGGCGTTCGCGCTCCCCGTGACAGTGATGATCCTTGTCAGCTTCCTGCGGGACATTCCCCGCTCGCTGTTCGAGGCCATGGTGGTCGACGGGGCCGGGGACTGGCGGATGCTGTTCTCCCTCGTGGCACCGATGGCCCGTCCGGCTCTGGTGACGGTCGCGGTCTACGACGGTCTCCAGGTCTGGAACGGGTTCCTGTTCCCCCTGATCCTCACCCAGAGCAGCGACAAGGCCGTGCTACCGCTCGCCCTGACCCTCTACCGGGGCCAGTTCGGCATCGACGTCCCAGCGACCATGGCCGCGGTCGTCCTTTCCACCCTTCCCATGCTCGTCGTGTACGTCCTGGCCAGACGGCAGCTGGTCGCCGGTCTGACCGCCGGATTCTCCAAGTAGTCGCCCGAAGAAGGCCAGGCGCCCCGCCTGGCCCCCTTCGGCATGCCCGAAATCATCAGGAGTAGTACATGCCCACCACCGCACCGGACCACAACCTGCCGGAGCACGAAACCGTCCGGACGCCGGCAGGCGGCGACAGGCCCTGGACCGATCCGGCCCTGCCGGCGGACGAACGGGTGGAAGCACTTCTCGTCCGCCTCACCCTGGAGGAGAAGGTCGCTCAGCTCAGCAGCAGCTGGGAGGACGTCGAGCCCGCCGGCCCCGAGGTCGCCCCGGGGACCAGTCTCTTCGAGCGCGTCGGCGACCTCACCGAGACCGCCAGGAACGGCCTGGGACAGCTGACCCGACCCTACGGAACCGTTCCGAGACCTGCTCTCGAGCACGCGAGGCTCCTCGCCGACCGGCAGAGGCAGATCATGGCCCTGAGCAGGTTCGCCATCCCCGCGATGACCCACGACGAGTGCCTCACCGGCTTCACCGCCTACGGCGCCACGATCTACCCCACGTCCCTGGCCATGGCCGCCACCTTCGACCCACCACTCGTCCGCCGCGTCGGCGCCGCCATCGGGGCGGACATGGCGGCCGCCGGCGTCCACCAGGGGCTCGCCCCCGTCGTCGACGTGATCCGCGACTACCGGTGGGGCCGCTGCGAAGAGACCTACGGCGAAGACCCGCACCTGACCGGGGAAATGGGCGAGGCATACGTCCTGGGACTGCAAGGTGCCGGCGTGTACGCCACCCTGAAGCACTTCGCCGGATACTCCGACTCCATGGGCGGCCGCAACCACGCACCCGCGAACATCGGACGGCGTCAATTGACCGACGTCATCCTCCCGCCCTTCGAGCGGCTGGTCTCCGCCGGCGTTCGTTCCGTCATGAACTCGTACGCCGAAGTCGACGGAGAGGCCCCCGCAGCCAGCCGCTGGCTGCTCACCACAGTCCTGCGCGAGCAGTGGGGTTTCGAGGGCACCGTCGTCTCGGACTACTGGTCGCTGCCCTTCCTGGTCGACGCCCACCGAGTGGCCGCAGACCTGTCCGAGGCCGGAGCGCTGGCTCTCACGGCGGGCATGGATGTCGAACTGCCCGACCAGCGGGCCTTCGGCGACGTGCTGGTCGCTGCCGTGAACAGCGGGCTGGCCCAGGAGGCCGACGTCGACCGAGCCGTGCGCCGGGTACTGCGGCAGAAGACCGAACTTGGCCTGCTCGATGCGGACTGGAACCCCGAGCCCCCCGCGCTGCGCACGGGCGAACTCGACCTCGACACGCCCGAGAACCGCTCCCTCGCCCGTGCCGTGGCCCGCTCCAGTGCGGTCCTGCTGTCGAACGACGGCATCCTGCCCCTGCCGCCGACCGGACGGCTCGCACTGATCGGCCCGTGCGTCGACGACGCACGGACCATGTTCGGCTGCTACAGCTTCCCCAACCACGTCCTGTCCAACCGCGACGACCTCGGCAACGGTGTCACCGCCGTACCCCTGCGCACCGCGCTGGCCGCGGAGATTCCGGACGTCACCTGGGAGGTGACCCAGGGGTGCCCGATCCGGGACCTGGACCGGTCGGGCATCGAATCCGCGGCAGCCGTCGCCGACGCCGCCGACCTCACCGTCCTGGTCGTCGGCGACAAACCCGGCATGTTCGGCATCGGGACCTCCGGCGAGGGCTGCGACGTGGAGGACCTCCGCCTGCCGGGCGTCCAGGAAGAACTGGTCGAGGCGGTACTCGCCACCGGAAAGCCCGTCGTCCTCGTGGTCAACAGCGGCCGCCCGTACGCTGTGGGACGCTTCGCGGCCACCGCCGCCGCAGTGGTGCAGGTCTTCCTGCCGGGCGAGGAGGGCGGCCACGCGCTGGCAGAACTCCTCTCGGGCCGGGCGAATTTCAGCGGAAAGCTGCCCGTGCAGATACCGAACTCGCCGGCCGGGCAGCCGTACACCTACCTGCATCCGCCGCTGGGCGATCGACAGAGCGCCCTGTCCAACCTCGACCCGACACCGGCCTTCCCCTTCGGACACGGCCTGTCGTACACCACCTTCACGGTCTCGGACCTGGAAACCGACCGTGCCGACGTCCCCAGCGACGGAGCGTTCACGGCGTCGGTGCGTGTGAGGAACACCGGCACGCTCGCCGGCGCCGAGACGGTCCAGCTCTACTTCACCGACCCGGTCGCGCAGGTCACCCGGCCGGTACGGGCACTGCTGGCCTTCGCCAAGGTCCACCTGGAACCCGGAGAAGCGGCCACGGTCCGCTTCGACGTCCACACCGATCGGCTCGCTTTCAGCGGACGAGCCGGCCACCGGATCGTCGAGCCCGGCGAAATCCGGCTGTACGCCGGCTCGTCCAGCTCCGACACACCGGCCGAGGCCGTCGTGCACGTGGTGGGCGAGGAGCGGGCCGTGCCCGTCGTCCGCCATCACGGCGCGCCCGTGACGGTCCAACGCGGCTGAACACCTGCGCAGGGCGGCCGCCCCACGGGCCGGCCGCCCTCACGCGTTGCGCGCGGCGGTCGACGTCCTGAGCACCAGCTCCGTCGCCAGCTCGATACGCGGCGAGACCGGCGGACGCCCGTTCGCCACTTCGAGCAATACCCGCGTGGCCTCCCGCCCCAGTTCCTCGAACGGCTGACGGACCGCGCTCAGCGGCGGGCTCGCCATGGCTGCCACCAGCGTGTCGTCGAACGACATCACCGCCAGATCGTCCGGCACCCGCCGACCTCGCTGCCGGGCCGCCTCCAGCACACCCAGCGCCTGGGTGTCGCTGGCCGCGAACACGGCCGTCGGCGGAACCTCCGCCGCCAGAATCTGAGACGTGGCCGCCAGCGACTCGGCGTAGTCGAAGTCCGTCGAACGCACCAGCGCCGGGTCGTACTCGATCCCCGCCTCCTCCAGCGCCGCCCGGTATCCGTGCAACCGGGCAGCCCCCGCCAGCGAGTGCGAACGCCCCGCCACCATGCCGATGCGGCGATGCCCGAGACCGATGAGATGCTGTACCGCTTCTCTGGCACCGCTCCAGTTGGTGACCCCGATGCTCGGGATTTCCGCCGACGGAGCACTCAGCGGATCCACCAGGACGACAGGCAGCCGCTCCTCGATGATCCGCCGTTGGTCATCCTCGGACAACATCGAGATGACGACGATCAGCCCGGCAGCGCCCATCGCACCACACTCCTTCAGCCACTGTCCGATGGACCGGCGCCCGGTGGTGCCGGTCACCACGTGCACGCCGAGCTCGCCGGCCGCCTCGACGATCCCGCGAACCACCTCCAAGGTGTACGGACCCGACAGGTCGCGGAACACCGCGATGATCTGTCGCGGCACCTGCGGATCACGCTCCCATGGGCGGACGTAACCGTGCACGGCCAGGAGCTCCTCGACCCGTGCCCGGGTCCGCGTCCCCACGTCACGACGCCGGTGCACCACCTTGGACACGGTGCTCAGTGAGACCCCCGCCTCCTGCGCGATGCTTGTGAGCAGCCCGTACTGCGCCTGGAACCGTCCGCTGTCCTGAACAGTCACTGTCCCGCTTTCCTCACCGGCTGCGCGCCGGGCGTTCCACCGTCAGCCCACACAACAGCAGTGGGCACCGGCAGACAAGCCTGCGGTGCCCACTGAAAGTCGCTTACACCCGGTGCCACGTCTGAGTGGCGTTGCCGAGAGGCGTCCAGAGCTGGACGGGTGCGCCGTTGCCGGTGCCCCAGTTGGTGACGTCGATGGCCAGGCCGTTGGAGCGGTTGATCACCGAGCCGTTCAGCCGGAACCACCACTTCTGGCTGGAGCCGCCGTCGCACGGCCACAGGATGAGCTCGGTCCCCGCTGCCGTGCCGTCACCGGCTGCGGCGAGGCACTTGCCCGCGACGCGGAGTTCTCCCGCGCCGGTCTGCGTGATGGTCTGGTTCGCGTTCCCGTTGCAGTCCCAGATCTGCACCCGCACCCCGGCCGCACCGTCCGGTACATCCAGGCATCGGCCCGAGTGATCACCCTTGAGCACGAAGGGTGCACCGGTGTGCAGGGCCTCCGGCACCAGGCGCCACTCCTGGGCATCGTCCGCGGACGGGTCCGTGGCGGCGTCGATCGGCGTCCGCACGTCGACGGCCGCGTCAGCGGTCGCGCCGGTCATGTACAGACCACTGTCTCCGGAGGCCCGGAACTTGTAGTAGCCGTCGCTGGAGGGAACCAGCGTCCACTGCTTGTCCCCGGCGGCGTCGTCGACCCACTGGGCGAGCTCGGCCCCCGCGGTCGCAGTGCCGCCCCAGATGCCGGCCGCACGGCCGCCCGCCTTGTTCAGCAGCGTCACGTTGCCGCCCCGATCGGTGAGGTGCCACCGCTGGGTGTCGTCGGCCGCTGAGACGGGGCCGGTGATCAGGTCGGGAACGTTCCCTGTGAGGTTGGCATCCTGTGTCCTGCCACCCCGGGGAGTCAGTGCCTGCCCGGTTCGGCGATTGACGAGCGTGTAGTAGGTGCCGTCCGAGTGTCCGAGGTCGACCTCGCCGTACCGCACGGGACCGATACTGCCGCCGGCCCACGATGCCTGGAGGACGAGTAGTCTGCCGGTGCCCTCGACGTACTGGAGGGCGCGGCTGTATCCGGCGGGAACCGGTGTCTGGTACTCCTTCCAGGTGCCGGTGCTACGGCCGGACTCGTTCACCCAGACGTTCCCGCTGCCGTTCGCGTTGTAGACGATGCGGCCGTCGGGCAGCGCGGAGAGCACGGGGCTGCCGCCCGTCACGAGCCCTCTGCCCCCGGACGGAACGGGCAGGGCGCCGATGGCCTCGTCGTGAGCGGTGTGGAACCTCAGTGGATCGTCTCCCACCCGGTAGCGGACGTTGGAGCCTCCGCCCCAGTATTCGTACGTCATGAGCCACTTGCCGTCGGTGGTCGGGACGACGGTGGTCATGCCGGGGCGTCCGCCGCCGAGCAGGTTCTTGGTGCCGGACCACACGGTTCTGCCGGGTACGTCGACCACCGGACTGCTCCAGGAGGCGGCCGTGCCGTCCCAGGTCCTGTGCGCCAGGATCTGCAGGCCGGGGTCCGGGGCGGTGTCGTTGTCCGGATCGAGAGTGGGCACCCCGGAGGTGGCGTCGTAGCCGGTGAACTCGTTCTCGTCGGAGTAGTAGGCGATCAGTTTGCCGTCGCGGGCGAACAAGTGGGGCTCCCAGACGGGGTCCTGTTGTTTGCCGGTGTTGGCGGCCGAGCGGCCCGCGTCGCCGTCACCGCCCTGCCACCCACCGGCGGCGATGATGTTCTCGAAGCTCCAGTTGGCGCCGTCGTCCGTGCTGGCATACAGAGCGATCGACACGTCCTTGCGGTCGCCATTGCCGGACGGCTGCCAATCGGGGTCAGCGGCCTTGCGCTCCTTGTAGTAGTAGTCGTCGCCCGACACGACGCTCGCAAGGAGCAGGGTGCCGGCCCTCAGGCGGCCCACGTCGTGGGGGAGTACGTAGAGGCAGGGGTTGGTCCAGTTGCTCGTGTACTTCGCGAACCGAGGGTCGCCGGACACAGAGGCCGGTGCCTTCACGTCGGTGAGTTTCTGCCAGGTCGTGCCGTGGTCGTCGCTCTTGTACAGAGGCATCGTCTGTCCGACCGGATCACCCTGGCTGTTCTCGAACGCCGCCACGATCCGGCCGCTCGGCAGCTGTGCCGACTTCGGGTAGAGCACGCAAGGACGCTTGTTGCACGTCGGGGTCTGCGCCACGTACAGGTCGGACGGGCCCGGCTGGTACGCCGCCGCGCTCGGTGCCAAAGCGAGAGTGAGCGCGACTCCCCACCCTGCGGCGGTCGCCACCGCGAAAGCCTTCCGTATCGAGTTGGATATCAACTGCGGCTCCTTCTGGCATGCGCGTGCCGGCGCCTGTCGTCCGGCGCCCTGGATGCACGCGGGAATCGTTGTACGGGCTGGAGGGGGGTACCAGGGGCATGCGGAAGCGGCGGTGCGCCTTCGAACTGTGCGCTGGTTGGTGGCAAGTATCGGGACACGACATCCCCATGTCACCGGTCACTCCACGAAAGCCTTTCGGACCTCTGACGCACCGGGGAGTTGACACCGAACGACGACGAACGACCACCACCAGGCCACAGACCAGGGACTCGGACTCCGGGTGAGCGGTCAGCGGCGCTCGGGGAGAGCGGCACGTGGAGAGGCCGTCCGAAACTTTCCGGGGACGGCGACCTGTCCCGGGTCATGTCCGGTCCCGCGCAGCCGAAGCGGCCCGAGAGCGGCAGAGTACGCGGCGGTCAGCCCAGCGGCATCAGCAGAACGGGAGCCGCGTCTTCGGGTAGACGCTGTGCGGCGGCCCACTCATCAACGGTGGGCTGCGTGCTCGTCCTGCCGCCAATGCGGCAGCGCGACGCAACTGTCCATCTTTCCCTGGTGGTTATAGTGTCCGGCAGCGTCGCGTGCCGGTGGCGGACGGATCGTCAGGCATGGAGGCGTCGTATCGAAAGGTGGCTCCGGCCATTCCCACCCCAATCTCACAGAAGATCACGCTCTACCCCGCCGACGACCGGTTCTCCGGCCCCCGGCCCGCCGTCCTCGTCCTGCCCGGCGGCGGCTTCCGGGAACTTCCACCGCACGAGGGCGAAGGCTACGCGCGCTGGCTGTCCGGCCTCGGCATCCACGCCTTCGTCCTGTCCTACCGGCTGCTGCCGGATCGGTTCCCGGCCCCGCTGGAAGACGCCCGGGCCGGGCTGGACCACATCCGCAACGGTGACCACGGCCTCGCCGTGGGCCGGGTCGGCGTCATCGGATCAAGCGCGGGTGGCCAACTCGCCGGCCTGCTCATGACCGGCCGGGTCCTGTCCATCGAGGAGGGCGTCGCCGACCCGCCCCGGCCGGACTTCGCGATCCTGGCCTATGCGCTGGCCGACCTCGACCTGCTGCCGCCGGTGGTGGTCGAGAACCTGCTCGGCGACCTGCTGCCCATCAAGGACGAGCTGTCCCCGGCCAAGCATGTGGACGCGTCGGTGTGCCCGACCTTCGTTTGGGCCACCGCACAGGACCCGCCGGGTCTGCCCAACGCCCTGGAGTGGACCCGCGTGCTGGCGGCTGCCGCGGTACCGGTGGAGTTGCACGTCTACCCGGCCGGCAGCCACGGCATCGGCCTGGCCGACGGTGTGGAATACGGCGGCGAGCCGCACCCGTTCATCGCACGCGAACCGCACACCGCGTCCTGGACGACCGCGTGCGCGGCCTGGTTGCGACGGGAGGGCGTTCTTGCCGACTGACCGCGTCACTGCCTGGGGCGAGGAACTGCAGCGGGTGCACGGCAAGCTGCGCAAGGCGTTGGCGCTGGCGCGGGCGGGACTGGACGGCGGCGACCCCGCCGACGCCGCCACCGACCTGCTGCTGTTCTGCCACGGGTTCTGCGCTGCCCTGTCCGGCCACCATCGCGCCGAGGACGGTTCGCTCTTCCCGGAACTGGTACGGGCGCGACCCGACCTGGCGCCGGTGGTCGCGAAGCTCACTCAGGACCACAACATGATCGAGCACCTCATCGGCGGATTGCGGAAGGCGGTGGCCGACTCGAGCGACCCGGAGGTGGCGCACCGCCACCTGGACGGGATCGAGGCGGTCATGGAGACGCACTTCAAGTACGAGGAGAAGCAACTGGGAGCGGTGCTGGACGGCATGGATGCCGACTTCGACCGCACCGAGATCTTCGGCCCGATCAGCTGAGCCGCGGATTCGCGGTCATGTCGCCGTGCCGTGCCCGGAACTCCTCTCGGTAGTGACGTGGATCACGGACGCCCTCCGGGGGGTGCTGCGTAGGCTTGTGCAGTCGTCGTCGCGGTGAGGTTCAGGAGGGCGTGTGAGGCCCTCACGCAACACCTGGCGGTGTGTCGGGAAAGTTGGCGATGGGTCAGCATCAGGTCTCGGAAGCCTGGTGAGAACTGACCGGACATGCGCCGCGTTGTAAGATGGGGAAACCGCCCTTGACCTGCAAAAACGCAGGCAGGGAGCCTAAGTCCAGGAGTGTCCCGATGATGCGCACCATGTTCAAGTCCAAGATCCACCGTGCCACCGTGACCCAGGCCGACCTGCACTACGTCGGTTCCGTCACCGTGGACGCCGAGCTGATGGAGGCCGCGGACCTGCTGCCGGGTGAGCTGGTGCACATCGTGGACATCGACAACGGGTCCAGGCTGGAGACATACGTCATCGAGGGCGAGCGCGGTTCCGGCGTGATCGGGATCAACGGGGCCGCCGCCCACCTCGTACACCCGGGTGACCTGGTCATCCTCATCAGCTACGCGCAGGTCGAGGATGCCGAGGCGCGCGCCCTGGTGCCGCGTATCGTGCACGTCGACGCGGACAACCGCATCGTCGCACTCGGCGCCGACGCCTCCGCGCCCGTGCCGGGCAGCGACACCGAGCGCAGCCCGCACGCGGTGCCCGCGGCGCGCTGAGGCGGCCCTTCCGGCGACACCCCCAGGGAGCACCCGCCATGGCAGAACAGACCGGGCCCGAGATCCGAGACGACCGGGCGGCGGGCAGGCTGTCCGCGTACGAGGACGGCGAGGCCGTCGGAGTCGTCGCGTACTTCGTGATGGACGGTGAGCCCGCCGGGCTCGTCGCCGTCCACACGGTCGTCGAGCCCGGACACGAGGGCAAGGGCATCGCCGGCGCCCTGGTCAGGGAGTTCTACGCCATGGCGGGGCGCGAGGGCGTGCCCGTCGTGCCGCTGTGCCCGTACGCCGCCAAATGGGCCTCGCGCCACCCCGGCGAGGCCCCCGAAGCGCCCGAGGAACTGGTGGAGCGCGCGAAGACGCAGCTCGCCTCGCACCCCGAGCTGTACTGAACGAGCCGTACCGGACCGGAAGAGGTGTGCCGCCCGTGGCCCTCGCGCTGCTGCACACCTCGCCGGTCCACGTCCCCGTCTTCGACGCCCTGCGCGACGCCCACCACCCGGGCCTCCCGCTGCACCACGTCGTACGCGAGGAACTGCTGGCCGGTGCCGCCGCCGGGGAGCCCGAAGCGGTCGCCGGCGAGGTGACGGCACTCGTCGCGGAGCTGGCCGCCCGGGGAGCGGCGGCCGTGCTGTGCACCTGCTCCACCATCGGCGCGGTCGCCGAGGCGGCCGGGTCCGCGCTCGCCGTCCCGGTCCTCCGCGTCGACCGGCCCATGG